>NZ_JBFABE010000012.1:6385-57019 GCF_040640155.1 Streptosporangium sp. NPDC023615
CGGACCTCGGTCCTGCGGAGGCGACCCGGTCCTCGGTCCTGCGGAGGCGACCCGGTCCTCGGTCCTGCGGAGGCGACCCGGTCCTGCGGACGTGCCCGATCTTCCGTGTGCCCGGTCCCGGGCCTCGGCCGGGCTCCGTGAGAATCCGGGGCGGTGGGTCCCGGGCGGGTCCCGGGCGGTGGGATCACCAGTCGCCGGTCAGCGGTCCTCCGTACCAGGCCTCGATGAGCCTGCGGGCGATCGAGAGGGTGGACGGCAGGCGGACCTCGCCGCTCTCCAGGGCGGCCAGCAGCTCGGCGCGGCTGAACCAGTGCGCCTCGGCGATCTCCTGGGGCTCCAGGACGAACTCCGTCGTCGTGGCCCGCGCGAAGAAGCCGATCATCAGGCTGCGCGGGAACGGCCAGGGCTGGCTGCCCATGTAGCGCGCGTCGACCACGCGCACGCCGACCTCCTCGGCCACCTCGCGGGCCACGGCGTGTTCCAGCGACTCGCCCGGCTCGACGAACCCGGCCAGCACCGAGAGCCGCCCCTCGGGCCACTGCGGCCCCCTGGCCAGCAGACAGCGGTCCCGGTCGTCGTGGATCAGCATGATCACCGCGGGGTCGACCCTGGGGAAGTGCTGGCTGCCGTCCTCGGGGCAGACCCGGATGTGCCCGCCCGCCCGCACCTCGGTGCGGCTTCCGCAGCGGGGGCAGAACTCGTGGGTGGAGTGCCAGGCCTCCAGGGCGACCGCGTACACCATCAGCCCGGCGTCCAGATCGCCGAGCAGCGAGCCGATCTGCCGGAGCCCCGCCGCCGAGACCGGTCCCCGCTCCCGCACGGAGGAGGGGAGCGCGGCGGCGAGCCGGTCGAGGGGCGCGGGACCGGGGTCCCCGGCGACGGGGCCGGATCTCCCCTGGGCGGGCACCGCCACGGCGAAGTAGGCGACCTGCCGGGCGTCCACGCCGAGCAGGTAGCGCTCCCCCTCGGGCGCCTCGGCGGTGGACAGCAGCACCAGCTCGGCCTCTTCGCCCAGGCGGCGGACCAGCGCGCGCCCGTCGCCGACGACCATGACCCTGGTGGCCTCGTCCGCCCAGGCCGCCTCCAGCCACCCGGTGTCGGCGCGGAGCGCCGCCGATCGGTCGATGGCACCGCGGGCGAGCAGCAGGGGGCCGAGCAGTCCTTCTTGTGCGGTGATCTCCACGCCGTTCCGTTCTCCCGAACCGAGTGCACATACTATGCGGCCGGGACGGACCTCTCCGCGCGCGTCACCTGGTCCGGTACCCTCCCTCCCGATGGGTCCGGCACGCGCCACGACCACCGGCCGCTCCCGCCCGGTTCTCCCCGCCGCGTGGGAAGGGGGGTCCTCGCCGTGGGCGTGGAACGTACATGTCCCCGCGGGGACAGGGATGCGGGACACGGAAAGGTCCCGACAAGCGGACGACACGGGTATATGCGGTCAATAGCCCGATCCCCCGTCTGCGATGATCGCCGTCTGGCTAGGATGCCGATGGTTAGGTTAGCCTTACCTGATCTCAGGAGTCTGCATTGCGGCTGTACCTCACCGCGCTGAAACCGACCGTCTCGGTCACCGACGGCTTTCTCCCGGCGGCGCGCGCGCTCGGCTGCGAGGTCACCATCCTCACCGACCGGCCGGAGCGGCACCGTGACGCCGGGACGGAGGTGCTCCCCTGCGACGTACGCGATCCGCGGGCGGTGATCGACACCGTCGCGCACCACCGTCCCCCGGACGCGATCTTCTCCAACTCCGACCACATCCAGGCGGAGACCGCGCTCGCGGCCGCCTACTTCGACCTGCCGGCCAAGGACTGGCGCGCCTGCGTCGACACCAAGAACAAGGCGCTCACCCGGCGGCGGCTGGCCGCCGCCGGGGTCGAGACCGTCTGGTCCCGGCGGCTGGGACCGGTGGACCCCCTGCCGGAGCGGGTGCCCTTCCCCGCCGTGGTGAAGCCCCGCGAGGGCGTGGCCAGCGAGGACGTCGTCCTGGTGGGGGACGCGGGCGAGCTCGCCGCGGCCGTGGCGGGGATCAGGGCCCGGCGCCCCGGGGAGGCGCTGGTCGTGGAGGAGTACCTCGACGGGCCGCTGCACACGATGGAGACGCTGGGGGACGGCGAGCGGATCGAGGTGCTCGGCGGCTTCCGCACGGTCCTGGGACCGCTGCCGCACTTCGTGGAGGAACGGCTCGACTGGGAGCCGCCCCCCGGCCGCGACCACGTGCTCCGGGCCCTGGAGGCGCTGGGGGTGGGCCTGGGCGCCTGCCACACCGAGTACGTGATGACCCGCCAGGGGCCGCGGATCGTGGAGGTCAACTACCGGGTGATCGGCGACCACTGCGAGTTCCTGCTGGCCGACCTGCTGGACGTGCCGCTGTTCGAGCTGATCCTCGGGGTCCATCTCGGGGCGGGGCTGAGGGCTCCCGGCCGGGCCAGGGGGCACGGGACCGCGCTGAGCCTGGTCGCCGGCCGCCCGGGGACGGTCGCCGCGGCTCCCGGGACGGTCGTCCCGGCGACCGGCGGACCGGTCAGGATCTGGCACCGGCCGTTGCGCGCCGTGGGCGACCGGATCGAGCCGAGCCACACCAACCGGGACTACCTGGGGATCGTCCGCGCGATCGGCCCCGACCGGGCCAGCGTGGACGCGGCCATCACGGGATTCAACGCCGAGAACCCGTGGGTGATCGCATGACCGGTCCCGGCCAGGGGCCGGCCTCCCCCGCCGGCGCCGGTGCCGCCTTCCACGCCCGGCTCTCCTCCGCCGCCTTCCGCGACGGTTCCGGCCGTCGCGCCGGGAGCGGCTCCGGTCCCGGCGCGCGCCGTTCGGGCTCCGGCGCCGGTGCCGGAGCCGGAGCCGGCTCGGTGAGCCCGCGGGAGTCCTACCTGGCCGCCCGGGTGCTGGACGCGCTGCTGCGCGAGGACTACGGCGGCCTGGCCGGGCGGATGACCCGGGGCAAGGACGGGGTCGCGCTGCTGCTCCCCGGGGGCAGGCGGGTGCGGCTGACCCCGGGCTCGCTCTTCCAGGACTTCGTGACGGCTCCCTGGGAGACGTTGCGCCTGCGGGAGGTGCTGCACGCGCTGCGCGAGGTCTCCGCGCCGGCCGACGCCGCCGGGGTCGAGTCGTTCGTCCGGGAGTGCCACGAGGCGCTGCGCGCCCTGGACCTGCACGACGCCCTCCGCGAGGAGGTGCTCGCCAGACTGGACCCCGTTCCCGGCGGCACGCCCGCCCCCCGGGGCCGGGACTCCGGGAAGCGCGGGGGCGGGCGGCGCGGCGGGAGCGGGGGCATGCGGTACGAGACGCTGGCCGCCTTCGTCGACCATCCCGTCTACCCGACGGCCCGCTGCCGGATCGGGCTCTCCGACGAGGAACTGGTGGCGTACGCGCCGGAGTTCGCGCCCGTCTTCGCGCTGCGCTGGGCCGCGGTGCCCCGCGAACGGCTGACCGGGGCACAGGTCCCGGACGCGCCCGCCTTCCCGGACGCGCCCGCCTTCCCGGACGTGGGGCTCGCGCCGGACCTCGCCGGGACGCACGTGCTCTTCCCGGTACACCCGCTGACGGTCGCCGAGGTCGAGCGGATCGAGTGGGCGACCATGGCTCCGGAGGCGTACCTGAACGTGCGGCCCACGCTGTCGATGCGCACGGTCGAGGTCTCGCCGGGCACCTTCCTGAAGCTGCCGCTGGCCACCAGTACCCTCGGGCTGCGCAACCGGAGGTCGATCAAACCGGGCACGCTGGTCGACGGGGCGCGGGCCGAACTGCTGCTGCGCGCCATGCCCGACCCGGAGGTGCTCCTCGCCGACGAGCAGACCTACGGCCACGCCGGGCACGAGTACCTCGGCTGGCTGCTGCGGCGTCACCCGGCCGGGGAGGTCGTCCCGGTCGCGGCGCTGCCGGCGCCGCTTCCCGGGGGCGGGCTGGTCGTGGAGGAGCTCGCCGGGCGCTGGTGCGGAGGAGACGTCGCCCGGTTGCTCGAACGGTACCTTCGGACGCTGTTCCGCTTCCACGTGCGTCTCTTCGTCAGGTACGGCACCGCGCTGGAGACCCACCAGCAGAACCTCTCGCTGGTGTTCGGCCCCGCCCCCGCCCCCGGCCCCGGCGGCGGTCCGGCCGGGTTGCTCGTCAAGGACAACGACGGTCTCCTCACCTCGCCGGAACGGCTCCGGGACGCGGGCCTGACGGTCCCGGACTTCACCGACCCGCGGATGCTGACCGACGATCCGCACGCGCTGGCCGACATGTTCGTGACCATCACCCTGCACCTGGCCGCCGCCGCGCCGGTGTTCGGCACGCTACCGGCGCGCCGGGCCTTCGAGCTGGTCCGCGGGACGCTGGCCGAGGCGCTCGACGCGTACGGGGAGGACCCTATGGCCAGGCTGCTGCGGGCCAGGACCCTGGACGCCGCCCGGCTCGTCGGGAAGTCGATGATCACCGCTGGGACACTGGTGGACAAGGCGCGTACCGGCGCGCGCGACGTGAACAAGTTCTACGGCACGAGCGGCCCGAACTACCTCCGCCAGCCACCCCAGGCCGCACCGGCCGCGACCACGCGAAGGACGCCATGACCAGCCTCGCCCTCGACTCCCCGGCGTCCGTCGCCGAGGAGGCCTCCCTCGCCGCGCTGCTGCGCTGCTGCGTGCGGGAGATCTCGGCACCCCGCGGCCAGGTCGGGCACGAGTGGCCGTACGTGCTGCTGCGCGTCGCGGGCACCCCGCTGCGCGTCCGCGCGCACGGCGGCCTGGCGCTGCGCTTCGACGGGCGGGCCGAATGGCTGGAGAACGGCACCTGGCAGCCGCTCTCGGCGGACCTGCTCGTCCGGCTGGTGGAGAGCGAGCTCGGCGAGGACAACGAGGAGTTCGCCTCCCAGGTGGCCGAGAGCAGGGACGTCATGGCCGCGCTGCTCGCGGCGCGGCGGGACGCGCCGCCGCCCGCCGACCCGTGGCTCGCCTCCGAGCAGGCGCTCGTGTTCGGGCACCCGTTCCATCCCAGCCCCAAGGCGCGCGGCGGTGACGGCTGGCTGCGGTACGCGCCCGAGGCGCACGCGAGCTTCCCGCTGCGGCTGCTGGGGGTCAGGCGGGACGTGCTGGCCGGCGCCGGCGACACGAGCTCCCTGGACGCGCTCGGCCAGGCGCCGCCGGGCTACGCGCTGCTGCCCGCGCACCCGTGGCAGCTCGATCTGCTCGCGGCGGACCTGGCCGCGCCGCTGGCCGACGGCCGCCTGATCGACCTGGGCGAGAGCTCCCGCGACGCGGTCCCCACCTCGTCGGTCCGCACGGTCTACGAGCCCCTTACCGACCGGTGCCTGAAGTTCAGCCTGGACGTGCGGATCACCAACTGCCTGCGGAAGAACTCCTGGTACGAGCTGGCGGGCGCGGTCGAGCTGAGCCGCCGCCTCGAACCGGTCTTCCGGGAGCTGTCGGCCGACTTCCCCGGCACCCGCTGGCTGCCCGAGCCGGGCTACCGCTCGGCCGCCCTGGGCACCCGGCTGCTGGAGGGGCTGGGGGTGATCGTCCGGGTGGCGCCGTGGTCGGTCTGCCGGCCGGGGGTGACCCCGCTGCTCAGCGGCGCCCTGGCCGCCGCCGGGCACCCGGTGGCCGATCCGGTGAGCTGGTGGCGGGCGTACGTGGAACGCGTGGCGCCACCGGTGCTGGACGCCTACCTCGGCCACGGCGTGGTGCTAGAACCCCACCTGCAGAACGTCCTGATCGGCGTGGACGCGGCGGGACTACCGGTGGAGGCGGTCTTCCGCGACCTGGAGGGGACCAAGCTCGTCGCCGGACGGCACGATCTGTCCGGGCTGCCCGGCCGGGTGGCCGAGGCGCTCACCTACGACCCGGCCGCCGGGTGGGACCGGGTGGTCTACTGCCTGATGGTCAACCACCTCCCCGAGATCGCCGCCTCCCTCGCCGGAGCCGGGCACGGGAGCGGGCACGCGAACGGGGGCGGGCTCGGGCGTGAGCTGTGGGCGGTCGCCAGGGAGGTCCTGGACGGGTACGCCGGGTCCCGCGGGTGGCCGCGGCGGATGACGGACCTGCTGTCCGGGAGGCCGCTTCCCGCCAAGGCCAACCTGTCGGTCAGGTGGGCCCGCTCGGCGGACCGCTCCGCCGGGTACGTACCGGTCGCGAACCCGCTGGCCCCCTCCTGACCGCACACGAGACCACCGGCCCCGGTCACAGCCCCGGTCCCGGCCACGGTTGCTGCCACGGCCGCGGACGCGTGGAAAGGGGGCGGCGGTCCGTGCACCGCCGCCCCCCGCTCGGTCCCGCCAGGCGGGAGATCAGTGGGAGTGGACCTCCAGCTCGTAGAGGGAGTAGCCGTTCGAGGTGCCGCGCGTGACGCCCTGGACGCGCACGTAGCGGGCCTGGGTCGGGGCGAACGTCACGTTGTCGACGCCGCCGTTCCCTCCGGTGACGGAGCGGACCGTGGTCCAGGCCGAGCCGTCGGTGGAGGTCTGGATCGAGTACGCCGACCCGTAGGCCGCCTCCCAGCGCAGCACCGTCCTGGCCACGGTCGCGTTCGCCCCCAGGTCCACCTGGAGGTACTGGTCGTCGCTGGACGAGCTGGACCAGCGGGTGGTGGGATCACCGTCGACGGCCCGGCTCGCCGGGTGGAAGAGCTGGCTGCTGGAGGCCCTGGCGGTCTTCCCCCGGGCCAGGTTGGCGGTCACGTCGCCCCGGCGCGCCGGGAACGACACGACCTCCTGGTAGGTCGGCCGGTTCTGCCAGGAGATCAGCGAGTGCTTGATCCCGCCGAGCGGCGACTGCTCGACGGCGTCGGAGCACCACTGGTCGCCCGCCGAGCAGACGTCGTCGGCCGGGTAGGTCGTCGCCGCGGGCTCGGCGAGCGCCGCCGACAGGCTCTCCAGCAGCACGGTGCGGCATCCGGCGACGGTGCCGCCCCCGCAGTACTTCGCGGGCAGCGGGCCGGAGACCTGGTCCCCGAGCACCGCGCGGACGTCCTTGCTCACGTACCCCCACCAGCCGTACTGGAAGGCCGAGCCCTTGTGCGCCTGGGCCTCGTTCGCGGAGGCGGGGAAGGAGGACACGTCACCCTGCTGGTGACCCGACGGCGACTCGTTGATCTGCAGGGTGTTGACGAGCGACTGGTAGAGGCCGTCCCCCAGGCCGGGCCTGAACTGGGCGCGGACCAGCTTGGGCCACCACGCGTCGAACGCGCGGATCGCGTCGGCGTGGGCGTAGGTCTTGCTGCCCGGCGAGGTCTCCACCCTCTTGGCGCCCGACGCCGCCCAGGCCTCCAGCTTGGAGACCGTCGAGGCCAGGGCCGGGTCGGTCACCGCGGCGCTGCCCAGGACCCGGAGCAGGTCGGGCAGGACCCTCGTGCCGCGCAGGTCGGTCACGGCGGCCTCCGCCATGATCTTCACGGTGCCCGCCTTGTCGAGCTTCCCGGCACCGGCCAGGGCCGCCTTGACGGGCCGGTCCAGCAGGTCGGCCCGGTGGACCGGCCCGAAGCTGAAGTTGCCGTCCGCGGCGCCGTAGTCCTTGGCCTGCTTGTTGTTCCAGCTGACGAAGTAGTCCTGGCCGGCCGACTGCGGGTGGGTGGACGCGGGGGTGTAGGTCGCGGAGTTGGTGGCGGGGTCGAAGCCCGCCCACTCGTGCGCCGCGTCGGCCGTCATCGGCAGGTTCGGGTCGGAGACCGCGGACCTGACCGGGGTGTTGCCCGACATGAAGTACGCCGCGTCGCGGGAGTTGACGTAGAACCAGTTGAACGCGAAGCCGATGGTGGAGGCGGAGTTCATGAACGCCGCCGGGTCGCCCATCTGGCCGGGGTCGTTGAACATCTGGAACCCGACGGCCGAGTCCACCTCGTGCCGGTAGGTGGAGCGCAGGGTGGTGAAGGCGGTGGGCCGCCCGCCGACGGTGCCGCGCCAGCTCACCAGGCCGTACCGGGTGCGTTGCACGACCAGGTCGTAGGAGCCCTTGGCGGTGGAGTCTGCGACGGTCGGCTTCCAGGAGTTGGTCTTCCTCAGCGTCTCCATCGCGGTGCAGACGCCCTGGTGGAGGTAGTGGTTCGAGGAGACGGTGGCCGCGCCGCCGCCGGGCTCGCAGAGCTGCAGGGCGTAGGTGTCGGTGATGTCCTGGCCGCTGGAGGTGGCGTTCCAGGCGTAGTCGGTGCCCCGGCCGAGCAGCACGTAGAGGTTGAGCCCGGCGAAGGCGGCGCCGCGTGCCCGGATGCCGGGCCCGGAGAGCTCCTGCAACATCAGCAGCTGCGGGGCGAAGTAGCCGGTCTGCGGGCCGAACACCGCGATCGGGTGCCCGGTGGCGGACTCGGCGGCCGACACCACCACGGCGTTGGACATGCCGGGCTTGGAGTTGTCGACGAGCAGGCCGTCCATCATGCCCTTCGGGGCGGTGGCCGGAACCGCGGCCGAGGACGCGGCCGACCCGGTCTCGTTGGCGGTGACGTCCACCGGCGCCGTGGAGGGGTCGGGGAGGACGACGCCGGTGGCGCCGGACGGCGCGTTCCCCGACGGGAAGCTCTGGCCGTTGTGCAGGGTGAGCGTGGTCTCCGGGTCGTTCTGCGCGCGGAACGCGGCCCAGACCTGGTCGCCGACGGCGGTGCCGTACTTGGCGCGGGAGGCGACCCGGACCAGGGCGGACTGCATCTCGGCCCCGCCGCCGCCGCCGAACAGGCCGCCGATCACACCGGAGATCGCCACCAGGTCGGTCATGGTGAAGTCCACCGGCCCGCCCTTGTTGGTGATCGCGTCGAGGTGGCCGGTCAGCACGTACTCGCCGGGGCAGTTGCGGTCGGCCATGCAGCGGTCGATGTAGGCGTTGACACCGCTGATGTAGCTCTGCACGTCGTCGTAGAGCTGGGCGCCGCGCGGGCCGGAGGCCCTGACCCGGTCGATCTGCGCCTGCAGGTCGGCCTCGGTGTAGGGGGCGTTGCGCCAGGCGCTCTGCTCCAGGGCCCGGTTGCCCGGCGCCCCTCCGGCGAACGGGGTCAGCTCGCCCCGGCCGACGTGCCGCATCAGGTCCATCACCCACAGGCGGTCCTGCGCGCCCGCGTACCCGGCGCCGAACATGGTGCCCTCGCGGGTGGTGCCGGTGATGTGCGGGACGCCGGTCGCCCTGTCGCGGACGATCGTCACGTCCGCGCGGGGACTCGTGGTGCTCTCCACCTGTCCCGCGGGGACGCCGAACGAGGCGTCGTTGAAGAAGTCGGAGATCTGCTCGTCGGTCAGGCCGGTGTAGCCGGAGATGAGGCCCGCGTACCTGCCGAGCTGGTCGTCACTGTGCCTGGGCTTGGTCCCGAGGGCCTGGTGGGCGAGGATCCCGGCCAGGGTCGCGTTGCCGTTCTGCCCGGGGGGCAGGATGTCGGAGCACTCGCCGAGGCAGTAGTCGTCGGGAGGGGGAGCCGCGGTGGCCGACCGGATCGCGGCCGTCGCGGCCGGGGATACGGTCGCGGACGCCGACGCGGAGGTGGGGACGAGGGGGGATGCCAGCGCGAGGACCAGCAGCAGCGCGGGAGCCGCCGTGATCCTTCGCCTGAGGCGTGCATGCACAGGAGAATCCCTAAAACATGAGGCGTACTCGAATGTTGAGAGGAACATACGTTCCGGCCAACACCGAATCAATGGCCGCCGTGAGAATCGTCCGCGCCGATTCCGCACCGCGCCGGAGGGCGGGTCGGCGCCGGGCGACCGGGACACCCCGGGGACCCGGCCGGCCCCCGCCGGTCCCTCACGACGACGGTTCGTCCGCGGCGCCGACCTTGACGGCGCCGAACACGACGACCGTGCTGAACGTCGTGCCGTCGATCTGGTACGCGTAGCAGCCGGGCCCGCCCACCGTCGTCGTGCCCGGCACGCTGGTCCTCGGCATGGTGAGGTCGGCGTGGTACCCGCCGTCGCGCCTCTCACCGGTGTAGGAGAACCTGGCGCTCGCGGTGCCCTTCCCGTCGACGCGCGCGGCACGGATGAGGACCGGCCCGGTGTAGTCCGCGACGACCCAGCGCACCTTCTTCACGTACGAGCCGTCGGGCTCGCGGTCTTCGGGGCGGAGGTCCAGGACCGCGCCGCCCTTCATGAAGTAGTCGGCGATCGGGTACACCGGCCCGTCACCGAGGACCCTGGACGCCTCCCCGGGCCCCGACCACGGGCGCGGGGAGGTCGTGGGACATCGTGCCCCCGCCCGGACGACGGGGAGCCGCAGCGGCCGGGGTTCCAGCACGGCGGACACCGTCGGGGACGCCGTGGGGGACATCGGGGGGGACGCCGTGGGGGGCGCCGGGGTGGGGACCTGCGGCGACGGGCGCGGCGGGACCGGACCGCCGCAGGCCGCCGCGAGCGTCGTGAGGAGGACGAGCGCCGGCACCCGCGTCAGCCGTTTCGGTGACCTCATGAGAGCCACTATCGGCCATCCGCCGCGACGCGTCGACACCGCGAGCCGAGGCCGCGGTACCGGCCCTCTGGACCGGCACCGCGGACCGGCCTTCCGCACCGGCGCCGCGGACGCGGTGCGGCCCCGTGGAGGGGGCCGGGGAACGCGCGGGCTCGTTCAGCCGGCCGAGGTGAGCAGCGGCAGGCTCCGTACCCCGGTCAGGTTGGGGCTGGCCAGGAACCGCGGCGGCTCGTCCGGGTCGGTGCGCAGGCGGGGGAAGCGGTCGAGCAGCATGCCGAGCGCGACCCGGCCCTCCAGGCGGGCCAGTGGCGCACCGAGGCAGAAGTGGATCCCCCGGCCGAAGGCGAGGTGCGGGTTGGGGTCGCGGGTGGGGTCGAAGACGCCGGGGTCGGCGAACTGGCGCGGGTCGCGGTTGGCCGCCGCGACCCAGACCATGAGCAGTTCTCCCGCGGGCACGTGCTCGCCGCCGAGCTCGACGTCGACGTCGGTGACCCGGCCGAGGGTGGCGAACGGGCTGAAGAAGCGCAGGGACTCCTCGATCACCGCGGGAATCGTCGACCGGTCCTCCCGGACCCGGCCGAACCACTCCGGGTGGGCGTCCAGGCAGAGCACCGTGTTGCCCAGCAGCATGGTGGTGGTGATGTGCCCGGCCAGCAGCAGGAGGTTCGCGAAGTTCACCACTTCTGTCCGGGTGAGGCGCTCGCCGTCCACCTCGGCCTCGACGAGTTTGGTGAGCAGGTCCGCACGCGGCCTGCGCCGCCGCTCCTCGACGTGCTCGCCCAGGTAGTCGGTCAGGTGCGCGACCTGCTCCCTGACGTGGGCCAGGTCGCGCACCTGCTCCTCGCTCTGGTCGCGGAGCGAGAACTGCCGGGAGCTGTCGAAGATGCCGTCCACCCACTGCTTGAACAGGTGGCGGTCGCCGGCGGGCACGCCCAGCAGCTCCGCGATGACGATGACCGGCAGCGGGTAGGCGAGGTCGGCCACCAGTTCGAGCCGGTCCCGCCCGTCCAGCGCGTCCAGCAGCTCGCCGGTCACCTCGGCGATCCGCGGTTCGAGGTCGGCGACGACCTTGGGGGTGAAGGCGTGGCTGACGAGCTTGCGGAGCTTGCCGTGCACGGGCGGGTCCATCTGCACCAGGTTGCCCTCGGTGGGCTCCCTCATCCCCTCGGGCAGCGTCCGGGCGGTGTCGGAGGAGAACGTCTTCGGGTCCCCGAGGATCCGCATCACCTCGGGGTAGCCGTAGACGTTCCACATCCCGGTGGTCTCGTCGAACCGGACCGGCCGGTCCGGGTGGCGGTCACGCAGCCAGAAGTGCCCCTCGTGCAGGCCCCATGCGTCGGCGGTGGTGGTCATGGCGTGCCTTCCTGGTCGGGACGGGCCCGGGTCAGCCGGGCTCGTCCGGGCGTTCGTACGCGTAGATCCACTTACGGAAGGGCGGGATCAGGTCCTCGATGATCGCGATCATCTCGGAGGTCGCGTCGGCCAGTTCCCGATCACCCGGCGGTACGGCGGGCTCCAGGGCGTGCCTGACGACGTGGGCGAGCGACTCCGCCCTGGCCGCCGCGTCCATCGGCTCCTCGGAACGGTGGACGTGGAAGCCGGTCGTCACCGCGCCGAAGGTGAACGCCGGGTTCGGCACGTCGGCGCGGAACAGGCCGTGCCGGGTCATCAGGTCGTGGAACCGCTCGGCGATGAGCAGCTCGTGGCCCCGCAGGGAGGCGTCGGCCCGCGTCGCGTGCGTCCCCTCCGTGAAACCGGCGACCATCGCCCCCAGCACCGGCCTGCGGGCGACGGCCAGGAACGTGGAGGAGACCAGGCGGTGCGGCAGCAGGGTGCGCGGGTCCCGGCGCAGCTCGTCGAGGAGTTCCTCCAGGTACGCGATGGACTCGCGCAGCAGCACGGCCTCGAAGAGCTGCTGCTTGGTCCGCCAGTGGAGGTAGACCGTGCCCTTGCCGATCCCGGTCTCCCGGGCGACGTCCTCGACCGTCACCTTGCGGTAACCGTGGCGTACGAGCAGCCCGCCCGCCGCGTCGAGGATCCGGTCGGCACGGCCGCCCGCCCGCCCGGCCTTCTCCCGCACCCGTTCCCTCCTTCTGACTTTTTGACCGATTATGAAATCCGGTCAACACGTCAACGGTAACCTTCGTCCCGGCACCGGACAAGCCCCCACGCCGGACGGGCGACCGGCGTCGGCCCGGACCTGACGGCACGTTTCACACCGCGTCGCGTCGTGTCGTGTCACGGGCCCGGGTGGTCGCGGGCTCGGGCGCCGGTGAGGAGGGCACGGGTCACGGACGGGCTCGTCAGGCCCGCTCCGGGGTGGGGCGGTGCAGGACGACCGCCAGCACGACGAGCGCGACCCCGGCCAGTTCGACGGCCGAGGGGAACTGCCGGAGCACCACGACGCCGATCACCGTGGCCGTGGCCGGAAGCACCGCCACCAGCAGCGCGTAGGTGGAACGGGCCATCCGTGCCATGGCGAGCTGGTCGCAGACGTACGGGATCACCGACGAGCAGATCCCGACCCCGATCCCGGCGGCGAGCACCACCGGATCGGTGAGCGCGGGAGCGATCCACCGGAACGCCACCGGCGCGACGAGGACCGAGGCGACGAGCATGGCCGCGGCCAGCGCGTCGATGCCCCCGACGTCACCGGCGGAGTCACCACCGGCGTCGCCGGAGTCACCACCGCCGCCGGTGGTGCCGAGCCGCTGTGACATGCGATGGGCCAGCACGATGTAGGCGGCGAACAGCAGCGCGTTGGCGAACGCGAACACGAGGCCGAGCCCCTCCCCGACCGGCCGGACGTCGGTCAGCGTGTAGACGCCGCCGACGGCCGCCACGAGCGCCAGGAGGTTTCGGGCGGTCCGGGCGCCGAGCGCGGCCAGCGCGATGACGGGCAGGAACTCGATCGCGGCGACGGTCCCCAGCGGGACGCGGTCGATCGCCAGGTAGAAACAGACGTTCATGGCGGCCAGTACCGCGCCCCAGGCGACGATCGTCCGGCGTCCCCGGGCGTCGAGGCGGGCCAGGGTCCGCCAGGGGCGGCGCCAGAGCGCGAAGACCAGCGCGGCGCTCCAGATCCTCAGGCCCGCGACCCCGAGGGGCGCGAGCCTGGCGAACAGCAGCACGGCGAAGGCCGGGCCGAGGTAGTGAAAGACGGCGCTCCCCATGAAATAGGACCACGGAGGCACCGTCGCGACGAGGGCACGGGGGCCCGTGGACGACATGCCGTCAATCGTCGGCCGGACCGTAGATTGGGGAAATGGCGAATCGAAGGATCAGGCCCGGGCGGGCGTACGAACCCAAGGGAATGGACGACCTGGACCTTCGCATCCTCACCGAGCTGCAGAGCGACGCCAGGGTCGGCTTCGCCGAGCTGGGCCGCAGGGTCGGCCTGTCGGCGCCCGCGGTGGCCGACCGGGTACGGCGGCTGGAGGAGACCGGCGTGATCACCGGCTATCGCGCCGAGGTCGACCCGCGCGCCCTGGGGTTTCCCGTCACGGTGATGGTCCGGATCCGCCCGGCGGTCCGGGAGCTGCAACGCATCGCCAAGATCGCCAAAGAGGTCCCGCAGATCGTCGAATGCCACCGCATGACCGGCGACGACTGCTTCTTCTTCGTGATGCACCTGCGCACGGTCGCCGAGCTGGAGCCGATCCTCGACCTGTTCACCCCCTACGGCCACACGACGACGTCCCTCGTCCACACCTCTCCCGTGCCGCGCCGCCCCCTGCCCCTGGGCTGAGCGCCCCTCCCCGGAGGCCGCCGGGGTCCGGGGTCAGCCGAGACGGGGCACGGACTCGACGAGGGCGACGAGCCCGCGCTCGTCGAGCAGGTCGACCGGCCGGACGGTCTCGTTGAGCAGGACGTAGTGGAAGGCGGCGCTCACCTGCGCCAGGGGGACGCCCGCCAGGTGGGACCAGGCCAGCCGGTAGGCGGCGAGCTGGACGGAGGCCGCGGCCTCGGCCTTCCCCCCGGCGGGGCGGCGGCCGGTCTTCCAGTCCACGACCTCGTAGCGGCCGTCGGACACCTGGAAGACCGCGTCCATCCGGCCCCGGACCACCCGGTCGGCGATCATCGTCTCGAAGGGCACCTCGACGTCCAGCGGTTCCCGCTCCACCCATTCGCTCTCCTCGAAGCGGGCGCGCAGCTCGTCGAGGTGGGCGTCGGTCTCCTCGAAGTCGTCGGACGCGCCGGGCAGCTCGAACTCGTCCATCAGTCGCTGCTGGCCCCAGCGCCCCTCCAGCCAGCGGTGGAAGGAGGTGCCCCGGCGGGCCAGCGGGGCGGGCTTCTTGGGCACCGGACGCCGGATCTGCCTGGCCAGCGCCTTGGGGTCGGAGGCCAGCGTGACCAGGGCGGAGACGGTCAGGTGGGCGGGCAGCTCCACCCGTCCGGTACCGCGCCGCCGGTTCAGCTCCCGCTCCCTGAGCAGCAGCTCGATGTCGCGCTCCCACGCCTTCGCGCGTTCCCTGTCCCATCCCCGCAGGTCGGCCACGGGCACCGGCCGCTGCTCGTCGGACTCGAAGGCCGCGGGCGCCGTCCGCTCCACCGCCGCGAGCGGCGCGTCCCCGTCCGCGGGGACGCCCTCCTCCGCGGTCGCGGGGACACCCGTCCCGGCGGTCGCGGGGACCGCTCCCGCGTCGGCGCGGGTGACGTCCCGGGACGGGGGGACGGGCGGTGTCGCCTCGCCCCCGGGATCCCCACGCTCTCCGGGATCCCCGGCGAACGCGTCCTGCGGGCCGTCCGGGAAGGGCACCTCCTCGGGGTCGTCCCCGAAGGACCCGTCGTCCGGGGCGTCGGGGAAGGGAACGTCGGTGAAGGGCGCGTCGGGAAAGGGCACGTCGGACAGGGGGACGTCCTCGTACACCGGCCCGGAACCGGCCGCCACCGTCCGCGCGGCCCCCGGAGAGCCGGGAGGCCCAGCCGAACCCGCGGAGCCCGCGGAGCTCGCGGAGCCCGCGGAGCCCGCGGAGCCCGCCGGCGTCGGAAGGCCCCCGGACCCGGGCGACCCGGGCGACCCGGGCGACCCGGGCGACCCGGAGGCGGCGCGTACCCCCTCCTCCGCCAGGGCGGCCAGGGCCGCCTCGACCATGGTCGCGCCGTCCAGCACGGCGGCGTAGCGGACGTCGTCCGGCGCGATCGGCCAGGCGGACTCGGCCGGCTCGGCCAGCAGCGGGTTGGTGGCGCCCTCCTCCGGCTCCGGCGCCCAGAACGCCACCCGCCCGCAGGTCTCGCGGATCTCCACCAGGAAGTCGGACGGCTCCAGCGGCTTGGCCGCGCTGCCCCACCGGTACCCCGAGGCGATCAGCAGGTAGTGCGCGCGGGTGACGGCGACGTAGGCCAGGCGGCGCTCCTCCAGCAGGTCGCGGTCGCGGCAGCGCTCGTCGAAGTCGGCCAGCTCCTCCTTGCTCAGTCCGGTCAGGACGGGCAGGTCGGAGGTGTCGCCGCGCAGCGGGTAGGGCAGCTTGCGGGGGTTCTCGGTCCACTTGGGACTGGTCGCGGGACGGGCCGGGAACATGGTGCCGACGGTGAGCGTCCCGGCCTTCGACAACGCCTGGGACAGGCCGGGCACCACGACCACCGGCCACTCCAGGCCCTTGGAGGCGTGCACGGTCATCAGCTTGACGCTGTTGCTCTCGCCCACCCGCCCGGCGTCCAGGCCGTTCTCCTCCTCGTCGGCGGCCTTGAGGAACGCCAGGAACGCGCCCAGCGTCGGGTCCTCGGAGTCCCCGGCGAAGCGGGAGGAGGCGTCCAGGAAGGCGTCCAGGTCGGCGCGGGCGGCGAACGGGCCGACGGCCGTGCCCCGGGCCGCCACCTCGATGTCCAGGCCGAGCCGGCGCTCGACCTCCTGGATCAGGTCCGGGAGCGGCTGGCCGGTATGGGCGCGCAGCAGGCGCAGCTCCTGGGCCAGGGCGACGAGCCGGACCCGCGCCAGCGGGGAGAACAGGTCCTGCCACTCGGGGCGGTCGGGCAGCTCGTCGAGGGCGTCGATGAGGCTGCCGCGCTCCTCGGCCATGTCCGCCACCACCTGGTCCAGCGGGTCGGCCACCGGGGAGGCGCCCTCGCGGGTCTCGCGGTTCAGCTCGCGGGCCCGCTCGCCCAGCTCCCGCAGGTCGGCCGGGGCGATCCTCCAGCGGGGGCCCGACAGCAGCCGTACCAGGGCGTCCCCGGCGCTCGGGTCGTAGATCACCCGCAGCGTGGAGACGATGTCGGCCACCTCGGGCACGGTGAGCAGGCCGCCCAGCCCGACGATCTCGACCGGGATGCCGCGCGACTCCAGCGCCCGGCGCAACGCGGGGAACTGCGAGCGCTTGCGCGCCAGGATCGCCACGTCGTGGGGCTGGAGCGCCTGCGGGCCGCCCCAGACGCTCTGCTTGGCCCGCTTGCGCTCCCCCTCGCCCCAGGGCATTCCGTCGGGCGCGCTCTCGGCGCCCAGCACCCGGGCGATGCCGGCGGCGACCCAGTCCGCCTCGTCGTCGGCGGTCTCGTGGAAGGCGCACACCACCCGGCCGCGCTCGACCCGGTTGCCGCCGGGCACCAGGACCGGCACCTCCCTGGCCTCCATCCGCAGCGGCAACTGGAGGCGGGCGGCGACGTCCAGCACGGCGTCGCCGTTGCGGAAGCTCACCGACAGGCGGCGGATCGGGGCGGGCTCCCCGGCGGGGGTCCTGAAGTCGCGCGGGAAGCGGGTCAGGTTGCCCGCCGAGGCGCCGCGCCAGCCGTAGATGGACTGGCAGGGGTCGCCCACGGCCGTCACCGGGTGGCCGCCGCCGAACAGCGCGCGCAGCAGCACGAGCTGTGCGTGGCTGGTGTCCTGGTACTCGTCCAGCAGGACGACGGCGAACCGGCCGCGTTCGATCTCGCCGACCTCGGCGTGCTTGGAGGCGATCCGGGCCGCCAGCGCCATCTGGTCGCCGTGGTCGACGACCTCCCGCCCCCGCTTGAGCCGGTCGTAGGCCTCCACCAGCGGCAGGAGCTGCTCCCTGGCCCGCTGGACGAGCAGCGGCCTGCGCTGGTCCTTGATCGGCGTGCCGGGCAGTTCGGCGAAGCGGGCGTCCAGCCAGGCGCCGACGTCGCGCACGTCCTTCGGGGTGCGCAGGTGCTCGGCCATCTCGCCGGCCAGCTCCAGCACCGCCCGGGTGACGGTCGCCGGGCTCCACTCGACCTCCGCCATCGGCCCGTCGTAGGAGCTGACGACCCGTACGGCGAGCTGCCAGGCGACGGCCGGGGAGATCAGGCGCATGGTCGGCTCCAGCGCCTCGCGCAGCGCGTGGTCGGTGACCAGGCGGGCCGCGTACGCGTGGTAGGTGGAGATGGTCGGCTCGCCCTCCATCTGCTGGGCGGGCACCTGGCCGGTCTCGACCAGGCCGGTGAGCCGCTCGCGCACCCGGGCGGCCAGCTCCCCGGCGGCCTTCCTGGTGAAGGTCAGGCCCAGCACCTGCTCGGGCCGGACCAGCCCGTTGGCCACCAGCCAGACGACGCGCCCGGCCATGGTCTCGCTCTTGCCGGAACCGGCCCCGGCCATCACGACCATCGGCTCCAGACCGGCCTCGATCACGGCGGCCTGTTCCGGGGTCGGCGGCAGGATGCCCAGCTTGGCGGCCAGCTGGACCGGACTCAGCACGCGGCGCCCCCGCGGCGGTCGGCGGGCCTCAGCACACCTGGTCCCCGTTCTTGCTGACCGGGCAGCTCGACCGCACGGCGCAGGTACGGCAGCCGTCGTTGGCCTTCGCCTGGAAGGAGGGCCCCGACATGCCGGTCGCGACGTCCTCGACCATGTCCCGGGCCCAGCCGGGGTCGGCGTCCTGTGACAGGGGCGGCTGCGCCTGCTCCTTGGCGCCCTTCCTGCCCGCGGCGTCGCCCACCTGGACCAGGGCGGCGCCGCCCGGCTCGGTCATGCCGTGCCGCTGGAAGGCGCCCAGCAGCGCGGCGAGCTGGTAGACCCCGAGCTGGGGGTGGCGCTCCAGGTCGGCGTCCTTCGGGCCGTTCTTGCCGGTCTTGATGTCGATGATCACCGCTCGGCCCTCGTCGTCACGCTCGACCCGGTCGACCCGGCCCTTGATCTGCACGTCCTCCGACACCATGGCCGTGAACGCCTCCTCCACACCGACCAGCTCGCGAGGATTCTCCTGGTGCCAGCGGACGAACTTGGAGATCATCTCCTCGGCGACCCTGCGCTGCTTGCGGTTGTACCAGACGCCGCCGAAGTCGAGCTCGTGCCAGACGTCGTCCAGGCGCTTGCCGAGGGTCTCCTCGGTGGGCATGCCGGTCGCGGCGAGCACGGCCAGCGCGTGCACGACCGTGCCCAGGCCGCGCGCCACGTCGGTGCCGCCCGCGCCGACCGAGGTCTCCAGCAGCCAGCGCAGGCCGCACTTGCTGAAGCTCTCCACCGCCGAGGGCGAGACGCGCACGATGTCGTCGGGCCAGCTCAGCGGGCGGTCGTCGGACAGGGGGGTCAGGGCGTACCAGTCGTTGGGGTGGGCGCCGGGCACCCCGGCGGCGGCGAGCCTGGCCAGGTGCGCGGCGGCCGACCTGCGCAGCGGTTCGGGCCGGGTGGAGTCGGCGACCGCCGACCGCAGGTCCGCCACGAGCGCGGACATGCTCAGCCAGCGCGAGCGCTCGTCCACGCCGTTGTCGTCGGTGGAGCCGGGCACCAGCTCGGTCAGGAAGCGCGAGGGCCGCTCCTCGGTGTCGTCGCCGCCCACCGCGGTGACGACGAGCCGCCTTCTGGCCCGGGTCGCGGCCACGTAGAACAGCCGGCGCTCCTCGGCGAGCATCTGGGAGGCGAGCGCGGCGTGGACCGCGGCCGGGTTCTCGTGCTCGGAGCCCTCGGCCCTGGCGACCATGTCGTCGGTGCTCAGGATGGAGCCGCGCAGCCGCAGGTCCGGCCAGGCGCCCTCCTGCACCCCGGCGACGACCACCACGTCCCACTCCAGGCCCTTGGAGCGGTGCGCGGTCATGATGCGGACCGTGTCGCCGTCGGGGGCCCGTTCGGCCAGGGAGTCGCCGGGGATCTCCTGGGCGACGAGGTCCTCGACGAACACGTCCACCCCGGCGTGCGGGAGGCGGTCGACGAACCGGGCGGCCTGGTCGAAGAGCGCCACCACGGCGTCCAGGTCGCGGTCGGCCATGGCGCCCCTGACGCCGCCCCGCAGGCTGGTCTCGGTCCACCGGGAGGCCAGGCCGGTGGCCTGCCAGACGGCCCACAGCACGTCCTCGGCGGTGCCGCCGCGCCGTACGGCCTCGGTGGCGGCGGAGATCAGCCCGGCCACCCGCTCGGCGGGCGCGGCCACGTGCGGCTCGACCCGCACCAGCTCGCGCGCGTCCTTGAGCGCCGCCACCAGCAACTCACCCGAGGAACGCGGCCCGGCGGCCTCGCGCCCGAGGGAGAGGTCCGCCGCCTCGTCCGCCGTCGTGTCCGCCGTCGTGTCCGCCCCGTCCACCCGCTCGGCCGCCGGTACGGTCGCGGGCTCGGCCGCCGGTACGGCCGTCACCACGCTCGCGGGGCCGGCCACCGCGCCGATCGCCGACTCCGCCGCCCGCTCGACGGCGCCTCCCGCCACCGGCTCGGTCACCGACTCCTCCGCCGGACCGGCCATGTCCCCGGCCCCGCCCGCGTCCGCCGTCCCGGCGGCGCCCTCGACCCCGTCCCCGGCGTCCCCGGCGTCCCCGGCGTCCCCGGCGTCTTCTGTGTCCCCGGTGTCTTCTGTGTCTCCTGTCCGGTCCGTCGTACCGGTGCCGTCACCGCCCGCCGATCCGGCCCCCCGCCCCTCCGAGGTGCCGTCCGAGGTGCCGGCGGGAGTCCCGTCAGGGGTCCCGTCCGGCGGCACGGTGCCCGGGTGGGCCAGCGCCTCGTGCTCGGCGACCCGCAGGGCGCGGCGCAGCCGGCGCACACCGATCATGTCGGTGCCGCCGAGCGCGCCGGTCAGCAGTTCCTCGGCCAGCCCCTCGTCCAGGGTCTCCGGGTGCAGCGCCACCTGGATGAGCCGGATCAACGGCCTGACCCCCGGCTCCTGGAACGGCGGCACCTCGCCGCCGGTCACCATGACCGGCACCCCGGCGGTGACCAGGGCGCGGCGCAGCAACGGCACCTGACGCGTGGCGGAGCGCACCAGCACCGCCATCCGCGACCAGGGGACGCCGTCCAGCAGGTGCGCCCGGCGGAGCGTGTCGGCCACGATCGCCGCCTCCTGGGGGGTGCCGTCTGCCACCAGCACCTTCACGTCGCCGGGAACGGCCTCCGGCAGGGCGCGCAGGTCGCGGTGGGCGGCCCCGCCCGGGATCGCGGGCAGCCGGGCGGTGACCCGCCGGGTGGCCCGGAGCAGCTCGGCGCCGCTGCGGCGGCAGACGCGCAGCGCGACGACCGGCGCCTTCGCCCCGGCGGCGTCGCGGAAGCGGTCGGGGAAGTTCATGATCCCCCGGACGTCGGCGCCCCGGAACCCGTAGATCGACTGGTCCGGGTCGCCGACCACGACCAGGTCGCGCCCCTCCCCGGCGAGCTGCCGGAGCAGGAACTCCTGCGCCGGGTCGGTGTCCTGGTACTCGTCGACGAAGACCGCGTCGTACGCCGACCGCTCGCGCCCCCGGACGTCGGGGTCGGAGAGCAGTGCCCCGGCGGCGCGGATCAGCTCGGCGTAGTCGAGCACCGGTTCGACGTCGAGGTCGAACCTGGCCTGGTAGCGGCCGGCGAACCTACCGGCGGCCACCCAGTCGGGGCGGCCGTGGCGGCGGCCCAGCTCGACCAGCTCGGGCCCGTCGAGGCCGCGTTCGGCGGCACGGGCCAGGAAGTCGCGCAGCTCCCCGGCGAAGCCCCGGGTCTTGAGGGCCTCGTGCATGTCCTGCGGCCAGTGCGCGGCGCCGTCCTCCAGCTCGCCGTGCAGCAGGCGGCGGATCTCCAGGAGCTGCTCGGGGCCGGTCAGCAGGCGCGGCGGCAACTGACCGGCGAGCAGGGCCTCGCGGCGGAGCAGGGCGTAGGCGTAGCTGTGGAAGGTGAGGGCCAGCGGGGTGCGGGTGGTGCGGCGCAGCCGGGCGGTGATGCGCTCGCGCAGCTCCTCGGCGGCCTTGCGGCTGAAGGTGAGGACGATCACCCGCTCGGGGTCGACGCCCCGGCGCTCGATCCGGTCGACCACGCTCTCCACGATCGTGGTGGTCTTGCCCGTGCCGGGCCCCGCGAGCACGAGGAGCGGGCCGCTCTCGTGCGCCACCACCGCCCGCTGGTGCTCGTCGAGCACAGGGGCAACAGCCTTCCCTGCATCCTCACGACGTACCAGCCGCCAGTCCCGACCACTCACAACTCGCCATTCCACCAGATCCCGGACGATGATCGTGCCGAGTCGGGGGGTACGGCATGGCGGATTCCGCGCCGGGCGTGGCGGACCGTGTGCGGGTGCGGGGCGGCCGGGGCCTCGGGGCACGGCCCGGACCTGGGCGGGAGCGCCGGAGGGTGCCGCGGCGGGCGGCTCCCGGGAATCCGTTCGAGAAAACGGTCCCCGGGAGCCCGCCGGGCGGGTCAGCCCGCCCGAACGGCGGAACCGGCGGCTCCTCTCAGGGGACGAAGACGCGGTCGACGAGCCTCGCGGTCGCCTTGCCGTCGTCGCGGGGCGCGTAGGTGCGCTGGAAGAGCTCGTAGCGCTCGGCGTGGGCGGCGGCCACCTCGTCGACGGAGCCCAGGGCCTCGATCACCTCGGCCGAGGTGGACAGCAGCGGGCCGGGCGCCTCGGCGGCCAGGTCCAGGTAGAGACCCCGCTTGGAGGAGTAGCGCTGCAGGT
Source organism: Streptosporangium sp. NPDC023615 (assembly GCF_040640155.1). Lineage (NCBI taxonomy): Bacteria > Bacillati > Actinomycetota > Actinomycetes > Streptosporangiales > Streptosporangiaceae > Streptosporangium > Streptosporangium sp. NPDC023615. Next base: position 28,512 of record NZ_JBFABE010000012.1, read on the forward strand.
CGTGGGTGAAGAAGAGCATCGGGCGGCCGGTCGCCGCGAAGTCCACCATGACCGACGAGTAGTCCGTGACCAGCACGTCCGTGATCAGCAGCAGATCCGTGATATCCGGATATGTCGTGACGTCCCGGCCGAGGCCGGCGGGCACGTTCGGCGCCGCCTGCATCGAGTGCGCCCTGATCAGGAACTCGTGCCCGGGGCCGAGCGCCCGGCGCGCCTCGGCCAGGTCCAGGCGGATCGAGGCGTTCCTGCGGTCGTAGTCGCGGTAGGTCGGCGCGTACAGCACCACCCTGGCGTCCTCGGCGATGCCGAGCCGCGCGCGCATCCGCGCCGCCAGCTCCTCGCGGTCGGGCGCCACCAGCACGTCGTTGCGCGGGTAGCCGCTCTCGAGGACCTCGCCCTGGTAGCCGAAGGCCCGGCGCAGCACCGGGGTCGCCCAGGGGCTCTGCGAGATCAGCAGGTCCCAGCCGCGCACCTCGGCGGCCTGCCGGTGCCAGGCCGCCGGGCGCGGGTCGCGCGCCATGTGCGGCAGGTCGTTGCCCATCCGCTTGAGCGGGGTGCCGTGCCAGGTCTGCACGACCGTCTGGTCGTCGCGCGCCCGGAACCACGGCGGCAGGAAGCCGTTGGTCACCACGTACCGCGAGCGGGCCAGCGCCGCGTAGTGCTCGCGGCTGCCGGCGCGCACCACGGTCGGCCCGGCGCCCCCGGCGCCCCCGGCACCCCCCGCACCGAGCTCCGCGAGCTCCGCGGGCCCCGGAGGCGTGAACGCGCCGTCCTTGACCACCCAGATGTGCTCGCCGCCGTCGCCGCGCCGCATCCGCTCCTCGTAGACGGCGCGGACGTTGCCCTCGTACTGCCGTCCGTCGTAGGAGACGTAGACGGTCGCGTCGGTGAGCTCGCGGGTCCGTTCGGCGGGGTAGAAGCCCCGGCGCAGCGCGTACAGGCCGCCCGCGCCCTTCTCGTCGTCGGGCAGGTGCTCGGCGACGGAGAGCACCGGCACGTCGAAACGGGTGGAGATCAGGCGGTACTCGCGGCCGTCCCGGATCTTCACCTCCTCGTCCAGCCCGTCCAGGATGGCGTGGTCGACGCGCAGCGGGACGATCTGGCCCTTCCCCTTCCCCGCGCGGACCGCCATGCTCCAGGTGCCGCTGCCCAGCGGGGCCGCGTCGCCGAACCTCGGCATCGCGGCCGGCGCGAACCGCACCGTGAAACGGGAGCCCTCGCGCTCCAGCGGGATCGCGTGGATCAGGCCGGTGCGGTGCTTGAGGGTCAGCTCGGCCGCGCCGGACCCGGGGTAGGAGCCCTCCAGCGTGAGCGTGCCCGCCTCGTCCCAGACGGCCGAGGTGACGACCGGGTGGATCCGGTGCGCCGAGACGATCACCCGGTCGCGGCGGTCGCGCAGGACGGTGATCTCCCGGTCGCCGACGACCGTGCGGCTCTCCTCCGCCTTTCCGATCATGACGGAGGCCGCCGGGTCGCCCTTGGGCTCGATCCAGAGCCGGCCGCCGTCGCGTTCCTGCAGCAGCGAGTCGACCGCGAGCGGCACCACCACGGCGGTGCCGCCCTCGACGGGGGTGAAGTCGGCGGCGATCCGGTGGCCGTTCAGGCGGGCCTGGCCCCGGGTCACCTCCTTGCCCGGCAGGAAGACGCCCACCTCCAGGCGCTCGCCCTCCAGCCGCACGCCGCTCAGCTCGGCCCGGGTCGGCTGGAGCACGATCTGCAGCGCCCGGTCGGAGGTCCACACCGGGCGGATCCACCAGCCCTTGCCGAGATCCAGGCCGGCGGGCCGCTCGGTACGGCCGGTGGTGGGGCCGCGCAGCAGGCCGACCGAGCGGGCGCCACGGCTCCAGATCACGATCTCGGCGCGCCAGGTGGTGGTGTCCTGCACGGTCTCGCGGCGGCGCAGCAGCCGCTTGCCGCCCCGCACCACCGCCCGCACCGACGAACGCCAGCGCAGCGGCCAGGGGCTCAGCTCGGCGACGAAGCCGGACCAGTCGTAGTTGCAGCCGGCCTCCTCGGCCCCGTGGGTCGCCTCGGGGTGGAAGACCCTGCGGGTACGCATCCGCACCGGCGGCAGCCAGCGCGGGCCGCGCAGCACCACGGTGGCCCGGTTGAGGCGGCGGCTGCGCACCGAGAGACCGGCCAGGTAGGCGTGCCCGCTGACGCGTAACCGCCCGCCGGACCAGGACAGGTCCTCGACCTGCGTCATCGGGATCAGGTCGGCGGCCCGCAGCCGGAACAGCTCCTCGGGCAGCTCGTCCTGGAGCGGCAGGTCGGCGTACCAGCGCAGGTTCTTGCGGACACGCTTGGACGGCTCCGCGGCGGCGGTCACCAGCTTCTGCAGCGCCTCGCCGTCGGCCAGCTCGTCCACCGAGCGGTGCTCGATCAGGTGGAAGGCGATCCTGCGGGCGACCGGCAGCTCGCGCTTGACCTTCGGGTCGACGCCGGTCACGTACGGCTTGACCAGCGTGACGAAATCACGTCGCCGGGCGGCGCCGCGCTTGGTCGCGATGTCCAGGCGGGTGCCCAGCGGTCCGGCCAGCGCGTCGGCGTCGAAGCGCCGGCGCTCCTCCGGTTTCAGCCCGTCGGCCAGGACGGCGTCCATGATCGAGGCGAGTGGTTCGCCCCGGTCGCAGAGATCCTGGACAGCCCGCAGCCGGTCAACGACGGGATCGCCGCTGGCTCGTGCGGGGGTGGCACCGGTGGCCATGAGGAAAGCACCGCCTTTCGGACAGAGCGCTGTCCCTGGCCATGGTAGTGCGCCCCGGCGGAGGCGGTTACGCCGTGGATTACGGGCTTGCGAGATTTACAGGATTTCGTGATCTACGGCTTTCCGTCCCATCTGGCCGCGCGCATGTCCACGCGCGCGCCCCGCAGGGGGGTGCGTTCGGTCCCCCAGTTTTCCAGACAGCGCCGCTCGTGGCCCGGCGGGGGGGTGCCGTCGGCGTGCACCACGCGCCACCAGGGGACTCCCCCGCCCCAGGTGGACATCACCCTGCCGACCTGGCGCGGGCCACCCTCGCCCAGGTAGTCGGCGATGTCCCCGTACGACATGACCATGCCCGGCGGGATGCGCTCGACCAGGTCGAGCACCCGCTCGGCGTACGGGGTGGGGTGGCCTACCGGCTCCATACGGTCGGCCCGGCCGAGAGGATCTCGTCGAGCTTGCCGAACTCGTAGACCGCCGAGCCGTTCACCTGCTCGACCATCCCGTCCCGGATCCCGTAGGACTCGCCGTCCTCACCGACCAGCCGCGCGCCCAGGAGCGCGGATACGCGCGCGAGCTGGGCCACCTGCCAGTCCGACCCCGGGGTTCCGGACAGACGGCCGTTCCACGCCGCCACGGCATGGACCGTGTCGCCGTGGCGGGCCAGGACCTCCCCCGCCTCCTGCGTCCCCCTGAACTCGAACCCCGCCTGCCCCAGCACGCTCGCGAGTTCCGCGAACACGAGAGGCGCAGGGCGCTCCACACGCAACTCGTACCCCATGGTGCGCGACACTAGCGAACGCCGCCGACATTCCGGAGCGGGAATTCAGACATCCCGGCTACCGCATCCGAACGGTGTCCAAAACGCAGTCGAAACGACGTCGAACATCACTCACGCGCGCGGCCTTCGACGCCACCCGTTCCCCGCCCCCGCCGCCCCCGCCGTCCTGACCGCCCCAGGCGTCCCCGCCGTCCCGGTCGCCGTGTTCCTCGTCCTCCTCGTCCTCCTCGTCGCCCCCGCCCCCGCCGGTGCCGCCCCCGCCGCGCCCGGTCCGCTCCGGCCGGGACGCCTGAGCATCACCACGGCCCCGGCGAACGCCAGCACGCCGGCGCCGAGGCCCGTCCCGTACAGCCAGAGCCGCGCGGGCTCGGGACCGGGCCTGGCGGGCTCGGCGGGCGCGACGCCCTCGCCGAAGCGCATCCCCTCGGGGACAGGGAGCGGCACCCGGGCCGCGCCCGCCGTCAGCCGGCCCGCCTCGGCCAGGGCCGCGGCGGCGTTGACCACACCGAACCCGACATGGTCGTCATAGCCCGCCCGCGGGCGGGACGTGGCCGTGTCGGTGAGGGCCCGCGCCACCAATCGCGGGGTGATGTCGGGATATTTCGCTTTTATCAGAGCGGCGATCCCGGCCACCAGGGCGGTCGACGAGCTGGTCCCCTCCGAGGAGCCGTACCCCCCGCCGGGCAGGACCACCGGGACGCCGACCCCCGGCGCCGCGACCTGGATCGACAGGTTGTCGCTGCTGAACTCCGCCGGCCTGCCCAGCTCGTCCACCGCGCCCACGCCGATGACCCCGGAGTAGCCGGCCGGGAAGTTCCAGAAGGACGTGCCCTTCTCCAGGGCGTAGGGGGAGTCGCCGTCGTTGCCCACGGCCGCGACCAGCACCACCCCCTTGGAGAGCGCGTACGACACGGCCTCCCGCTCGCTCCGCTGCGGGCCGTAGGCGCCCAGCGACATGCTGACGACCTGGGCGCCGTGGTCGACGGCGTAGCGGATCGCGCGGGCCAGGGGACTGTCCTCCCCCGAGCGCAGGTCCTCGTCGCGCAGCGGGGAGCCGTCCTCCGGCCGCTCCTCGACGATCAACGGCAACGAGAGGATCCTGGACTCCGGGGCGATTCCCAGCAGGCCGTTCGCGCTCCCGTCCCCGGCGCCGTCGTCCCCGCCGCTCCCTGCGTCCCCGCCGCCGTCACCCCTGCCGCTCCCGGCGATGAGCGAGGCCATGGCCGTGCCGTGCCGCGCGTCGTCCGGCCGGTTCCGGTCGAACGCGACCGATCCCATGTCCGGGCCGGAGATCACGCGCCCCCGCAGCTCGGCGACCCGGTCGTCCACCCCGCTGTCCACCAGGGCCACGGTGACGCCCGCGCCCCGGGTGACCTTCCAGGCCTCCTCGGCGTCGAGCATCTCCAGCACCCAGCGCTGGTCCTCGCGCGCGTCCGCGGCACCGTCCGGCGGAGCGGCACCTCGCGGGGACGCGCCGGGCACGAGCGGCGCGCCCGGGACGGGAGGCGCGCCCGGGAGGGAAGGCGCGCCCGGGAGGGGAGGCGCACCGGCGACCGGGGATCCGGCCCACGCCGGGAGGGGGAACGCGACCGGCGCCGCGACCAGGACGAGGAGCACCGCCAGCACCGCCAGCACCGCCGGCACGGTCGGCGCGACCGGCGTTCCCGTGGCCCGGCGCCGGGGCGGCCTCAGCACACGTTCCCCTGGGTGCACTGGGGCACGGCGCTGGGCTCGTCCCCGAGGGCGCGGGCGATGCGCCCGGCGACCGCCTGGGCGGCGGGCCACAGCTCGCTGTGCAGGATCTCCTCGGGCGCGACCGCCTGGCGGGTACGGCCGTCGGCGTAGCCGGCGGTGGAGAAGACCAGGTAGGGGCCGACGCCCGTCCAGGCGTTCCGCTGGCGCTGGGCGGCTCCGAACAGCTCGCTCGCGGTGCCCGGGAAGGCCACCGGGCGCACCCCCACCCGGTCGTCCACCGCCAGTTGCGCCGAGGCGGCGATCCTCCGGTCCTCGTCGCCGAGCACGGCGATGCCCACGGTGAAGACGAACGTGGACGTCTGGTCGGCGTAGGTGGCGCGCAGCAGCGTGCGGCAGCCGTACTCGGTGAGCACCGAGCCGACCGGCGCGTCCGTGCCCGCCGCGCAGGAGACCTCGGGAGCCAGCCCGATCCTGTGGGCGTACTGCTGCACCCGGCCCAGGCCGATGTACTCCAGCTCGACGGGGAAGACCAGGTCCGCCGACCAGCTGTGCCAGCGGGCGGCGATGTCGTCCCTGATGTAGCGGTCCTGCTCGGCGGCGGTCAGCGGGCGCGATCTCGTCTCGCGCACCAGCCCGGCCGCGCCGGTCAGCATGTTGGTCACGGCGACCGCGAGGATCGTGCCGATCAGGAGCAGGAAGATCGTACGGAACCGGACGCCCTGCTCCAGGTCGGCCAGCTCGGCGCGCTGGAGGGCCGCGCGGTCACGACGTGCCGCGGGCCAGCTCCGCACCCGGGACCGCCTGGCCCCGGCGCCCGGCGTGCCCGGCCCGCCCGCTCGCCCGGCCCGGCCCGCCCCCGTGCCGCTCACCCGGGAACCGGACGGCGGCCAGCCGCCGCGAGCGCGGGGGGCGGTGCTTCCCTGGCGCCGCTCCGGCTCCTGGGACCGCCCTGGCTGCGACATACTCCGATGCTACGTCGCGGGGCCTCCCAGCCCTATCGGCGCCGGGTATTTTCACGGCTCGCGCCCCCGCCGGCCGCCCGCGCGTCCGGGCGGACCGCCCGGACGGGACCGAGGGTCGCCCGGGCCGCGCGGGGGTCACCCACGCGGCGGTACGGCGACCGGATCGCGCACCGGCCGGTCCAGGGCCCGGGGGGAGCGGGTGCGGCCCATGGAGACCGCGATCCCGGTCAGGGAGACGACCGCGCCGAGCCCCGCCGCCGCGGCGACCCCGCCGTACAGGGTGATCCTGCCCCGGTCTCGGTGGACGACGCGCACCGGCTCGGCCGGCGGGCCCAGCGGGCGGGCGGGATCGTGGCCACCGGCCCCCCTGGCGGTGAGGGTGTGCCCGGAGATCCGCCCCGCCGCGGCCAGGGCACGGCCGGCGTTGACCACACCGAAGCCCATGCCGGTGTCGTAGCCGCCGTCCGGCCGCCGGGTGACCCCCGCGGTGATGGCCTGCACGACCAGGCCGGGCGACATCTTCGGGTACTTGCTCTTGATGAGGGCGGCGACGCCGGAGACCAGCGCGGTGGCCTGCGAGGTGCCGCGCCCGACCCAGTACTCGTCGCCGGGACCGGCGCCGAGGATGTCCACCCCGGGCGCCGCCACCAGGACGGAGGGGTTCCGGTTGGAGAAGGAGGCCCGGCGCAGCCCCCGGTCGGCCGCCGCCACCGAGACCACCCCGGGGAAGGCCGCCGGGTAGGAGTAGGGGGTGTGGCCGTCGCCGGCGGGCTTCACGGCGCCCTCGTTGCCCGCCGCCGCGACGAGTACGACCCCCTTGGAGATCGCGTAACGGACCGCCGACCGCTCCTGGCGGGTCGCCAGGTCCTTGGAGATCGACATGTTGATCACGTCGGCGCCGTGGTCCACGGCGTACCGGATGCCCTTGGCCACCACGTTCTCGTAGCGCTGGGCGGTGTTGAACTCGTGGAAGCCCGGTTCCTCGTCCTCCAGGATGACCCGTACCGACAGCACCTTCGCCTCGGGCGCGACCCCGATCACCCCGTCGCTCCCGCCGGGTCCGTGACCGTGGCCGGCGATGAGCGACGCCATGTAGGTGCCGTGCAGCCGCAGGGGCCTGACCCACGACGGGTTGGCCCCCACCGTGAAGTCCTTGCCCTCGACGACCGAGCCGCTCAGGTCGCGGTGGGCGAGGTCCACGCCGGAGTCGAGCACGGCCACGGTGACGCCCCCGCCCCTGGAGGTCCGCCACGCGGCGGGCAGGCCGAGGGTCCGCAGGACCTGTCGCTGGCTGTCCCGGACGTCGTCGGCCCGCGCGACCGGCACCGGCGTCGCCGCCACCAGCGCGGTCAGGGCCACCAGGGTCAGGGCCACCAGGGTCAGCGCCAGCACCGCCGTGGGCCCCGCCGCCCCCGTCACCCCTGTGAGCACCGCCGGCCTCGCCGGCCTCGCCGGCGCCGGTGCCGCCGGCACCGGCGGTGCGGTCGGTGCGGCCGATGCCGTGGGCGTCCGGGCCGCGCTCAGCACCGCCACTCCGCGGAGCCGCAGTCGGGACGGGCGGGCGTGGACAGGCCCGCGAGGATGCGGTCGGCGATGTCACCGGTGAACGCGAAGAGGGTGGGACGCTGCTCGCCGACCGCCCTGGCGGGGCGGCCGTCGGTCTGCCCGGCCGTGGCCATCACCACGTACGGCCCGGCGTGGCGGACGACGCTCGCCTGGCGGCCGGCGGAGGTGAAACGGTCGGTGACGGTGCCGCGGAAGGCCAGGGCCCTCAGCCCGGGCGAGGGCCGTCCCCCTCCGGGCAGCGCCGCCTTCACCCGGGCGGCGCCGATCTCGTCGGTGAAGGCGGCCACGCCCACGGTGACGACGACGCCCTGCAGGGCGTCGATGTAGGTGGCGCGCAGGACGCCCAGGCAGCCCGCGCGCCGCAGCGTCCCGCGCAGCCCGGCGTCGACCGCGATGTCGCAGCGGATCTGCGGTGAGATGCCCACCCGGCGTGCCCGCTCCTCGCCCCCCTGCTCCGCGGCGTAGCGGACGGTCGCGGGGAAGATCCGTCCCGCCGGCCAGGCACGCCAGCGCCTGGCCACCTCGTCCAGGGCGGCCCGGTCGAGCTCGGCCTGGGTCGGGCCGCGGGTGAGCTCCGCCCCGGCGGCGCTGGCCGCCACTCCGGCCACGGCCGCGCAGAACAGCGTCAGCACGGACGCCACGAACAGCGCGGGCCATGAACGGCGTCGCTGACGTGGGACTTCGGTCACGCTCTCGACCTTAATGCGGCAAGCCTGATGTCATCCGCCGTTCCGTCCTGATCAGTCGGAACGAAAAGTACTTGACGGTTTGGAAAGTAGAAAGTACTTTCCAAACTAGAAAGAAAGCGAGGATCCCCGATGAGCATCTCCCCCGAGGACGCCGCCCGCACGCTGGCCGAGGTCCGCACCACCCAGGCGCGTGCCCTGCGCGCCGAACCCTGGTTCCCCGCCTGGTATCCCGTCGGCGTGGCCCTGTTCTGCACCGGGATCGTGTTCGTCTGCGAACCCGGCACCGACCCGGCGTTGACGATCGGCGGTGTCGTCGCGCTGACGATCGCCCTGGTGGGGCTGGTGCTGAAGCTGGCCCTCACCGCTCGGATGCGCGCCCACCGGAGTCTCCTGGAGCCGGCGGGGCTGGTGGGGTTCGTGCTCTGGGTGATGGTGAGCATGGGCGTGGCGTTCGCCGTCACCTTCCCGCTGGAGGCCGCCGGGGTCGCCTACTCCGGCACCTACGGATGCCTGACGATGACGGGGTTCATGGCCGCCACCGGGCCGTTCGTCGGGCGCTGGATATCGGGCCGGCTCGCGGCCAGGATCGAGAGGACCGGAGAGGATCGGTGAGCGAACTCGACCCCGTCATCCACGCGCCCGCCAGGTTGCGGATCGTCTCGCTGCTGGCCGCCGCGGAGGAGGCGGAGTTCGGGTTCGTCCGCGACCAGGTGGGAGTGAGCGACTCGGTGCTGTCCAAGCACGCCGCCGCCCTGGAGGCGGCCGGCTACGTCGACGTCCGCAAGGGGTACGTGGGCAAGCGCCCGCGTACCTGGCTCAAGCTCTCGGCCACGGGCCGGCGGGCCTATCGGGCGCACGTCACCGCCCTCCAGGAGATCGTCGCGAGCTCGGGGCTCACCCTCACCCCGGAATGATCCCGACCGGCGCGCGAAGCGCCCCGCCGGACGATCGCCGGCGGGGCGCTCGGGCACGGATCGGCCGGTGCCGCCTAGTAGGCCGGCAGGCTCGGGTCGACCGTCTTGATCCAGCTCAGCACGCCGCCGCCGACGTGGACGGCGTCGGAGAAGCCGGCGTTCTTGACGATCGCCAGCACCTCGGCGGAGCGGGCGCCGGACTTGCAGTGCAGGACGATCTTCTTGTCCTGCGGGAGCCCCTCCAGGGCGGAGCCGTTGAGGAACTCGCCCTTGGGGATGAGCACGGCGCCCGGGATGGACACGATCTCGTACTCGTTGGGCTCGCGGACGTCGATCACGTAGACGTTCTCGCCCCGGTCCTGCATGGACTTGAGGTCGGCCGCGGTGATCGTGGAGCCGGAGGCGGCCTCCTGGGCCTCCTCGGAGACCGCGCCGCAGAACGCCTCGTAGTCCTCCAGCAGGCCGGTGACCGTGGGGTTCTTGCCGCAGAGCACGCACTCGGGGTCCTTGCGGACCTTGACCGAGCGGTAGTTCATCTCCAGGGCGTCGTAGATCATCAGCCGGCCGACCAGCGGCTCGCCGATGCCCGCGAGGAGCTTGATGGCCTCGTTGACCTGGATGGAACCGATCGACGCGCACAGCACGCCGAGCACGCCGCCCTCGGCGCAGGAGGGGACCATGCCGGGCGGCGGGGGCTCGGGGTAGAGGCAGCGGTAGCAGGGGCCGTGCTCGGCCCAGAACACGCTGGCCTGCCCGTCGAAGCGGTAGATCGACCCCCAGACGTACGGCTTGCCGAGCAGGACGGCCGCGTCGTTGACCATGTAGCGGGTGGCGAAGTTGTCGGTGCCGTCCACGATCAGGTCGTAGCCGGAGAAGATCTCCATCACGTTGTCGGTGGTGAGCGCCTCGTTGTGGACGACCACGTCGACCAGCGGATTGATCTCCTTGACGCTGTCGGCGGCGCTCTCGGCCTTGGGCCGGCCCACGTCGGACTGCCCGTGGATCACCTGCCGCTGCAGGTTGGACTCGTCGACCACGTCGAAGTCGATCACACCGAGCGTGCCCACGCCCGCGGCGGCGAGATAGAGCAGGGCGGGTGAACCCAGGCCGCCGGCGCCCACACAGAGCACCTTGGCGTTCTTCAAGCGCTTCTGCCCGGCCATGCCCACGTCGGGAATGATCAGGTGGCGCGAGTAGCGGCGCACCTCGTCGACGGTCAGCTCGGCGGCCGGCTCTACCAGCGGTGGCAACGACACAGTTCTGCTCCCGTTTCAGGGGGTCTCGGCGATTGCGGCTAGCACAGCACGCTCCCTGCACAAACCAAGGCGGCGCCCGGGTCATTCCCCGACCGGCGCGAGGAGCGCCTCGCGGATCAGGAGACGGGCCTCGCGGGCCACGCGTTCGGGCAGTTCCATCTGTGCGACGTGCCCGGCGTCGGGCAGCAGCACCAGCCGTACCCGGGGGAAGGTCCGCCCGGCGCGGGCCGCCATCCGGGGGTTGACGAGCCGGTCGTGGCGGCCGTGGATCACCAGCGTGGGGGCGTCCACCGTGGCGGCCTGCCGCCACAGGTTCGCCTCGCCGCGCCGGAAGTACTCGGCGACGATGCCGCGCGCCGAGTTGATCAGCGCCGCCCCCGAGTACGGCAGCCCGTCCCTGCGGCGCAGTTCCTCGGCCGCCTCCCGCAGGCGGTCGGGGTGGATCCGCCCGACGTCGGCGTAGCACATGGCCATGGTGGCGCCGAGCCTGCGCTCGGCGGGCAGCATGGTCAGCCGGTCCGCGGCCCACTCGCCGAGGCGGGGCACCGTGGACAGCGCCACCCGCGCCGGCCCGTACCGGGGAAGGAGGTCGGGCATGGCCGGTGAGATCAGGGTGAGCGAGCGGACCAGTTCGGGGCGGGTGGCGGCGACCCGGACCGAGACGGCCCCGCCCAGGGAGTTGCCGAACAGGTGGACCGGCCCGGTGGCGACCCGTTCGATCAGCGCGGTGACGATCCGGGCGTGGGCGTCGACGGAGTAGTCGCCGTCCGGGGGCTCGGGAGAGTACCCGGCGCCGGGCAGGTCGACGGCGTGGCCGGTCACCAGGCCGGAGAGCTCGCCCATCAGATCGGTCCAGTTGGTCGCGGAACCCGCCAGCCCGTGGACGTAGACGGCGGTCTCCGCGGCGTCTCGCGGCGTGGACCGCACGTGGACCCGCTGGATGCCGAGATCGACCATCTCCCCCGGCCAGTGGGGGATCGGGGTACGCGCCACTGCTCCTCCTCCTCGTCCGCCTCCCTCCACGATAGTTCGGCGTGAGGGCTGCCAGAAGCCCGCCTCCCAGGCGAACGAAAGCCGCATATCCCTCCTTGTCCCTCATGTCTTTTATTGAGCGTTTTATAAGTATAAATCATATCAATCAACCGGGCGGGCTCCCCGGGGGCCATGGGCGGCCCCCGGGATCGACCCGTGACGCGCCTCAGAATAAATGCGACATTAAAGACATTTCACGATAAAAGTAGTGTTCATTATCTAAGGCTGACAACAAACGACCAAACAAAGGGCAAAAGCCCCCGATATTCGTTTGTCAGTAGAGATGCGAGGAAACCATGACAAGCAGGGATGGCTCATCACTGGCCATCTCCGGCATTTGCTGGCTTTTGCCAGAAAATGCCGAGAATCGGGTAACCGAACCTTTCAAGGGGGAAACGCAATGCCCAAGTTCAAGAGTGTCATCGCAGGGCTCGCGATCAGCACGGCGCTGACCGGTGGAGTCGTCGGTATGGGCGCAGCGACCACCGTCACGTCCGCCGGCGCCACGGCCACCACGGTGACCGCCGCCGCCTTCCCGACCTCCGGCTGCGGCTGGGGCCACCGTCGTCACTGCTGCGGCGACCGGTACCGTCACCACCACAAGCGCTTCAAGCTGATCATCAACAACAACAACGACAACAACAACGACCTGGAGAACCGTACCGACCGCGTCGTGCCGCTCGTCACCGGCGGCGTCGTCGCACCGGTCCAGTAGTCACCGGATCGCGCTCACGTCCTGATCCGGCGTGACGTGACCTCGGAATGTCGTTACACTCACGGGGATTCGCGGCCTTTCGCGATTCCGGAACCGTGACGGAGGGACAGGGGTTCCGCATCCGGCCAGATCGTTCTTCCTCCGTGAAGAAGCGACCCGGACGGTGAAAGCGGGAATCGGGAGACGGTTTCCCGGAATCCTGCCTCTCGACACAGTGCGAGTTCTCATTTCTCACGAACACGGGCGGGGGCAGCGCGGTTCTCGGACCGCGGTGTCCCCGCCCCGTGCCGTTCCCGGACGCTCCTCCCACCCGCCGTCCCGGACCGCCCTCCCCGCCCCCGCCCCCGTCCCCGCGCCCCCGGACGCCCTCCCCCGCCCGCGTGACGGTCGTGAGCGCCCGTGAGGTCGCCCGGTCCCCCGGAGCGCCCGGAACGGCCGAGGCCGCGGGTGCCGTCCTCGGCGAGCCGGTGCCGCGCCTACCCGGGTGTCCGCCGTCGCAGGTCGTACGCTGGGCGGTGTCCGACGTTTGCGGGAACCGGGACGGGAGAGGGAACGTGCCGAAGCCCGGATGACGACAGGGGATCTCAGACATGGACGCGCACGGCGAGACCCAGCGTGACGGGACGGCCGACCACCGCCCCGAGGACCTCCCGGTCGAGACGCCCGAGGCCGACGCCGCCGAACAGCGGCGCTCGGCACGCGAAGGCGGCTCCACCTCGCTCCCCTCCTCGGCCGAGGGGGAGGCCGACCCCTCCGACGTCGTGGAGCAGAGCCGCGCCCCGCGCGAGGACGACCCGGAATGGCCCGAGGTCATCCCCCTGGAGGCCGACCCGGCCGACGCCTTCGAGCAGCGGCGCACGGTCGAACTCGACGAGGACGACTATCGCTGACGCCTTTTACCCACGCGTAGGATGACCCCAGACGCCAGGAGCATCACCCGAGGAGACCCACGTGACCGCTACCCCGGACGCCAAGCCCCGGGGCACCCGGCTGCCCCGGACGGCCCGCCGCCGCCAGTTGCTCAGCGCGGCGCAGGAGGTCTTCGTGGAGAACGGGTACCACGCGGCCGCGATGGACGAGATCGCCGAGCGGGCCGGGGTCAGCAAGCCGGTCCTGTACCAGCACTTCCCGGGCAAGCAGGAGCTCTACCTGGCCCTGCTCGACCTGCACGTGGACGACATGATCGCCCGCTGCCGTGACGCGCTCGCCTCGACCACGGACAACAAGCAGCGCGTCCAGGCCGCGATCGGCGCCTTCTTCGACTTCGTCTCCAGCCAGGGCGAGGCGTTCCGGCTGGTGTTCGAGTCCGACCTGCGCAACGTGGCCCCGGTCCGCCAGCGGATGGAGCGCAACCTCCGCGAGAGCGCCGAAATGATCAGCCAGGTGATCCAGGAGGACACCGGCTGCTCCAGCGACGAGGCGCGCCTGCTGGGCGTCGGGCTCGTCGGCATGGCCGAGGTCAGCGCCCGCTACTGGATCACCAGCAACGGCTCGATCCCCAAGGACGCGGCCACCCAGCTGATCGCCCGCCTGTCGTGGCGCGGCATCTCCGGTTTCCCCCGCACCGTCGCCGACCACTGAGCTCGACGGTCCCGGGACCGGCCCTCCCCTCCTCGCGCCGTCCGCTCGGCGCGATCCGCTGTTCGCTTGACGCGATCAGACGGCGCGCCGGATCCCCGATGGGGCGACCATGGGACGAGCAACCCTCATCGAAAGGGAGCAGGATGGAAATCAAGATCGGCGTGCGTTCCGTGCACCGTGAACTCGTGGTGGAGACCGACCTCACGGCCGAGCAGGTCGAGAGCGAGCTGAGCTCGGCGTTCGCGGCCGACAACGGCGTCTTCACCATCACCGACGTCAACGGCCGCAAGGTCATCGTTCCCGTCGCCTCACTCGGCTTCGTCGAGATCGGTGAGGAGGAGGCGCGTCCCGTCGGCTTCGGCGGCACGCTCTGACGGATCCCGGGCTCGCGCCAGGTCGTCGCCCCTCACCGGCGTGGCGCGGTCCGCGGATCCGGCACGGGCACGCCCACCGGATCACCGGATCCGGCACGGGCACACCCGGCGGATCACCGCCACCGGCCGCTCAGGTGCCCGGACAGTCGTCCCGCTCGCCGAACCCGCAGCCGCGCGGACGCCGGACGCGGATCAGGTGCTCCCGGCCGAAGGCCGGGCATCCGGCGCCTCCCCTGCGCAACACCGGACGCGAGGTCCAGCGGTTCGGCCCACATCTCGTCAAGGAACTGCCATAGCGGCGCGAGGCCCTCATGCCTGGCACGCTACAGCCGTTCACGGCCCCACGCGCCCCGATCCGCGGACCGGCCCCGCCGACACCCCCTCCACGGAGCCCGCCCGAGGCGCGTCCCGTCCCCGCGCGGCCGCATGCCGGGCTCCCCGGGAACGGGCGGGCGCCTCACGGCCCCGGCGTCAGGCCCAGGGCGGTCATCCGGTTGCCGTGCTCCTCGGTCAGCCGGGTGAAGATCCGGCCGATGTCCTCCCCGCCCGCCTCGGTCAGCAGCGCCGCCAGCTCCGGCCTGGCCTCGGCCACGTTCCGGCCCTGGCTCAGCGTCTCCCCGACCAGCCGCCTGGCCCACAGCGCCAGCCGCCCGCTCAGCGTGGGGTCCTCCTCGATCGCCGCGCTCACCCGTTCGACCGCGAACTGCGAGCGCCCCTCGTCCGCGAGGACCTCGTCGACGAGGCTCCGCGTCGCCTCCCCCAGGCCGGTGGCCGCCTCCCGGTAGAAGTCGAGCGCGATCCCGGTGCCCACGTAGGCCTTGACCAGGGCCTCCAGCCAGTCCCCCGGGACGGTCCTGGCGTGCCAGGCGTCCAGCGGGCCGACGAACGGCGCCATCGCCTCCTCGGGATCCACCCCGAGGGAGGCGATCCGGTCGCGGAGCAGCTCGAAGTGGGCGTACTCGGCCGCCGCGAGGCCGCCGAGGGCGGCCCGGTCCGTCAGCGAGGGGGCGTGGCGGGTGGCGTCCTCGGCGAGTCTGAGGAAGGCTGTGAGCTCGGCGTAGGCGAGGACACCGAGCAGGTCGGCGACGCCTGGAGGGGAATCACTCATGGGAGGCAGCCTACGAGCTCTCCGACCTCGCGATTCACCGGGAACACGAAGAAATCGGTTCTCCGTTGTGGTATCGAGTACACTGCTCTGTGAAAGTGCGACCGCACCGTGTTAATCCGGGATATCCACTCCCGTACGCCCCCAAAAGTCGGCGTGACGCCGCAGCGGTCGCTGATGACATGAGAGGGCTGGACCTTCCGCGAGGACCCGGCACGGGGAACACGTTTTCTGCCCGTGGTCCCGGCGGGTCTGCCTTCAACGGAGAATGAGGCAGGCCAAGCTGACGACGTTCCGAGACCTCGGAGTCACCCCAGAGATCGCCGATGCCCTTGAGACCGAGGGCATCATCGCGCCGTTCCCGATCCAGGAAATGGCACTCCCCCTGGCCCTCAACGGCCAGGACATCATCGGCCAGGCGCGGACCGGCACCGGCAAGACCTACGCCTTCGGCGTGGCCATGCTGCAGCGTGTCGGCAAGCCCAGGAAGAACCGCAAGAAGCCCCGCGGGCTGGTCGTCGTACCGACCCGCGAGCTCGCCGTCCAGGTCACCGAGGACCTCGTGACGGCGGCCGGCAAGCTCGGCTCGCGGATCCTCACCGTCTACGGCGGGCGCGCCTACGAACCCCAGATCGAGGCGCTCAAGCAGGGCGTCGACGTCATCGTCGGCACCCCGGGCCGCCTGCTCGACCTGGTCAAGCAGAAGCACCTCGACCTCAGCCAGATCGGGACCCTCGTCCTGGACGAGGCCGACCGCATGCTCGACCTGGGCTTCCTGCCCGACATCGAGCGGATCATCAAGCTGATCCCGGCGGAGCGGCAGACGATGCTGTTCTCCGCGACCCTGCCGGGCGAGATCGTCGCCCTGTCCCGGCGTTATCTCACCCGCCCCACGCACGTGCGGGCCGAGAACAACGACGTCGAGGCCGAGGCGACCCCGCAGACGACCCAGTTCGTCTGGCGCACGCACCGGATGGACAAGATCGAGATCGTCGGCCGCCTGCTGCAGTGCGAGGGCCGCGGGCTGACGATGATCTTCTGTGAGACCAAGCGCGCCTGCGACATGGTCGTCGAGCAGCTCAAGGAGCGCGGCTTCGCCGCCGCGGCCGTCCACGGCGACCTGGGACAGGGCCAGCGCGAGCAGGCCCTGCGGGCCTTCCGCAACGGCAAGATCGACGTTCTGGTCGCGACGGACGTCGCCGCGCGCGGCATCGACGTCGACGACGTCACCCACGTCGTCAACTACGACTGCCCGCAGGACGAGAAGGCCTACGTCCACCGGATCGGCCGCACCGGCCGGGCCGGCAAGACGGGCATCGCGGTGACCTTCGTCGAGTGGGAGGACCTGACCCGCTGGAAGGTCATCAACAACGCGCTCTCGCTGCCCTTCCCCGAGCCGGTCGAGACCTACTCGACCTCCCCGCACGTCTTCAGCGACCTGAACATCCCCGCGGGCACCAAGGGCGTGCTGCCGCGCGCCAACCGGTCCCGCGCGGGTCTGGCCGCCGAGGAGGTCGAGGATCTCGGCGAGACCGGGCGGATCCGCTCCCGCTCCCCCCGCAAGGGACGCGAGGACGACTCCCGCAGGGGGCACGACGACTCCCGCAGGGGCCGCGACGGCGAGCGTGAGGAGCGCCGTGAGCGCCCCGCGCGCACGTCCCGCGAGCGCCGGCGCACCCGTGGCGGCCGGACCGGCGAGGAGACCTCCGCGCCGATCACGGCCGGGGAGCCCCAGGCGGTCCAGGACGTCCCGGTGGCCCGGGAGACGCAGGAGGTCCCGGCGGTCCGGGACGTCCTGCCTCCCGTCACCGAGACCGTCGAGATCGTCGAGACGGCGGAGATCGCCGAGGTGGAGACGGACGTGGCAGTGCGCAAGGACATCCGTGACGACCGGCACGCGGAGCTCGCCGAGCCCACGGAGCCCCCGGAGCCCGCGCCCCGCCGGGGCCGGGCCCGCAAGGCCGGCCTGAACCCGGAGGTGAGCCTCGTCGGCACGCCCGAGGAACAGGCCCGTCCCGAGCCCGCCGAGGGCGAGGCGGTCACCCGCCGGCGCCGCGGCAGGCGCGAGCAGGCGGCCGAGGTGGTCCAGACGCCCCAGGCGCCCCAGGCCCCCTCGTGGGCCGAGGAGCCGGTGACGGATATCGGAGAGGACGACGACACCATGGCCGAGCGCTGGGACGACGAAACCGTGGCGGAGGCCCCCGCGCCCCGGCCGCAGCCCGAGAAGATCATTCCCCCGAGCCCGTTCTCGGTGATCTTCAAGTCGCCGGACCTGGCCTCGGAGGACGACGAGATCGCCCCCTCGGCGGCCTCCGAGCGCGTGCAGAGCCGCCGCAGGCCGCCGGTACGCGGCGGCCAGCAGCGGGGACCGCGCCGCCCGAGCTAGCGGTCTCGGTGTCAAAAAGGGGCGCGACCGTTCCGGTGGCGCCCCTTTTCGCGCTCCAGGACGCACGGAGCGATGTCAACAAGAGAGGTATCGTGGGGCCACGTGAGTACGCCGCGTTTTCTGACCCTGCCTCCAGGCGTCCGCTCTCGTCGGATCGAGACGGCCGTGGGCGCCTTCGCCGCGCTGGAGGCCATACCCGTCAGCGGCATTCCCGAGCGTCGGCCCGCGCTGCTGGTCCCCGGCCTGACGGGCAGCAAGGAGGACTTCATCGCGGTCCTGCAGACGCTCGCCCAGTCGGGCCGTCAGGTCGTCGCGATCGACATGAGGGGTCAGTTCGAGACCGGCGGCCCTGACGACCGGTCCGCCTACACCTGTGCCGCGCTCGGCAACGACATCGACGTACTCGCCCACGTGATCGGCCACGGCGCCCCCGTCCACCTGGTCGGCCACTCCTTCGGCGGCCTGGTCACCCGGGAGGCGGTCATCGACGGCCGTACCCGCTTCGCCTCCTACACGCTGATGAGCTCCGGGCCCGCCGCGATCGTCGGGCCCCGCGCGCGGGCGGGCCGCTTCATGATCTCCGAGTTGCCCGAGCAGGGCCTGGAGCACATGTGGCACACCCGGATGGAGCCCGAGGCGATGGCGGCCGGCGTGTCGGACGAGATCGTCGCCTTCCTGCGCAAGCGGCTGTTCGCCAACTCCGTCACCGGCATGTTCGCGATGACCGAGGAGGTGCTCTCCGCGGTGGACCGCTGCGACGAGCTCACCGAGGTCGAGGTCCCCACCCTGGTCCTGTACGGGGAGCACGACGACGGCTGGCCGCCGCACCTGCAGGCGGAGATGGCTCACCGCCTCGACGCCGACTGCGTGGTCGTCCCCGGGGCGGCCCACTCCCCCGCGGTGGAGGCCCCGGAGACCACGGCGGCGGCGCTCATCCGCTTCTGGAACGCCGCCGAGAACCCGCTGAGGAGCTGACCGCTCCCACCCGGGGGTCTCCCGCCCACCGCCCGTAGGGCGCGATCAGTCCGCCCCGCCCCGTCCTGTGTTCCGGTCCTTTCGGGCCCGACCGGTCCTCGGGTGCCGGGCGGGCGTTCCGGTCCTTCCCGGCGGCGGGACCGTGCTCAGTCCGCCAGCGCGGCCCACGGCTCGCGGCCCTCGCCCGCCGCCTGCCCCTCGGGGCAGTGCCGGCGGAAGTCGCACCACGAACAGAGCGGCCCGGTACGGGGCGGGAAGGCCGCGTCGATCTCCGGCGGCACGTCGGGCGGGGTCCGGTCGGTGCCCGCGGCCCGTGCGGCGGTCCTCCCCGCGCCGGTCCGCCCGGCGGCGGGGCGGGCCTCGGCGGCCCAGGCCCGGTAGCGGTCGTCGGCCCGCGACGCCTCCGCGGCGATCTCCTCGGCACGGCCGAGGTGACGGGCCAGGGACTCGTCGCTGTGCTCCCACTCCACGATCGAGGCGGTCGGCAGGTGGTGCAGCTCGACCCGGTGGCAGGGCCGGTGCAGCATCCGCGAGGAGGCGATGGCGTAGACCGCCAGGGCCAGCGAGGAGCGGGCGTCGTCGGTGCCGAGCGGGCGGCGGCCGGTCTTGTAGTCGACCACGACCAGCTCCTCGCCCCGGCGGTCGAGCCGGTCGATCCTGCCGGAGAGCGCCAGCGTCGAGGTGCGCGTGGCCACCGTGCGCTCGACGCCGACCGGTTCGGCGGAGGGGTCCAGGCTCGCCACGTACCCGGAGACCATCTCCCGGGCCCGGTCCCGCCAGGTGGCCGACTGCTCGGCGTCGCGGAACCCCTCGGTGATCCACCCCCGGGCGAGCAGCAGCCCGGCGACCTCGGGCGTGCGCCGCTCCGGCGGCTCCCGCCACCAGGCCGCCAGGGCGTTGTGCACGCTGGCGCCCACGCTGTTGTGCGCCCAGGGAGGACCCTTCTGCGGCGCCGGCCGGTCCATGTAGGTGAACCGGTAGCGCCGGGGGCAGTCGAGCCAGTTGTTCAGCCGCGACGGCGTGCAGGAGTACAACCGCCGCGGCATGCCCTCCAGGGGAAGCTGGTCCATCGAGGACTATTCGTCCCGCAGGTTCAGCCGGATCCCCGCCGCGCGCGTGCCGTCGGTCAGCGGCCCCTCCTCCTCGGGGGCTTCGGCGCCGCGGGTCAGCGAGCCGGAGAGCCAGGCGTCGAACTGGGGCTCCAGGTCGCCGATGGTGCTCTCCTCGCCGTGCGCGGGCAGCACCCGGGTGCGGTGGGGAAGGGTGAACAACCGCCCGCCGATGGCGGTGAGCTGGTCGGCCAGGGCGGGATACTCACCGCCGATCCGCCCGGGACCGTCGGCCTGGAGGGTCTTGCCGGTGAAGACCGCGTCCAGTCCTTCGCAGTAGAGCGAGACACCGCCCTGGGAGATGCCCGGGGTGGACATGACCTCCAGCTGGACGCCGGCGACCTCGAACAGGCCGTCGTCCTCCATGTCGATGTCCGGCCAGGTGTCGGGCCAGGTCAGCCGCCAGTGCGGCCGGTCCTTGGGATGAAGGGCGATCACCGCCTCGTCCCTGGCCGCCACCTCGATGGCCGCGCCGACGTGGTCGGGCAGGCCGTGGGTGCAGATGACCGCCAGCACCTCACGCTCCCCGACCTTCTCCAGGATCTTCTCCGCGTCGCGCGCGGGGTCGATGACGATGGCGTCCTCGTCGTCGCCCAGGATCCACGTGTTGTTCTCGACCTTGTGCTCGACGCCGTCGACATCGACGACGCCCTCGGTCACCACTCGCTCGATACGCGCTGTCACGCTTCCGAACTTTACTGCCTGATCCCGCCCTGCGGTCCGGAGCGGCGTCGCCGATAGGCGCGCTGCTGGCAGCCTCGGGAGCAGTACGCGCGCGGGCGTCCGGTCCCGCTCCGGTCCACGGTCGCGCCGCACACCACGCACGAGGCGATTTCATCACGTCTTTCATCACGTTGGCGGACCAGCACCTCGATGCCGTCCAGCACTCTCCGCAGGCCGAACTCGAAGGGGTCCTCGGGCTCGTCGTAGCCGCCCGCCTCCCACACGGCGGTCAGCGTGGGGTAGCGGGACAGCTCCGCGAACAGGGACTCCCTGGCCCCCCACCAGTCCTGCTCGGAGACCTCCGTGCGCCGTTCGATCCTGGCGACCTCCGCCTCCCTGAGGGCCTCGCCCTCCACGAAACGGCCGACGAGCCCCACCACGGCGACCATCTCGGCGGGCGAGAGGCCGGTCCCCGCCACGGTGGCGAGCGCGTGCTCGAAGCCCGCGACGGAGTTCGGGCCGGGAACGTAGCGGGTGCCGTGCACCCCGGCCAGCCAGGGGTGGCGGTGGCACAGCGCCCGGTAGCGCCGCGCCCACGCCTCCAGGGCCTCGCGCCACCCGCCCGGACCCGCCGAACCACCCGAACCACCCGGGTCGCCCGGGTCGCCCGGGCGGCTCCGCCCGGCCGGCGACTCCGTCTCGGCCCCGGCCCCGGTCACGGTCACGGTCCCGGCCCCGGTCACGGTCCCGGTCACGGTCTCGCCCAGCACCGCGTCGCACATCAGGTCGACGAGCTGCGTCTTGCCCCGGACGTGCCGGTAGAGCGACATGCCGGTGAAGCCGAGCCGCTCACCGACCCGCCGCATGGACAGCGCCTCGATCCCCTCGGCGTCGGCGATCTCGACGGCGGCGCGCACGATCGCGCCGATGCTCAGCCCCTGCCTGGACGTGGCGTCCCACGGCTCCCGCCACAGCAGCTCGACGGTCCGGTCCGGATCCTCCTGGGCGGTCACCGTCCCCCTCCCTTGACGCTCCGCTCCTTCACCTGTTTATAGTGTATAAATTTGTTTACACCATAAACAAGGAGTCCTTCTTGTACGAACTCTACGTGTCCCCCTCCGGCGACGACGCCTGGCCCGGCACCCCCGGGCGGCCGCTGGCGACCCTCGCCCGCGCCCGAGACCTCGCCCGAGACCTGGCGCGCGGCCTCGTCCGCGCCCCGGCGTCTGAATCGGCGTCCGAATCGGCGCCTGATCCGGCCCGGGACCCGGGCCCTGACCCGGCACGAGACCCGGGCCCTGACCCGGCACGAGACCCGGCGCGTGGCGCGCCCGTCGTCGTCCACCTGCTTCCGGGCGTCCACCGGCTCACCGAGACCTTCGAGCTCACCGAGGCCGACTCCGGCGTGACCTACCGGGGCGGGGACGGTGGCGAGACCGTCGTCAGCGGCGGCAGGCGGATCACCGGCTGGCACGAGCGGGACGGGATCTGGCTGGCCGAGGTCGGCGACCTGGAGACGCGCGGGCTGCACGTCGGCGGCCGCAGGGCCGGACGGGCCGCGATCGACGGCCTCCCCGGGAACGCCGTCAGGACCGCCACGGGGTACGTCACCGACAGCGCGGAGCCGCTGGGCTGGGGCAACCCCGCCGACGTGGAGTTCGTCCTGCGCGGCGTCTACCCGTGGACCGAGGCCCGCCTGGGCGTCGCGGCCGTCGAGGCCGACGGGGACTCGACCGTCGTGACCATGGCCCGGCCCGCCTTCGGCTGGGCCGTCGAGCTCTACAACTCGGTGGTGCCGTGGGAGGGCGGGGGCGAGTCCTACGGGCCGGGCCTGCCGACCCGGGTGGAGAACGGCAGGGGTTTCCTGACCGAGCCGGGCACCTTCGTGCTGGACACCTCCCGGCCAGGACGGCACGTACTGCGCTACCGGCCCCGCCCCGGCGAGGAGCCCGGGCGGACCGAGGCCGTCGCGTCCGTCCTGGAGACCCTGGTGAGGGTCGCGGGCGCGCGCGACGTCGCCTTCGAGGGCGTCACCTTCGCCGACGCCACCTGGCTGCGGCCGAACCGTCCCGAGGGCTTCCTGCACTACCACGGCACCGGCTACTACGACGGGGGCCCGATCGAGAAGGTGTCGTTCGGCGAGGGGGCGTGGGTGACGGTGCCGGCGGACGCCTCGACGATCCCCGCCAACGTCGTGTTCGAGGACGCCGTACGGGCCACGGTCGAGGGGTGCCGCTTCACCCGGCTGGGCGCGACGGCGCTGCGGTTCTCCGGCGGCGCGGACGTCCTGGTCCGGGGCAACGTGTTCGAGGGCGTCTGCGGCGGCGGGCTCACCGTCACCGGGACCCGGGGGGCCGGGATCGAGAACAACCTGGTCCGCGACATAGGGCTGGAGTACTCCGGATCGCCCGGTGTCGCGGTGTCCGGGGGCGAGGAGTGCACGATCGCCCGCAACCAGGTGAACGACGTCCCGCACTGCGGCATCGTGGTCGGTCCCGGCCGGAGCACCCGCGTCCTGCGCAACCTCGTCTTCGACACGCTCAAGGTGCTGGCCGACGGCGGCGGGATCTACCTGTCCGGCCCGCAGGGTGGCTCCCACGAAGACGGCGCGGTGATCCGCGGCAACGTCGTGCGGGACACGCTCACGCCGTACAACTTCGCCCTCTACACCGACTACGGCGCCGCCTGGGTCACCGTCGAGGGCAACGCCGTCCAGCGCGCCGACAACACCGCCGTCCTGCACGTCTCGCCGCCGCTGGAGAACGTCGTCCTGCGCGGCAACATCTGGGACGCCGCCCCCGTGGGCTGGGAGGACCCCCCGCCGGGCGTGACCGTGGAGGGCGACGTGATAGCCGCCGACGAGGCTGACTTCGCCTCCCGCGCGGCCGGTGTCGTCGCCCTGGCGGGCCTGGAGGCCGGTTACGCCCACCTGAGGGACGGGCGGGCGGCCTCCTGACCGCAGGGGAACCGGCTCCTAGCGGTTCGGGAGGCCGAGGGCCGTCAGGCGCGGGGAGAACGCCCCGAAGGGGAGGTCGAGGGTCTGGTCGCGGTCACGCAGGTCGCGCAGGGACAGCTCGGCCAGGGTGATCAGGTAGCCCGCCTCGACCGGCCACACGATCGCCCAGAGCCAGTTCCCCAGTGCCTCGCCCGCGTAGACGGCCCGGTCGGGGGCGCCCGGGACGCACCACATGGCGGTCGGGTGCCCCTTGACGTCGATCTTGGCGTGCGGCGGGCCCGTGTCGAATCCGGTTCCCGGATCGGTGCCCTCCAGTCCGGCGAGCGCCGCGCCGAGCCCCACGCCGGGCTCCTCGGCGACGATCAGCAGGTCGGCGGGCCCGTGGGTCAGCGAGGGGCCGGAGAGCGCGACCACGGTCGCCCGCGCGCCGTCGTGCTCGCCGCCCACGTCGGCGAACCCCGTGACCAGCCAGCCGGCGGGCAGCGGCCAGGGGAGCCAGACGGGGACGTGGGCGGTGCGGGTGACGACCTCCACCGAGGCCGAGGAGGGCGCTCTCGGCGGCTGGAGCGGGAGGACGTCGCCGTGCGGACCGCAGCTCCAGGAACTCGACCAGGCGCCCGGCGGACGGAGCGGACCGAAACACCGTGGGCATGTAGGGGCGGCTTTCACGCCTACCCACGCTGCTTCTTCCGGAGCCCGCCGTCAAGAGGCTTACTCGTTATCACACTGTAATATTTTTCAGGTGCGCGTGAACTGTGTCGGGGCGATCGTCCTCGACGACTCCGGGCGGTTGCTCCTGGTCCTGCGCGGCCGTCCCCCGGGCGAGGGCCTGTGGTCGATTCCCGGCGGCCGGGTCGAGCCCGGGGAGTCCGACCACGAGGCGGTCGCCAGGGAGGTCCTGGAGGAGACCGGGCTGACCGTCGCGCCGGGGCCCCTCGCCGGGACCGTCGACCGTCCCGCGCCCGGCGGGGCCGTGTACGAGATCCGTGACTACCTGGCCGTCGTCACCGGCGGCACGCTGGCCGCCGGCGACGACGCCGTGGACGCCCGCTGGGTCACCCCCGCCGGCCTCGCCGCGCTCCCCGTCGTCCCCGGCCTGGTGGACACGCTGACCGGCTGGGGCGTCATCGCGCCGAGGTGAGCGTGGAGCGCCACAGGATGAGGTGGTCGGCGCTGTAGGTGGTGGAACGGCCCAGGGCCAGCACCCGGTCCCCGGAGACCGCGACCGCGCCGAGCCACTGGGCCCCGTCGCCGTCGAGGCCGTCCCCGCCGCCCCGGCCCGGGGTGTGCCGCTGCCAGGTCAGACCGTCCTCGGAGATCCAGGCCACGCTGTCGCCGGAACCGGGGACCCCCTGCCAGCCGACGGCGATCACACCGTCCGGCGTCGCGGCGAGGTCGTGGACCGCGGACGCCTGGTCGGCGGGGAGCCAGGAGAACTCCCAGCTCATGCCGTTGTCGGTGGAGACGGCGCCGAACGCCCGGACGCCGTCGTCGGTCCTGGCGGTACCGCCGACGACGACGTACCCGCCGAACAGCACCACGTGCCGCAGGCCTGCCGAGGACGCCCCGGGGGGCATGACCGGCTTGCGCGCGTTCCAGGTGACCCCGTCGGCCGACACCCAGACCACGCCGGTCTCACGCTCGGCCGTACCGGTGCCGCCGACGGCCACGTACCCCGACGAGGTCGCGGAGACGTCGTGGAGCCGCACCCCCGTGCCGCCCGCGGGGAGCTTGGCCGCCCTGGTGTAGCGCTTGAGGTCGGGGGAGAACCACAGGACGGGCACGGTCGCGGACGGGCCGCGGTCCTCGCCCGCCATGACGTAGCCGGACGCCCCCGCCGCCACCGCGTGCGGGGCGAGGAAGTCGTGGTCTCCCACGGGGGCCAGCGACTCCAGCACCGGCACCCTGCGCCAGCTCTCGCCGTCGGACGAGGTGAGCAGCAACGGCTCGGTGGAGGAGGCGTCGGTCATCGTGCTGCCCACGGCCAGCCATCCCCGCTCGCCGTGCGCGACGTCGGCGAGCGCCTGCCGCCGCGGCCCGCCCAGCAGCCGTGCCGGACCGCCCGACGTCCAGTCCTCGCGACCGGCCCCGATGCTCCAGATCCCGGCGTCGCCGGAGACCGAACCCACCGCGACGAACCTGCCGTCCCCGGTGGCGACCCTGGCCGTCTCCCTGGCGGCCCGGGTCAGGCCCGCGATCCCGTCCAGGGTGACCGGCCGCGGCTCGCCGCCCCTGGGGGCGGTGATGAGGACCACCCGGTTGTCCACGTCTGCGGCGCGCTCGTCGCCTCCGACGACGAGCGTGCCCGCGTCGGACAGGGCCAGGGCCCGCAGCGAGCCCGGCACCTCGCCCAGGTCGGTGGTCCTGCGCCAGTCGCGGCCGTCGGAGCTGGTGTGGACGGTGTAGCGCTCGAAACCCGACTCGACGACCGCGGCCACCCCGGCCGAGGAGGAGGCCAGGCGCTTGACGCCCGAGCCGTCGGGACCCAGGCCGGTGATGGCGCCGCAGGTCTTCCAGTCGGCGCCGTCGGGCGAGCAGTGGACGCGCACCTCGCCCCTGTCGTCGCGTTGCTGGGTCGGGACGAGCACGAACCCGTCACCGGCCACGGCCAGCGCGCCCGGCTCGGGAACGACGCCGTCGAGGGCGGCACCGGTCCGCTGCCACTTCCTGCCCCCGTCGGTCGAGCGCAGGACGACCGAGGTGGACTGCCCCTGGGCGGGATCGGCCAGCGCGACGACGGCGTCCCCGGCGGCGACCACCGCCTTGATGCCACGGACCTTGTCCGGCATGCCGATCTCCCGGGTCTCCACCCGGTCCCAGGCTCGCCCG
This sequence comes from Streptosporangium sp. NPDC023615, assembly GCF_040640155.1. Classification (NCBI taxonomy): domain Bacteria; kingdom Bacillati; phylum Actinomycetota; class Actinomycetes; order Streptosporangiales; family Streptosporangiaceae; genus Streptosporangium; species Streptosporangium sp. NPDC023615. Next base: position 54,804 of record NZ_JBFABE010000012.1, read on the forward strand.
TCCGGGGAGACCCACGCGACGGCCCCGGTGCCGCCGTTCTCCAGCACCGCCGCGCCGACCGCGACGAAACCGGAGGCGGTCCTGGTCAAGTCCATGATCTTGTCGCCGCGCGAGAAGGCGCCCAGCTCCGCCTGGTCGACGACGGTCCACTCCTCGCCGTCGGGGCTGGTCCACAGGCCGTGTCCGGCACCGAGGGGGTCGTTGCCCGCGGCCAGCCAGCGGCCGTCGCCGCCCGCCACCCGGCCCACCGTGGTCGGGCCGGCGACCTGTCCCGCCGGGCCGGTCACCTTGCCGAGCCGCCAGGTCGCGCCGGAGTCGGAGGAGACCAGGAACAGCGGCCGGGGAACCGGGCTGGTGGTGTCGCTGCCGACCGCGACGATGACGGACCCCACCGCGCTCACCGCGTTGAGCACCTGGTTGGAGCCGTTGCCGCCGACACCGGCCTGCGGCACGAAGTCGTCGTCGCCCATGCCCACCTCGTCGCCGACGAGCTGGAGGCCGGTGGCGAACGGGCTGCTCACCCAGCCCCAGTAGACCAGGCCGCCGCCGACGGCGACGGCGAGGACCATGACCATCAGGAACGGGAGCAGCAGGCCTCTGCCACGCCTGCGCCTGGTCGGGCTGGAGCGCCTGACCGCCGAGGGCGCGGCGGCCGGACGGTGGTGCCGCCCGCCGTTGGGGCCGCGCCTGCCCGGCGGGCCCTGCGCGACGAGCAGGTCGGGCCTCGCGGGCCTGCCTCCCGGCGGGCTGCCCACCCTGCGTACCGGCTCGAAGTCGTCCTCGACGGGCGCCTCGGGCCACCGCGGCTCGGGGGCGGACGCGGCGGCCCGCTCCGGGGCGACCGGCGGTTCCCGGTCGGGCGCGACGGGCCGCTCAGACACGGGTTCGGACGCCGGGATGACGGGCCACTCCCGCGTGGGCCCGGAGGCCGCGGGGGCGGGGCGCTCCGGCTCCGCGGCGGGCGCGACGGGCCACTCGGGCTCCGGCGCGGGTTCGGGAGTGGCCGGGATGCTCGGCCCCACCCTGATCCCCTGCCTCGGCGGGAAGGACGGCGGTGGTTCCTCGGGCGGGGTCTGCGGCCGTGCCCCGCCGTCCCGCTCGCGGGGCGGGCCCGAGGCCACCAGCAGGTCGGGACGCTCCGCCCGCCTCCTGCCCCCGCGCTCGGGCGGGGGTCCCGAGGCGACCAGCAGGTCGGGGCGGTTCACCAGGCGAGGACGGCCACCCTCGGGTACGGCGTGGCGGCCGGGCCCCGCCGGCCGGGCGTCCCCGTCCGGGGGTCCGGCCGCGGGAGAACCCTGGGCGGGGGGTCCTGGGACCGGGGACGCGGGGGTCGGGGAAGCGGAGTCCCGAGACGCGGAGGCCGGGGACGCGGGGGTCGGGGGCGCGGAGGCCGGGGACGCGGGGGTCGGAGCTCCGGGCTCCGGACTCCGGGAGCCCGCAGGGGCGGGCGGGGGCGGGAACACCGGTGGAGCGGCGGGGGGCGGTCCGGGGGCGGACGGCCCGGCGGGGCCGGGAGCCGGGGCGTAGGGCCTGCTGTACGGGCGGCGGCGCTCGCCGCCCAGCCCCTCGGGACGGGCGCGGGGCGGCTCGTCGTCGTCCGGGGTCGGTGCCGAGAACGGCGGAAGCATCCACGGGGAGGCCAGCGGCACCCCTCGCGGGTCCTCGCCGGAGGGACCCGGCGGAGAGTGCTGGATCGTGGGCGGGGACCCGTGAGGGTCGGCGTCCGGGGCGCGACCGTCACCGTCGCGGGCGCCGCCGTGAGGGCCGTCACCGTAAGTGCCGTCAGCGTGGGCGCCGTCACCGTGAGTGCCGCCACCGTGCACGCCACCGTCGTCCGACGGCCACTCTCGCGAGCGCGGGTCGTGGGAACCCGAGGCCACGCTCAGCACCTCCTCGTAGGAAGCCCGTTCCGGACCGGGGTCACCACCCCGGATCGTTCCAGTCATCTCCGCGCGGGTAGGCCGCAACCCCTATGGATGCGGCGAATCGCACGCGACCCTACTCCTACCCCGTTCCCTGTAAACGATCACCTCTCGCGACCCGTCGCCCATGACGGATCGCCCACAGTCCAGAGCAACACGTCCGGGCCGCGATGACGAGACCTCTCTAGTGAGATTTATCGAGCAGTTGTCGTTATTGCGGGGTTTTGTCCACATAATTTTGTGATCATCGACCCCCGGGGCGGTGCGAGCCCCACCGGTCCCCACCGGCCCTCG
>NZ_JBFABE010000012.1:57117-180347 GCF_040640155.1 Streptosporangium sp. NPDC023615
CGCCGGCCCTCGCCGGTTCTCGCCGGTTCTCGCCGGTTCTCGCCGGTTCTCGCCGGTTCTCGCCGGGTCCCTCCTGATACCCCGCCGGTCCCCTTCCGCCGTCTTCCGCGGAACGCGCCCCACTTCATGGCGTCCTGTGCGCATTAGTTCACAGACTCCCGGAACGGCGGCCTGTAGACCTGACGCAGGAACCCACCACCCCAGGGAGCAGACATGAAACGGCTGGGGCCCGTATACACATTGGCCGCCGGAGCGGTGATGGCCGTCGTCCTCGGCACGGTCAGCGCCACCACCTCACCCACCACGCAGAACGTCAACGCGCAGGACGACACGGCCGCCACGGTGGCCGAGGCCACCTCGCAGGCCACTCCCACGCCCGCGGCCGTCAGGACCGCCAAGCCCACCCCCGCCAAGGCCGACTACGCCGGACGGGTCACCGGCAACGGCGGGCTGATCGCCGTATCCGTCCGGAACGGCAAGGCCGTCGCGTACTTCTGCGACGGCAGGATCGAGGCCTGGCTCAAGGGCAAGGCCGCCGACGGCAAGGTCACGCTGTCCGGCCGGAACAACGCCTCGATCACCGCGAGGCTCGGTGGTGGCAAGGCCGCCGGGACGCTGGCGTTCGGCGGCAGGAAGTGGACCTTCGACGCCCCGGTCGTGAAGAAGCCCTCCGGCCTCTACCGGGCCAGCGCGGTCGTCCGCGGCGCCAACGTCCGCGCCGGGTGGATCTACCTGGACGACGGCACCAGGGTCGGCCTGACCGTGGTGAACGACGAGGTCGCCGACGTGGCGATCCCCGAGCCGGGCCAGAACGCCGTCGTCGACGGCGTCGAGGTCGACCCCCAGGACGTCGACGAGTTCATCGAGGGCTTCTGATGAGTGACACACAGATCACACCGGTCCCGCAGCGCCAGAACCTCACCCCGCTCCTCGCGCCGCTCGTCGTGGGCGGGCTGGTCGCGGTCGGCCTCGGCGTCTACGGACGCCTCCACGCGCCGGCCGGGTACGCGATCGGCGTGGCGGGCTTCTCCGGGGCACTGGTCATGAAGTCCTGGCTCACCACCGGCGCGTTCCTGCTGGCGCTGGTCCAGCTCTTCTCCGCCCTGGTGATGTGGGGCCGGATCAAGCTGGACGTGCCGTGGATCGGGACGCTGCACCGCTGGTCGGGGCGGCTGGCGTTCGTGCTGACGATCCCGGTCGCGGTCCACTGCCTGTACGCGCTGGGCAGCCAGTTCGACGTGCCGCGCGTGATGATCCACTCGCTGCTCGGCTGCTTCTTCTACGGCGTCTTCACCGCGAAGATGCTCTCCCTGCCCAAGCGGGGGCTGCCCGGCTGGACCCTCCCGGTACTGGGCGGGCTGACCTTCGTCGCCCTGACCGGACTCTGGCTGACCTCCTCGTTCTGGTTCTTCACCACCATCGGGATCAAGCTGTAGGCGGCGTGAAGGCGGTCGTCCGCTCCAGACCGGCGGCCCGGCCCTTCGCCGCCACCACCAGCGCCATCTTCCGGGACGCCTCGTCGATCATCTCGTCGCCGAGCATGACCGCGCCGCGCATCTCGACCGTCGTGTGGTACTCGTACGCGTCGAGGATCAGCTCGGCGTGGTCGTAGTCCTGCTGCGACGGCGAGAACACCTCGTTCGCGGCCTCGATCTGGGAGGGGTGCAGCACCCACTTGCCGTCGAAGCCGAGGGCGGCGGCCCGGCCGGCCACCCTGCGGAACCCGTCCAGATTCTTGATCGCCAGATAGGGGCCGTCGATCGCCTGAAGGTCGTGCATGCGGGCGGCCATCAGGATGCGCATCAGGACGTAGTGGTAGGCGTCCCCCTCGGTGTAGCCGGGCGGCTGCTCCCCGACCACCAGGGTCCGCATGTTGATCGAGGCCATGAAGTCGGCGGGGCCGAAGACCAGCGTCTCCAGGCGCGGGGAGGCGCCGCCGATGGCGTCCACGTTGACCAGGCCCCTGGCGTTCTCGATCTGGGCCTCGATGCCGATCCGGCCGACCGGGAGCCCGTTGGCCTTCTCGATCTGGGTGAGCAGCGTGTCCAGCCACATCACCTGGGCGGCGTCCTCCACCTTGGGCAGCATCAGGCAGTCGAGGAACTCCCCCGCGCCCTCCACGACCTCGATGACGTCGCGATAGGTCCACCGGGTGCCCAGATCGTTGACCCGGACCACCCTCGTCCTGCCCGACCAGTCGCCCTCGCGCAGGGCCGCCACGATGTTCTTGCGCGCCCCCTCCTTGGCCGACGGCGCGACCGAGTCCTCCAGGTCGAGGAAGACCTGGTCGGAGGGAAGGCCCTGGGCCTTCTCCAGGAAACGGGGGTTACTGCCGGGGACCGCGAGACACGAACGTCGGGAACGCATGAGCACAGTATCTACCGCGACGCTTCGCGTCGCGGTTCGGCCGCTCAGGCCCGGCTCCTTCGCTCCTCGGTCCAGTCTCCGGCGCGGCCTCACGGGGATTCCGAAGGGGTGCTCCCGAGTCCTGTCCCACAGGGCGATCGGCGCCCGGGAGAGCAGGTGCCGGAACTATGGCCTCCGTACAAAGACCCCGGTCTGTTGTTGGCGGGGATCTCGTAGGACCCTTACCGGGGATGCCTGAGAATGGCATCAAGAATCGGCTAAGGGAGACACGTACGATGGCAAACGCTTCTTCAATGGCCAGGCCCGCCGTCCTGTCCGATCTGATCCCGGGTTCCCGCGTCCGTGACGTCGCGCTGGTTGCGGGTGGTGCGGCGCTGACGGGTCTGGCAGCGCAGCTGAGCTTCCCGCTGCCCGGTTCGCCCGTTCCGGTCAGTGGCCAGACCTTCGCGGTCGTCCTCGTCGGCGCCGCCCTGGGCATGAACCGCGCCGCGCTGAGCATGATGCTCTACCTGCTGGCCGGCGTCGCGGGCGTGCCGTGGTTCGCCGAAGGCGCCTCGGGCTTCGGCGGGGCGTCCTTCGGGTACGTGATCGGCTTCATCGCCGCCGCGGCCCTGGTCGGCAGGCTCGCCGAGCGCGGCGGGGACCGCACCGTGGCGCGTACCGTCGGCACGATGGTCCTGGGAAACCTCGTCATCTACGCCTTCGGCCTTCCGGTGCTGATCGCGGTCACCCAGATGGACCTCGTCACCGGTCTCGTCAAGGGTGTGCTGCCCTTCCTGCTCGGCGACGCCCTCAAGATCGTCGTCGCGGCCGGGCTGCTCCCCGCGGCCTGGAGGCTCTCCCGGCGCTGACCCCACGGCGCGTACGGCCTGTGCCCTCGTCTCGGACGGCACAGGCCGTACATTCGTCTCATGGGTGTGATCGAGGAGGGCGCGAAGAAGTCGAGCGTTCTGTGGCTGTCGCTGGACCGGCCCCGGCTGGCCTGGCACACCTGGCACGACGACGCGATCTACCTGGTCACCGGTGGGGGCGAGCAGTCGCTGCCGGGGCTGGCCGAGGCCGGTGAGGTCCGGGTGACGCTGCGCAGCAAGGACAACGGCGGGCACCTGGTGGCCTTCGACGCCTCCGTGGAGGTGGTGGACCAGGCCGAGGCGCCCGACGCGGTGGCGGCGCTGGCCAAGGAGCGGCTCAACGCTCCCGACGCCGCCCGGCTGGCGGAGCGCTGGGCCGCCGCTTCCCGGGTCATCCGCCTGGTCCCGCGCGAACCGGCCGTGTGACCCGCGCCCGCCGGGGACGCCTACGGCATGGGGTCGACCCCCGCATGCGGGGTGGAACGGCGTGTGTGACGATCACGGCGTGCGGGACGGCTGCGGCTCCGCTTCGAGCGTGTCGAGCGTGTCAGGCGCCGAAGGGTCCCCGGGCACGACCGCCGCGTCCGGCGCCGGCACGGGGGCCATCGTGGCCCGCTGGGCGAGGTAGGCGCCGATCAGGACGATCGCACCGCCCGCGACCTGGAACGGGCCGAGCGCCTCGCCGAGGAGGACCCAGGCGGCCACCGCCCCGGCGATGACCTCCAGCGAGGCGACCGTGGAGCCGACCGCGGCCGACAGGCGGCGTACCGCGAGGACGCCGAGGATGTAGGCGATCACCGTGGCGACCACGATCAGGCAGGCCAGCGCCACGGCCGCCGGCAGCGTGTGACCGGGTGCCGGGGTGGCCTCGGTGCCGAGCGCCGCCCAGGGGATGTCCCAGGGCCGGGAGATCGGGGCGAGTGCCACGGCGGCGCCCAGCAGGCCCCAGGTGACCAGGCCGAGCGGGTCGATGTCGGCGCCGGAGTTCTCGCTGAGCAGGAAGTACCCGGTGCAGCAGGCCGCCGCGGCGAAGGCGAGCAGCAGGCCGAGCGGGTCGAGGGCGAGGCCGGACCAGATCTCCACCACCACGCCGAGTCCGAGCACGGCGACGATCGCGCCGACGTAGGCCGTGCGCGGCGGGCGTCCCCGCCGGACGAACCGTACCCAGAGCACCACCAGCACCGGCGAGGTGAACTCGATGAGCAGCGTGACGCCGACCGGGAGGCGGGTGATCGCCGCGAAGAACAGGGCCTGCACGCCGGCGACCGCGATCACCGCGTACGCCGCGAAGAACGGCAGCCGCGAGCGCGGGACGCGCAGTGCCGAGGGGCGGGCGACCGCGAGGATGCCCCCGAGCAGCAGCCCCGCGCCCGCCATCCGGACCCAGACCGCCTCCAGCGGGGCCAGCCCGGCCGCGCCGACGTACTTGGCCATGGGGCCGGAGAAGGCGAAGCAGAGCGAGGAGGTGAGCGCGATCAACAGTCCGGCACGTCTCATCAGACACCATTTCCGTAATTACCGTTATGCGGGTTTGATGCTGTCACGACGGGCGGCGGAGCGGCAAGCCTGTCTCACGGGACGCGCCCGGAGCGTGCCGACGGCGGGCCCGTACCGGAGGCCGCCTACGCTTCTGATGTGAGGATCTTCATCGCGCGGCTCGCCGGCACCCCGGTCTTCGACCCCGCCGGGGACCAGATCGGCCGGGTGCGTGACGTGGTGGTGGCCATCGCCGGCAGCACGCCGCCGCACGTGCACGGCCTGGTCGTCGAGGTACAGCCCCGGCGGCGGGTCTTCCTGCCGATCACCCGGGTGCGCTCGGCCAAGGCCGGGGCGGTCGTCTTCAGCGGCCGGCTCAACATGCGCAGGTTCGAGCAGCGGGCGACCGAGACCCTGGCCATCGCCGAGCTGCTCGACCTGAGGGTGGAGGTGGACGGCAGCCGGGCGACGGTGCTGGACCTGGCCATGGAGGAGACCCGGCGCGCCGAGTGGCTGATCACCAAGGTGGCGGTGCTGGGCAGCCCGCCCGGCATGGGGCTGCGCCGTCGCGGCGAGACCAGGATCGTCGACTGGGCCGAGGTCCGCGGCTTCGGCGCGGTGCAGCAGGACCAGGGCGCGGCCAACCTGCTGGTCGCCTTCGAGTCCATGCGCGCCGCCGACCTGGCCGGGGCCCTGCACGAGCTGCCCGACAAGCGCCGCGCCGAGGTGGCCGCGGCCCTGGACGACGTACGCCTCGCCGACGTGCTGGAGGAGCTCCCCGAACGGGACCAGATCGGCATCCTGAGCAGGCTCGCCCCGGAGCGGGCCGCGGACGTGCTGGAGGAGATGGCGCCCGACGACGCGGCCGACCTGCTGCAGGACCTCCCGGCCGAGCAGGCCGAGGCGCTGATGGCGCTGATGGAGCCGGAGGAGGCCGCGCCGGTCAGGCGGCTGCTGGTCTACCCGGAGAACACCGCGGGCGGGATCATGACGAGCGAGCCGGTGGTGCTGCCGCCGAACGCCACGGTCGCCGAGGCGCTGGCCCACATCCGCCAGTCCGACCTCACCCCGGCGGTGGCCGCGCAGATCTACGTGGCCCGGCCGCCCGTCGAGACGCCCACCGGCCGCTTCCTCGGCCTGGCGCACTTCCAGCGGCTGTTGCGCGAGCCCCCGTCCACGCTGCTCGGCAGCATCCTGGACACCTCCCTGGACCCGATCAGGCCCTCCTTCACCCTGAACCAGGTCACCTTCTACCTCGCCACCTACAACCTGGTGGCGGTTCCCGTGGTGAACGAGGCCGGCCGCCTGGTCGGCGCCGTCACCGTGGACGACGTGCTCGACCACCTGCTGCCGGCCGACTGGCGCGAGCGGGACGACCGCCCGGAGAGGGACGAGAATGCCTGACCGCCTCGACCAGCCCAGGCAGCCCGGCCTGCGGCTGCGCCCGCACTACGACCCCGAGGCGTTCGGGCGGCTGTCGGAGCAGATCGCCCGCTTCCTGGGCACCGCCAGGTTCCTGGTCTACATGACGGGGTTCGTCGCCATGTGGGTGCTGTGGAATGTCTTCGCCCCGGGCTCCGTGCGGTTCGACCCCTACCCGTTCATCTTCCTGACGCTGATCCTGTCGCTGCAGGCCTCGTACGCGGCGCCGCTGATCCTGCTGGCCCAGAACCGGCAGGACGACCGGGACCGGGTCCAGAACGAGCACGACCGCAGGGCCGCGGAGCGCAACCAGGCCGACCTGGAGTACCTCACCCGCGAGATCGCCGCCCTGCGGATGGCGCTCGGCGAGGTAGCCACCCGCGACTACATCCGCTCGGAGCTTCAACGCCTCCAGGAGGACCTTCAGGAGGACCTCCAGGAGCCTCGGACGCCCGTGGAGAGCTAGAACCGAGCCGAACCCCGGGAGGGGGACCCGGCTCGCGTACGTCCGCCCGGGGTCCAGGTCCCCCGGGTGTCCTCTCGACCCGTCCTGCCGATCCGTCCTCCGCCCCGGGTCGCGCCCGCCCGGGGTCCGGTGCGGACCCCGGGCGGGCGCCGGCCGGCGGAACGAGTGCCGGTCAGTAGAAGAGGTTCTCCGGCTCCGGCAGGTCGACCAGTGCCGGGCCGCGCCAGCGGGCGGCGTCCTGGGGCACGTCGCGGGCGCTCAGGGTGCTGAGCGTCAGCGGGACCAGCACCTTGCTGGCGGCCAGGTCGACCGTGACGTTCGCGCCGGTGGCGGTCTCGTCGCTGTAGGTGGCGTCGGTTCCGGCGATCACCAGGGCGAGCCGGTGGCCCTTCTTGAAGACGTAGTCCTGCGGCAGGGTCTCCCAGGCGATCCTGGCGTACGTGCCGGGGGTCATCGGGGAGGGGGCGCTGAGCGAGCCGCGGTTCTGCGCGTCGATCCAGCCGCGGGCGACGATCTCCAGCGGCCGGGTGGCCCGGTTGGTGACGACCTTGCGGTAGCAGGCGTCGTCGGAGGCCGTGCTCTCACCGTGGCAGCTCTCCTCGGCGACCGTGCTGATGCCCTGGCCGCGCCTCCAGTCGATGCGGCTGTCCTCGCCGAAGTCGACGAGCAGCGCGGTGAGGTTCGCGGTGGGCGCGTCCAGTGCGACGCGCAGGTCCACCACCGGGGTGCCGGACATGCGCAGGTCCAGCGGGAGCGCGCCGGTGGTGAAGGCCACCCTGCCCGGCTTGACCGTGCCGACGTCGGCCACCATCTCGTCCTCGGACTGGCGCAGGTCGGTGAACGTGGCCTTCTGGCCCTTCCTGGCCGGGACCAGGCCGAACGAGCCGTCCGCCGCGGGGCGGAAGGGGATCTTCAGGGAGAGCGGCGCGGGCCAGTCGCGCTGGGTGATCCAGCGGTCGAGGCTGGTCTGCACGTCGGCGCGGGGCTCCCGCATGATGCCGTTCTCCACGCCGAGCAGCCAGCGGTCGAACCAGCGGTGCAGCGTGTCGACCCAGATGTCACGGCGTCCCTCGAAGTCGAAGGGGTCCACGTGCTGGTACTGCCCGACCCAGATCTTGCGGGGGACGTTCCTCTGGGCCAGCGCCTTCCACCAGGCCGAGAAGTTGTCGGGCATGACGTTGAGGTCGTTGACCGTGTGCACCACGAAGACGCTGGCGCGCACCTTGGAGACGTCGGCCATCGAACCGGCGATGTAGTCGCGCTCGGCCCAGAAGGGGTTGTAGTTCCCGGTGTCGTCGCCGTCCTCGGCGTCCAGCCGTGACCACGTGGCGGCGCACTTGGCCGGGGGGTCGGTGTCCACGTAGTTCCCCAGCCACGACATGTAGTCGTAGTTGTAGACCACCCCGTTGGAGCGCTGGTACCTGTACCAGGAGCTGATCGCCGAGATCGGCACGATCGTCTCCAGGCCCTTCACGCCGGTCGCGGCCACCGCGTTGGCCAGCGTGCCGTCGTAGGACTTGCCGATCATCCCGGCCTTGCCGGTGGTCCAGTCCGCCACCGCGGCCGTACCGTCGGCGCGGTAGGCCGTGGCGCGGCCGTTCAGCCAGTCGATGACGGCCTTGCCGCCCATCACGTCGGCCCGTCCCCCGACGTCGGGGCAGCCGTCGGACCGGGTGGTGCCGATCATGTCGACGTGCAGGACGGCGTAGCCGCGCGGCACGAAGTAGTTGTCGTAGTACAGGGGGAACTTCGTCACGTTCCCCGCGTCGTCGTAGACCTTCCGCTCGGCCTCGTTGCCGCGGCCCGAGTTGTCGTAGTACGGGCTCTCGTCGATGATCACCGGAACGCGGAGGCCGGGGCCGGACTCCCGGGGCCTGATGATGTCGACACGGACCCGGTCGAGCTTGCCGTCGGAGTCGCTGTCGAGGCTCGACTCGACGTAGACGTGCTCGCGGACGGCGTCGGCGTAGGAGAAGACCGGCTGGGTCCTCCCCTGCTCGACGGTGATCGAGGGCCGTGCGGCCGCGTGGGCCGGGGGGGTGACGCCCGCCGCCAGTACGGCGAGGGCGATGAGGGCTGCTCGTGACTTCCGCAAGCGGAGCCTCCAGGAAATTGGGGAAACACCCCGCAATCTCCATGAATGTCCATATATACGGAAGATCTCTTTATACCTTTGACATCAGCCTGGGTCTCGCATGTGACACGGCGCTCACTTCCCTGGCCGCCGGACGTCAGAGCCCGAGATGTCGTCGTTCAGCCGGAAACGGAAGCGGCGCCGGAGGTGGCGGCGACGCCGGAGCCGGAAGCTAGGGCAGAGCCGAGGACGGAGGCGCGGGCAGGGGCGACGGCCGGGGCGGGGTCGACGGCGGGGACGGCGTCCACGGCGGAGGCGGAGAGGAGCTTGGTCAGCATGGCCGCGCACTGGCGCAGCTCGTCGGCGTCGAGCAGGTCCAGGAACTGGGCGCGGACCCCGCGCAGGTAGGTGGACCCCGCCTCGGCCAGCCGGGCCGCGCCCGCGTCGGTGAGGACCGCGAACAACCCCCGCGCGTCGCTGGTGCAGGCCTCCCGCTCGACCAGGCCGTCACGCTGGAGGCGGTCGATCAGCCGGGTCAGCCCGCTGCGTGAGAGCAGCACCCGTTCGGCGAGATCGTTCATCCTCAGCCGCCGCTCGGGCGCCTCGGCGAGGTGTGACAGCACGTCGTAGGAGGCCAGGGCCAGATCGTGCTCGACGAGCAGGTCGGCCTCCAGGCTCCGGGTGATGCGGACCTGGGCCCGCTGGAGCATGCGCCAGACCGCCGGCTCGTGTGGGCCGACACTCTGCGTGGACTCGCCCGCCGTCAGGGTCACGGAGTAACCTTAGAACGTTGCACGCGCATCTACACAGTGAATTGTCCGGATCTGGGGACCATCACCGGAACCGGAATTACCTCCGGCGTTCCCGGGTTCTTACCATGGACCCACAACGCCGGCCTTTTCCCATGGATCGGCCTCTCGCACGCCATAACGGCATCGCGGCGGGCGGGTCCCGCCCGCCGCACGCCTCTCGATAACAGACAAGGAGGGACGGCATCCCCGTCGCCTCAAGGTGGCGGTGTATTGCCGACACTTCGATGGCACCTACCCCGGAACTGGTGATGGCCGCTCTCGCGACCGTCAACGATCCTGAGATCCGTCGGCCGATCACCGAACTCGACATGGTCAAGAGCGTCGACATCTCCCCCGAGGGGGCGGTACGCGTCGCGATCTTCCTCACCGTGTCGGGCTGTCCCATGAAGGACACCATCACCCGGGACGTCACCGGCGCCGTCTCCAAGGTCGACGGAGTGACCGGCGTCTCGGTCGAGATGGACGTGATGAGCCCCGAGCAGCGCAAGACGCTGCAGACCAAGCTGCGCGGCGGCAAGGGACCCGAGAAGGAGATCCCCTTCGCCCAGGCCGGCTCGCTGACCCGCGTCTTCGCGGTCGCCTCGGGCAAGGGCGGCGTCGGAAAGTCCTCGGTCACCGTCAACCTGGCCGCGGCGATGGCCGCGAGCGGTCTCAAGGTCGGCGTGGTCGACGCCGACATCTACGGCCACAGCATCCCCCGCATGCTCGGGGTCTCCGAACGGCCGACCAAGGTCGAGGACATGATCATGCCGCCGGTGGCGCATGACATCAAGGTCATCTCGGTCGGCATGTTCAAGCCCGAGGGCAACACGCCGGTCGTGTGGCGTGGCCCCATGCTCGACCGCGCCCTGCACCAGTTCCTGGCGGACGTCTACTGGGGCGACCTCGACGTGCTGCTGATGGACCTGCCCCCCGGCACCGGCGACATCGCGATCTCCGTCGCGCAGCGGATGCCGTCCGCGGAGCTCCTGGTGGTGACCACCCCGCAGCAGGCCGCCGCCGAGGTCGCCGAACGGGCCGGGTCCATCGCCGTCCAGACCCACCAGCAGATCGCCGGCGTCATCGAGAACATGTCGTGGCTGCCGTGTCCGCACTGCGACGAGCGGATCTCGGTCTTCGGCGAGGGCGGCGGCCAGACCGTGGCCGACGCGCTCACCCGCACCCTGGGCGCCCGCGTGCCGCTGCTCGGCCAGGTGCCGATCGACATGCGCCTGCGCGAGGGCGGCGACGAGGGCAAGCCGCTGGTGCTGACCGACCCGGACGCGCCGGCCGCGGCCGAGCTCGGCCGCATCGCCGCCGCCCTCGGCAAGAAGTCGGGCAGCCTCAAGGGCATGCAGCTCGGCATCTCGCCCACCCGTCGCGGCTGACCGTCCGGCCGGCCACGAGACCGTCCACGCCCGGGAACCCTGGTCCGCGCCCGGGGTCCGGCGACCCGGCCGCCGCCCGGCACACGGGACTCGTGGCCGGGACGCGCCGCGGGCCCGTGACCCCGGCCGCGTGCCCCGGCCGCGGGTATCACGGCGGGAACGCCGGTCCCGGGGCACGGGGACGTGTCCCGGTGGCGGTGCCGCACGGATCACACCCCTGGAAGGGACGGATCGGGTCTCCAGGGGTCGGGGGCGGTGACGGCCCAGCGTTCGTGGTCGCGCCAGGCCCCGTCGATGTAGAGGTAGGCGGGCGACAGCCCCTCGTACCGGAAGCCCAGGCGCCGGGCCAGGGCCAGGGACGCCCTGTTCGCGGGCTGGATGTTGGCCTCCAGCCGGTGGAGCCGCAGGTCGGTGAAGGCGTGACGCAGGGTGAGGGTGAGCCCGTCGGTCATGTACCCCCGCCCCGCGGACGAGGCGAAGGCCGCGTAGCCGAGGGACGCGCCCTGGTAGCGACCCCGGATGATCGAATTGATGTTGACCATGCCGGCGGCCGTGCCGGTCTCCCGGACACGGACCGTGAAGCCCAGGTTGGTGCCGTCGTCGAAGCGGCGCATCCAGGCCTGGAACTCCTCCGCGGTCGCGGGCAGTTGCATCCACGGCAGGTGCAGCTCGGTGCTCGCCCGTACGAGCGAGCAGAACTCGTCCTGGTCGGAGAGGGTGAGCGGGCACAGTTCGACCCGCGATGACATTTCGGACATGGGCCAACGTTAGGGGTTGCCGCGAGCGGCGGGTCGCCCGAGTGGTCCGTCCGGGACGGGCCCGGCGTGGGTCACGGTCATGTCAGGCGCACGACCCCGCGGAAGAGGGACCGGGCCCGCCGCGACCGGGTACGACGGCCCACGTCCGCCACGGGGTGGCCCGTGCACGTCGCCCGCGGCGACGAGCGGCCGGACCACCCGTGGAACCTCGCCTAGGGCTTACGGGCCAGGCCGCCGTAGTAGGTGTGATACAGAAGGGTGTTCTTGACGGAGAGGCTCGGCTCGGCGCGCCACTCGGGGAGCGGGACGAGGCCCGGTTCGAGCAGCTCGAAGTCGCCGAAGTACCCCGTGATCTCGTCCGTGGTGCGCCAGCGGCCGGTGCCGAGGTTCTCGTTGAAGAGCTTCTCCGCCGTCGTGGCCTGCTGGGACGCCGCCGGGTGCGCCGAACCGGGATTGCAGAAGTGCGAGATCGCCACGAAGCTGCCGGACACCAGCGGGGCGCGCAGCGTGGCCGCCACTCCCGCGGGGTCGTCCTGGTCGTGCAGATGGTGCAGGATGCTCAGCATCAGCAGCCCCACCGGCTCGTCGAAGTCGATGAAATCCTTGATCTGGGCGTTCTCCAGGATCGACCGGGGGTCGCGCGCGTCCGCCTGGATGACCTTCGTGCTGCCGTCGGTGGCGAGCAGCGCCCGCCCGTGGACCAGCACCATGGGGTCGTTGTCCACGTAGACCACCCGGGCCGCCGGATCGACCTTTTGAGCCACCTGGTGCACGTTGCCCTGGGTGGGCAGGCCCGACCCGATGTCGATGAACTGCCTGATCCCCGCCTCGGCCGCCATGTGGTGCACGATCCGCTGCAGGAAGGCCCGGTTCTGCTGCCCGGCCTCCTGGGCTCCCGGGGCGACCTTCAGGGCGGCCTCGGCGACCTGCCGGTCGACGGCGAAATTGTCCTTCCCGCCCAGGAACCAGTCGTAGACCCTCGCGATGCTGGGCTTCGTCGTGTCGATCTCCGCGGGAAGCCGCCCCCTGCTCAGCGTCGCCTCGTTCCGATCCTCGCCGCGCTCGGACACCTCGCCACCTTCGTTCCGATCGAGGCCCCGCTTGATCACGGGGAACTGGGCAGATAATAGCCAGAAATCCCACTAGAAGCAGGTGTGTAGCGACAAGCTCATACATAAGCACCGGAATCAGGATGTGCTTGTCGTTTCAGGAAAACCGTAAATCGCTCGATCAGGTGGTTCTCAAGCCGTAACGCCGGTCTCGGCGCGGTCGAGGCCATGGCGCTTCGACGACACGTCTCAGGTCGCCTCGGGGTCGTACGGGGGGATCTCGCCGTAGCCCAGTTCGCTCGCCTGGTAGGACACGGCGGGTTCGGCCGTGGCCGTCGCCGTCGTGCTCTTCCAGTCGTCCTCCAGGTCCGCGGTCAGGTGCTTGCGGACGAAGTTCTTGGGATTGAGGTCGGCCGGGTCGAAGTCGGCGAACTCCGGCCCCAGGCCGCTCCTCAGGTCGTCCCTGGCGTTGTTCGCCATCCGCCGGATGTTGCGCAGCGTCTTGGCCGCCTGCGAGGCGGCCTGGGGGAGTTTCTCCGGCCCGAAGACGAGAAGCGCGATGACCATCAGCGCCACGATCTCAGGCCAGCCGAGTCCGAACACTGTGATCTCCTACCGGGACGATGCCATGGGCACCTCTCCGGCGACACGCCGGAGAGGTCCCACACTAGTACCCCGGTCACGGACACGCGTCGCGACCCGTGACCGCCGGGCCTGACGAGGGCTCACGCGGGCCCACGAGGGGCCCACGCGGGCCCACGAGAGCCCTGGAAGGGCTACGAGGGCTCGGGCGACGGCTCGTCCGGTGCCGCCCCGACGGTCACGGTCGCGCTCCTCTCCTGACCGCCCCGCTGGTACTTGACGGTGAGCTTCTCGCCGGGCGCCCTGTTACGGATCATCGCGATCAGCTCGTTGCCGTCCTGCAGCACGACACCCTCGACCTCCAGGATGACGTCACCGGGCTTGAGGCCGGCCTGGGCGGCCGGGCCGTTCGGCTCGATCGGCTGGGTGCCCCGCGTGACCTCGGTGGCGATCCGCACCCCGACGCCCTGGTAGCTCGGGTCGATGGCGACGCCGATCCGCGACTTCCTGGCCTTGCCCGTGGTGATCAGCTCCTGGGCGACCCGGCGGGCGTGGTTCACCGGGATGGCGAACCCCAGGCCGATGCTGCCGCTCTGGCCGCCGACCGACCTGCCCAGCGTGGCGATCGCCGAGTTGACGCCGATGACCTCGCCGTTGGTGTTGACCAGCGGCCCACCGGAGTTACCGGGGTTGATGGCCGCGTCGGTCTGGACGGCGCTCAGCCAGGTGGTGTCGGAGCTGTTCTCCTCGCCCGCCTGGACGGGGCGGTTGAGCGAGCTGACGATGCCGGAGGTGACCGTGCCGGTCAGGCCCAGCGGGGAGCCGATGGCGATGACCGGGTCGCCCACGACCACGTTGTCGGAGTTGCCCAGGGTGATCTCCGGCGCGCCGAAGGTCTCGGTCGGCTTGACCACGGCCAGGTCGGACTCGGGGTCACGGCCGACGATGACCGCGGAGGTGGCCTTGCGGTTGTTGAACTGGATCTGGATCTGGCCGTTCGGCGCCGCGGCGGCGACGACGTGGTTGTTGGTCACCACGTACCCGCCCTTGATCAGGAAGCCCGAGCCGGTGCTGGAGCTCGCCCCGCCCTCGACGGCCAGCGAGACCACGCTGGGCAGGACCTTCGAGGCCACGCCCGCGACCGAGTCGGGAGGGCGGACGTTGGAGCCGGACGGCGCCTTGTCCAGGCTGAAGGAGGGGTCGCGGCCCGTGTCCGTCGGCCGCGTGAGGAGGTAGGTGCCGACGCTGCCCAGCAGCGAGGCCAGCAGCGCGACCATCACACCGAGGATCACCAGCGTGGTGGTGCGCGGCGGGCGCCGGGCCGCCGCGGGCGCCGGGCCGCCGAAACCGCCGGACAGGCCGTGGCCTCCCGGCACGCCGTGACCTCCGGGCGGCGGCGCCCAGCCGGGCCCCATGCCCGAGGCCTGCGACGGTGGCGGCGGCGGCCCGAACGGCTGGCCGAGGACCGCCGTGTCCTGCCGTGTCCTGCCGGAGGGGTCGCCCCAGCCCTCCCCGCCCGGAGCCGAGCCGTGGGCGGCGTGACCCGCCCCCGGGCCGGGGCCCTGATGACTCTGATACCCCTGCTGACCGTGGTCGTGACCCGGGCCGGACGAGGGACCGTTTCCCGTCCCCCGGTCCGTTCCCCAGCCTCCCGGCGCGGGGGGCGGCGCGCCCTCACCCGGCGTCCCGGCGGCGTCGTGGCGGATCAGCTCGGGCTGCCCCAACTGTCCGAACTGCCCGGACTGCCCGGGTGGTTCGTACCGTTCGCGGTCCCATCGGCCGTGGCTCGTCGGGTCGTCGGCCCGATTCCGATCGTCGCGGGAGTACTCCGCCCCGGGGGGAGGAGTGTCCCCCGCGGGCAGGAACTCCGGACGGGAGAACTCGGCGCCCGAGGGGTCCGGGGGGCCGGAGCGGCCGGCGCGGCGGGTCTGCTCGGCGTCGTGTCCGCCGTCGGCGAGTTCCGACGGCGTACGCCCCTCAGCATCCTGCGCCTCGTGGGTACGGGACTCGTCGGTCATCGAATACTCACCACTCCTTGCCTCGCAGGCGGCCGCTCACCGAGTCAACCCGGCAATCTTCCCCCGAGCGGCATACGAGATGTGTAAAACACAGGTCATTCGAAGGGATTGACCCAGGAGAGCACGCGGCTCGCGCCGCGGCCGAGCCTCGCCCAGAGATCGGGGACGGGCTCGTGCGGCAACGCCGCGACGGCGGCGTCGGCCATGTCGGCCGGCGCGTCCGCAAAGACGGTGTAGACATGACCCCCACTCGCCCAGATCGTCTCCTGCCCCACCGGGTCTCGAATCCAGATCGTATGCCCGTTACGCCGTTCGGCATGCCAATCGCGCAGACGTTCCTCATCAAGCGCCCCATGCTGGATGAAAACCGACACGACCGACAGGCCGTCCGAGTACCCGAGGTAGACGTGGCCGGCGGGGGCGCGGTGCGCGGAGAACAGCTCGAGACCGCCCGGCAGGGCGAGGGGGAAGCGCCAGCCGTCGGCCCGCAGGCGGGGGATCTGCCCCAGGTCGAGGCCGCCCGTGGCCATTCCCGCCGTGGCCGCCGCGGGTGCCGTGCCCCGCGCCGGGGCGGGGGGCTGGACGGTCAGGTCGACGAAGGCGGCGGTGTGCACGATCCGGCCGCGCGTGTCCAGCAGCTCCCGGCGCAGCACCGGCCCGGCGGCCCGGTCGATCCAGTAGCGGGCCGCGAGGGTGCCGTCGGCGCGCAGGACGTTCACCAGGCGGGCGGCCCGCCCGCAGGCGCGGCCCTCACCCGCCTCCACCACCCGGTAGTTGCGGGCCAGCACCTCCAGCATCGTCCCGGACGGGCTGGACAGGCCGCCCGCGAGGGTGCCGGGGTCGGCGTTCTGCGTGTGGCCCGAGGGCTCCGCGCGCACCGTCAGCCCCACGCCGGGGGCGTTGCGCACCTCCTGGACCGCCGAGGTGGAGCCCGACGTGCCCCAGACGGTCACGTAGCGGGTGCCGGAGTATCCCCGGGACCGGCCGGCGATCGCGGCCTCACGCAGGAGGTCGAGGCCGGTGTCCTCGCTCTCCACGTCGTCCGGCGGGACGGCCTGCGAGGAGCGGGCGGCGTGCGCCGGACCACCCGTCACCAGTCCCAGCAGCATCACGACCGCCAGGAACAGGGAGACGGGCAGCCGGATCACGGAGTGGGCGAGAAGGTCGGCGTCGCCGACCCGCCATAGGGCGCGGTGTTCCTGTGCTGGTTGGCGAACATGTCGACCGGCGGCACCACGCGCGGGTTCGGGTCGGTCCCGCCTACCACGAACAGGGTCCCGATCGCCACGGCCGCCGAGGCGACGCCCACCGCGACGTACCCGGCACGCCGCGCGCGCCGGGGGCGGCCCCCGGCCCGGCCGCGGGGCCGGTTGTCGGGGGGAGCGACGCTGTGCATGCTCGGGATGGGCGCCCCGGCGAAGGTGCGCGGAGCCGGAAAGGGGCGCTCACGCGGGGGCAGCGGCCCGCCCGGCTCGGACATCCGCAGCAGGGACATCGTCAGGTCGGTCGGCATCGCGGGCCCGTCCAGGGACCGCAGCCGGCTCTTCAGCGCCCGTACGGCGTCGACCTCGGCCCGGCAGGGGGCGCAGGAGGTCAGGTGCGCCAGGGCGCGGTCGCGCTCGTGGTGGTTCAGCTCACCGTCGACCAGTGCCGAAACACGCTCTCCGAGATGACTCATGCGCACTCCTTGCCAAGAGGCTCGTCGTGACATTCGTCATGACTGTGGTTTCTCATGCGAACTCCTCCCCGTGGGTAACGCTCGGGGGGAGTTGGTCGTTCCGCGGCGCGCGGTGCTCCAGCGCGTCGCGCAGCTGCGCCCGGCCACGGTGGATCCGGCTGCGGACGGTGCCGAGCTTCACGCCCAGCGTCGCCGCGATCTCCTCGTACGACAGGCCCTCGATGTCGCACAGCACGACGGCCGCGCGGAACTCGGGGGCGAGCGCGTCGAGCGCCGCCTGGATGTCGGGCTCCATGTGGGCGTCGTCGTAGACCTGCGCCGGGGAGGGCTCGCGTCCGCGCAGCCGCTCGGCGGCGTCGTCGGCGAACCCCTCGAACCTGATGCGCTGCTTGCGCCGCGCCATGTCCAGGAACAGGTTCGTGGTGATGCGGTGCAGCCAGCCCTCGAACGTGCCCGGCGTGTAGTTCGACAACGACCGGAAGACCCGGACGAAGACCTCCTGTGTGAGGTCCTCGGCGTCGTGCACGTTGCCGGTCAGCCGGTAGGCCAGCCGGTAGACGCGCGCCGAGTGCGTCCGGACCACTTCCTCCCAGGTGGGAGGCGTCCAATCAGACACGGGAGCTCCTGACTGGTGGTCGGGCTCGTCCACCAGCACTCCTCTCTCCGGGACCACCGCTATCGCCATAGTGCCTGGTTTCGTCCCTTCGTGCGCACCGACTGTCCTCCGGACCGGCAAAGGCCGCTTAAACCGTGCAACGCACCGGGGGTCACATGAGTTCCCGATCGGGCCTGCCTCCCTTAGGCTGCGACCGAGCGTCTATATGACGGTGTACGGAGAAAGCGGGAGGAGAGGCCGATGGCAGAGACGCCGCCCAGTCCGTTGGAGGCCACTCTGGCCTATGCCGACGAGTTCCACCGGGAGGACGACATCCTCCGCGCCGCCCGCCTGCGCGGGGCCGAGGTGGGAGCCCCCCCGGTCCCGCCCGGCTGCGGCGCCGCCCTCTGCTTCCTCGCCACCGCGGTCAACGCCCGCTCCGTCGTGGAGATCGGCACCGGCTGCGGCGTCTCCGGCCTGTGGCTGCTGCGCGGCATGCGCGCGGACGGCACGCTCACCAGCGTGGACGTCGAGCCCGAGCACCAGCGCCTGGCCAGGCAGAGCTTCGCCCAGGCGGGCTTCTCCGGCGGCCGGATCCGCCTGATCACCGGCCGCGCCCTCGACGTGCTCCCCCGCCTGTCCGACGGCGGCTACGACCTGGTCTTCTGCGACGGCGCCGTGCACGAGTACGCCGACTACCTGGCCGAGTCGATCCGGCTGCTGAGGGTCGGCGGCGTCGTGGTCTTCGGCAACGCCCTGTGGGGCAACCGGGTCGCCGACCCGGTGCAGCGCGACCCCGACACCGTCGCCATCCGGGAGCTGGGCAAGCTGGTCCGCTCGGACGAGCGGCTCCGCCCGCTGATGGTGCCGCTCGGCGACGGCGTCCTGGCGGCCGTCAAGCTCGCCGACTGACACCGGCAGACGCCCACCGACGCCGGCCGACGCCCACCGACGCGGACAGGCACCGGCCGGCACCGCGCGACCCCTCGGCGCCGGCGGTCTCGGCCCTCCCGCCGGTCCCGGCGCGGCCCCTCACCGCTCCGGCGTCCCCGGCGGGCCCGCCGGCCCCGGCGATCCCGCCAGCCACTCCAGCAGCAGGCGCACGCCGTACCCGGTGGCGCCCTTGCTCAGCAGGCCCTCGTCGGCGCCGCTGCGTCCGACGCCCGCGATGTCCAGGTGCGCCCAGGGCCGGCCGCCGGTGAACTCACGCAGGAACAGGGCCGCGGTCACCGAACCCGCGCCGTAGGTGGACCCGGCCTCGATGTTGGCCAGGTCGGCCACGGACGACTCCAGGGCCGGGACGTAGTCGTCGATCAGCGGCATCCGCCAGAGCGGCTCCCCGCCGGTCTCCCCCGCCGCGGTCAGCGCCTCGGCCAGGGCGTCGTCGGAGGCGAAGACCGCGCCCAGGCCCTTGCCCAGCGCGACGCCGATCGCCCCGGTCAGCGTCGCCACGTCGACCATGACGTCCGGGTCCAGCTCGGCGTCGGCGTAGGCCAGCGCGTCGGCCAGCACCAGGCGGCCCTCGGCGTCGGTGTTCAGCACCTCCACGGTCCGGCCGCCGTACTGGGTGATCACGTCGGAGGGGCGCTGGGCCGAGCCGGAGAAGGCGTTCTCGGCGGTGGCGACCAGGCCGGTGACCCGGACCCGCACGCCGAGCGCGGCCAGCGCGCCCAGGACCGCGATCACCACGGCCCCGCCCGCCATGTCGGTCTTCATGAACACCATGTTGGAGGTCGGCTTGAGGGAGATGCCCCCGGTGTCGTACGTGATGCCCTTGCCGACCAGGACCACGTGGCCGCTCGCGCCCTCGGGCGCGTAGTCCAGCCGGATCAGCCGGGGCGGGCTCTGCGCCCCCTGCCCGACGGCGAGGATCCCGCCGAACCCGTCGTCGGCCAGTTCCCGCTCGTCCCACACCCGCACGGTGACGTCCCGCCCGGCGACGTGCTCGCGCGCGCGTTCGGCCAGCCAGGCCGGGGACTTCACCGACGCCGGGGTGTTGGCGAGGTCCCTGGCCAGCGCCACGGCCTCGGCGACCACCCGCGCGGAGGCGATCTCGTCCTCGACGCCGTCCCCGACGAACTCCAGCGTCACCCCGGCCGGATTCTCCCGGCTGATCCTGAAGGTGTACGTGGCCAGCAGCGCGCCCTGCGCGAAGGCGGCCACCGGCCCCGCCGGGAGAACGATCCTGAGGGCGTCCCTGCCCTTGCCGCGGCGCGCCACGGCCGCTCCCGCCTTGCGCAGGGCCTCCGCCGACCCGTCGCCGACCCCGTACAGGAGCACCCGGCCCACGGCGTCGCCGGAGGCGACGGGGACCTCGACGATCTCCCCGGCCTCGCCCTTGGCCTTGTGGTGGCCGAGCAGCGCCGCGGCGGGCAGCGGCAGGTCGATCCCGGGGGCCAGGTCGCCGTCGAAGGGGACGGCCAGCAGTTCGGCGTCGCCGGCGGGCGCGTCCGCGGCGCCCTCCCCGGGATCCGTCCCCGCGGGGGCCTGCGAGGAGGGGGCGACCCGGAGCCCGTGCGCGTACGGCGCGCTGGGCAGGAGCAGGTGGGGGGAGATGGGCATGGGGTGACTCCAGTCATCGGGCCCGGCGGGAGGGAGAGCGCCGGGGAGAACATCGGGGAGAACACCTCGGCCCTGGCGCGAGCCGCCGTGAGGCGGTCCGACGGCCAGGGCCGTGTTCATCGTCGGTCGCGCGGGCCATCGCAGGTGTCATGCTCCCCGAGCAAGCTCGAACAGACCCGGCTCCACCGTTTTCGTCAGATCGGGATCAACCGACGATCTTCTTCAGTTCCTCGCCGAGAGCACTCGCCTCATCCGCCGAGAGCTCGACGACGAGGCGGCCGCCACCTTCCAGAGGAACCCGCATGACGATGCCCCTGCCTTCCTTGACGACCTCCAGCGGACCATCACCGGTCCTCGGCTTCATAGCCGCCATGCGTGTATCCCTTCCTGCTTCGGGCTCCGGATCTCCGACTGACCCGAGGGTGGCCGACGCATTCACGTCTTCTGTGATGTCCTATTATCCCGCCTCCGCACGGAGAATGGGAACGATCAGTATCAGCGTCGGCTCATCCGGCGATCAAGACCGTTGTCCGAGACCCCTCGGACGACCAAACTTGTCCTCGTGAACGCCCGCGCCGCTCTCTTCGATCTGTACGGGGACCACCTCCGGTCCCGGGGCGGTCGTGCCTCCGTCGCCGCCCTGGTCCGGCTGCTCGCCCCCCTGGACATCGCCGCCCCGGCCGTGCGCACCGCCGTCTCGCGGATGGTGCGGCAGGGCTGGCTCTCCCCGACCCGCCTGCCCAGGGGGCCCGGGTACGAGGTCACGCCCAAATGCGTGCGCCGCCTGGACGAGGCGGCCCTGAGAATTTACCGAGTCGGGACGATCACCTGGAACGGCCGCTGGCACGTCCTCGTGGTGGACCCCGTACGCGAGCGGTCCAGGCGGGAGCGCCTGCGGGCCGAGCTCTCCTTCATCGGGTACGCGCCCATGTCCGAGACCACGTGGATCGGGCCGCGCCCCTCCCCCGAGCTGGACGCCCTCCTCAGCGGCCAGGACGTCCGCGCGGACCGGTTCGAGGCGGTGCTCGACGGCGATCCGGCCGCGCTGGTCGCCAGGACGTGGGACCTGGACGGCATCGGGGCGGCCTACGAGGAGTGGCTGGCCCAGGCGACGGAGCTGGTGGGTTCCCTGCCCGCGGACGCGGGCTGCGACCGGGTGTTCGCCGTCCGGAGCAGGCTGCTGCACGGCTGGCGCAACTTCCTCTTCCGCGACCCGGGGCTCCCCGCCGAGCTGCTGCCACGGGGCTGGCCCGGGGAGAGGGCACGGATCTTCTTCGAGCGCGAGGCCGGCAGGCTGCTCCCGGCCGCCGCGACCTTCGTCGACCGCCACCTGGGCGAACCCTGGGAGACCCCGCGGGAGGCACCTCCCTGAGAACCGTCCCGGAGACCGCGCGGGAACCGCGTGCATCCGCGTGCATCCGCGCGGACCCACGGGGAGCGAGACACGGAAGGGCACGGAGTGCCCGGGGAGCCCCCTGAAGGGCACGGAGAGGGACAGAGCAGGATATTTAGCCCTGGAACTACAACGAAAGGTCACAGAGGCTCAGCGGGCCACAGGGGGCTTCCGGGAGGTGTCCCGGGAGGCCGCGCGGGAACCGGTCACGCGGCCGGACCCGCGGTGGGAGACCCCCGCGGCCACGGCCCGGTACGGGCAGAGCCGAACGATCCGGAAGGAGCACACGTTGAGCGACGTTCTCTACTCCGTCGACGACGCCGTCGCCGTCATCGTCATCAACCGGCCGGAGGCGATGAACTCGCTGACGACCTCCGCGAAGGACGCCCTGCTGGAGGCGGTGACCGAGGCGTCGCGGGCGGACGCCGTACGGGCGGTTCTGCTGACCGGGTCGGGGCGGGCGTTCTGCGCCGGCCAGGACCTGGGCGAGCACGCCGCGAACCTGGAGGCCGGCCGTGGCCTGGACGGCACCGTGCGCGCGCACTACAACCCCATCGTCCGCGCGATCACCGAGATGGACAAGCCCGTGGTGGCGGCGGTGAACGGTGTGGCCGCGGGCGCGGGCGCCTCCCTGGCCTTCGCCTGCGACCTGCGGATCGCCTCGGAGAAGGCCAGGTTCGCGATGGCCTTCTCCGGTATCGGGCTCGCCCCCGACTCGGGAGCCTCCTGGACCCTCCAGCGCCTGGTGGGCCCGGCCCGCGCCGCCGAGATGCTGCTGCTCGGCGAACCTCTCGGCGCGGCCCGCGCGCTCGAACTCGGCGTGGTCTCCCAGGTCGTCCCCGCCGAGGAACTGGAGGGCGCGGCCCGCGCCCTGGCCGCGCGGCTCGCGCAGGGTCCCACGAGCGCCTACGCGGCGACCAAGCGCGCCCTGCGATCCGCCGCGACCGGCTCCCTGGCCGAGGCCCTGGAGGTGGAGGCCGATCTCCAGGACGCCTGTGCGGGAACCGCCGACCACCTGAACGCCACCCGCGCCTTCCTCGCCAAGGAACGGCCCGTCTTCGAGGGACGCTGAGAGACCCGCCCCGACGGACGCGGAGAGGCCCGCCGAGGGGGCCGGGGACCCGGCCGTCACCGGCCCCGGCGGGTCCAGCAGTCGGCGACGTGGTCGTCGACCAGGCCGATGGCCTGCATCAGCGCGTAGGCCGTGGTCGGGCCGACGAAACGGAAGCCGTGCGACTTGAGCTCCTTGGCCAGCGCCTTGGAGCCCGGGGTCTGCGCGGGCACGTCCGCCAGGGTCGCCGGGACGGGCGAGGCCGGGTCGGCGTGCTTCCAGACGAGGTCGGACAGGCCGAGTCCGAGCGCGGCCCGCGCGTTGGCGATCGTCGCCTCGATCTTGGCCCGGTTGCGGATGATGCCCGCGTCCCCGAGCAGGCGGGTGACGTCCTCCTCGCCGAAGGAGGCCACGGCCGGGATGGAGAACCCGGCGAAGGCCGCCCGGAAGTTCTCCCGCTTGCGCAGGATCGTGATCCACGACAGGCCGGACTGGAACGCCTCCAGCGTGATCCGCTCGAACACCTGGTCGTCACCGGTGACGGGGCGGCCCCACTCCCGGTCGTGGTAATCGATGTAGTCGAGGGCGGAGGTCGCCCAGCCGCAGCGCACGAGCTCCGTCCCGGCGGGACCCGCGACGTCCCGGGCGTCCCAGGCGTTTCCGGTCTTCTCAGGGTCCCCGCTGTCCCGGGTGTCCCCGGTGGACCCGGGGGCTCCGGCCGCCGGGAACGACGCCGGGCGCACGGGGCTGGAGGGCTCGCTCACCGCGCCCCCTCCGCCTCCGGACGCTCCTGCTCGGGACGGTCATCGTCCGGGCGTCCACCGGTGCGGACGCCGAGGGAGGAAGAGGACGATCCGGCCCCGTCCCTCTGCGGCGACGTCGCCCCCGAGGACGACGGGGCGGCCGAGGACGGGGAGACGGACGACGGGGAGGACGGGCTCGCCGGGGCCGGGACGGAATCCGGCACCCGGACGGCGCCCGGGACCGCGTCCGGGGCCGGGGCCGGGGCCGGGGCCGGGTCGGAGGGTGAGTCCGGGTCCGAAGTGGGGGTGGGGCGGGAGAGCGAGGGGACTCCGGAGACCGGGGTGGAGTCGGAGTCGGCCAGGGGGTCCGAGCCGGCCACGGGGCCCGCGCCGGTCGAAGGGGCCGCACCGGTCGAAGGGGCCGCACCGGTCGAGGGGGCCGCACCGGCCGAAGAGCCCGGGTCCGGGGTGGGGGCCGGGTCCGCCGGGATGGGGTCCCCGGTGGGCCGGGCGAAGTCCCGCCGGCCGGGGGACTCCCTCCGTCGCCACGTGTCCCCGGCGACGTCCGGCCCGTTGGAGAGCTCCTCGCTCGCCCCGTACCCGCCCGCGCCGGAGAGCTCGTAGGGCGCCTCGCGCACGGAGCGCGCCGGGACCGGCAGGCCCGGGTCCAGCTCGTGGCGGGCCTGGAGCCTGCCGGCGAGCAGCTCGGACACCCGCTGCTCCAGCACGGCGATCCTGGTGTCACGCTCGCTCAGCGCGTCGGCGACCCGGCTCAGCGCCTCGTCGACGCTCTGGGTGTGGTAGCCGACGAGGCTCACCGGAAGGTGCAGGGCCCTGAAGTCGACCGCGTCGAGCCGACCCGCCGCGGGCAGGCTCAGCGGGGGCACATCGGGGGGGAACTCCTTGAGTTCACCTCCCCGCCCCATGGCGACCACCGTGACGGCGGCGATCACGGCTATGGCAGCGAGGGCTAAGACGACCAGCACATACGAATCGTGCCACAAGTCCACTGGCCTAGGATCGGCTCGTGACTCCTCCGTTGCCCGAAGAGAGCAGGCCGTCGTCCGCGTCCGCCGAGGTGGCGGGCGGGCGGGTCCCGCGCTCCTCCCGCGAGGAGATCGCGGCGGTGGGGCGATCGTCCCGCCCGGCGGAACCGGCCGCCCCGGTGTCCGGGCCGGGGGCGCGCCCCGTGGTGCTGGGTCCCGGCGACGAGGACGATCCCGGCTGGACCTGGGCCCGTTCGGCCGGGGAGGTCGAGGAGCTCGTCCACGCGGGGCACACCGTGGCGGTCGTCCCCGCCCTGCTGGCCGGGGTCCCCTCCGGGGACGGGCCGGACGCCGAGGCCGCGGAGCTCACCGCGGCCTCGATCTGCGCCTGGCTCGGCGCCCGCGTCTTCCGTACGGACCGCCCCGGTCAGGTGCGGCTCGCGGTGGAGATGACCGAGTCCCTCGCCGGGCGGCGCCCTCCCGCCCTAACCCGCCGTGGCCTCGCCTAGCTCCTCCGGACTCGGCTCCAGGTGCCTGGTCCGCTTCTCCAGCAGCGCGAACGCCTCCTCGATCGTGGTCGCCCAGGAGATGGCGTCGAAGACGTTCGGGCGGGTGAAGCCCGCCTCCTCCATGTTCTCGACCAGCTCGCGCAGCGGGGCGTAGAGACCCCACGGGTCGAGCAGCACCAGCGGCTTGTCGTGCAGGCCGAGGGTGCGGGCGGTCCAGATCTCGAAGAGCTCCTCCAGCGTCCCGATGCCTCCCGGCAGCACCAGGAACGCGTCCGACCGGGCGTCCATGACGCCCTTGCGCTCCCGCATGTCGGTGGTGACGACCATCTCGTCGGACTCCTCGTCCGCGATCTCGATGTCGACCAGCACCTGGGGGATCACCCCCACGGTGTGGGCGCCGCCCGCGCGGGCGGCGCGGGCCACCGCGCCCATGCAGGAGACCGTGGCCCCACCGCTCACCAGGGAGTGCCCCCGCCTGGCGAGTTCGGCCCCCACCTGCTCGGCCAGCTCCAGGTACTTCTTGTCGATCCTCTGACTTGACGCGAGGAACACGCAGATGAACACCCCGACAGCCTATTCGGCGTCGCCGACCGTGGTCATCGTGGACCTGCGCTCGTCCTCCCGCCGCCCGCCCCGGTTGCCGTCGGCCTCGACGATGATGCGGACGGCCTCGTCCACGTCGTCGGTGACGTGGATCAGGTTCAGGTCGGCCGGGGAGATCTTGCCGGTCTCCACGAGGGTCTTCCCGATCCAGTCGACCAGGCCGCCCCAGAACTCGGTCCCCATCAGAACCACCGGGAAGGAGGTGACCTTCTGGGTCTGGACCAGGGTGAGCGCCTCGAACAGCTCGTCCAGGGTGCCGAACCCGCCGGGCAGCGTGACGAAGCCGCAGGAGTACTTCACGAACATGGTCTTGCGGACGAAGAAGTAGCGGAACTCGATGCCGAGGTCGACGTACTCGTTCATGCTCTGCTCGAAGGGGAGCTCGATGCCCAGGCCGACCGAGACGCCGTCCGCCTCGACGGCCCCCTTGTTGGCGGCCTCCATGCAGCCCGGTCCGCCACCGGTGATCACGGCGTAGCCCGCCTGGGACAGTTTCCTGCCGAGCTCGACGCCCATCTCGTACTCGGGGGTGCCCGCGGGGGTACGCGCGGAGCCGAAGACGGTCACCGCCTGGGGCAGTTCGGCGAGCTGACCGAAGCCCTCCACGAACTCGGCCTGGATGCGCAGGACCCGCCACGGGTCCATGTGCAGCCAGTCTGCGGGCCCTCTCCTGTCGAGAAGCCGCTGGTCATGGGTGGAGTCGGAGACGAGATCGCCACGGACCACGGCGGCCCCCTGACGACGTTCGGGACGCTTTTTCTTCATGCCGGTCACCGTACTGCCGCTCCCGGTGCACTCCTTGGAAAAATCTTGAAAAATCTCCGTGAAAACGTGGAACCGGACTTTGAGGAGACCACGTCTAACTGCCGAGGGTGCTGCTCGGGACTGAAAGTGGCTTTCCCCGCCAAATGGCCGGCGAGGAAAGCCACTTTCATTTGTGCCGGGGGTCCGTCCGTCCCGGTCGCCCCCGTCCGGCCCCCACCGCTCCGCCCGTCCCGGCCGTCCGTCGGCCGGCCCGCCCCGGCCTCCCACCGGTCGGCCGGGGTCGGTCCACCGGCTCAGGACAGCCAGTCGAGCATCCTGCGCTCGCAGTCGGCGATCTTCTCCAGGGCGACGAACTCCCCCCGCTGGTGGGCCATGTTCGGATCTCCGGGACCGTAGTTGACCGCGGGCACGCCGAGGCCGGAGAAGAGCGAGACGTCGGTCCAGCCGAGCTTGGCCCTCGGCGTGCCGCCGACGGCCTCGACGAAGGCCGCCGCCACCGGATGGTTCAGGCCGGGCCTCGCGGCGGCGGCGCCGTCGGTGAAGCGGACCTCGAACCCCTCGAACACCTCGTTCACGTGCTCCCTGGCGGCCTCCAGCGACAGGTCCGGGGCGAACCTGTAGTTCACGGTCACCACGCACTCGTCGGGGATCACGTTGCCCGCGACGCCCCCGCCGATCCCGACCGCGTTCAGGCCCTCGTGGTACTCCAGCCCGTCGACCGCCGGCCGCCTCGCCCGGTACGCGTTCAGGATGGCGAGCACCGGTTCGGCGGCGTGGATCGCGTTGACCCCGAACCAGGACCTGGCGCTGTGCGCCCGCTTGCCGCGGGTGACGACCTGCGCCCGGAGCGTGCCCTGGCAGCCGCCCTCGATCGTGCCGTCGGTGGGCTCCATGAGCACCGCGAAGTCCCCGGCGAGCAGGTCGGGGCGGGTGCGGCTGAGCCTGAGCAGGCCGTTGCGCTCGGCCTCGATCTCCTCGCAGTCGTAGAAGACGTACGTCACGTCCCTGCTCGGTTCCGGGAGCGCGGCGGCCAGCTTCAGCGCCACGGCGACGCCGGACTTCATGTCCGCGGTGCCGCACCCGTACAGCAGGCCGTCCTCCACGCGGGCGGGCAGGTTGCCGGCGACGGGGACGGTGTCGAGGTGCCCGGCGATCACCACCCGCTCGGCGCGGCCCAGGCCGGTGCGGGCCACGACCGACTCGCCGTCGCGCTCGACCGTCAGGTGCGGCAGCGGGCGCAGGGCCTCCTCCACGGCGTCGGCGAGCGCCCTCTCGCCGCCGCTGACCGACTCGACGTCCACGATCCGGGCGGTGAGCTCCCCGACATCCTGCGTGAGGTCCAGACGCGTACTCATGCCCGTGACCCTATCCGTGCCCTCGGCCCTGTCCGTGTCCGTGCAGGATCCGTCCCAGCTCCGCACGGCCGGGCCTGCGGCCCTCCTCCAGGCGCTCCAGCAGCAGGACGCAGCGCAGGCCGAAGGCGCCGCCGGCGAACTCGCGGCTCCGGGTCCCCCCGACCGCCACGCACCAGTCGGGGACGCGCCCCCGATCCACCTCCTCGCCCGTCCGGACGTCCACGATCGGGGTCGATCCCGTCAGGATCGTCCCGGCGCCCACCACGGCGCCCCGGCCGACGCGGGCCCCCTCCGAGAGCACCGCCCGCCCGCCGATCAGCGCCCCGTCCTCGACGACCACGGGAGCGGCCGCGGGCCGCTCCGCGAGGACCTCGGGATCCTCCGCGGCGCCCCTGCAGGCGGCCTCCCCCACGCCGACCCCCGCGGACAGGTGGACGTTCTTGCCGATCTGGGCGCACGAGCCGATCGAGACCCACGTCTCCACGGTGCTGCCCTCGTCCACGTGGGCGCCGATGTCGACGAACGAGGGCATCAGCACGACGCCCGGCGCCAGGTAGGAGCCCCAGCGGGCGATGGCCCCGGGCACCACGCGTACCCCGTCCACGGTGGTCTTGAGCGGGACGCGGTCGCGGTGGTGGAAGTCGCCCACCTGGGACCTGGCCAGGCCGAGCACCCGGAACGCCAGGGCGACGGCCCGCCGGGCACGCTCGTCCACGACCACCTCGCCGGTCCGGGAGACCTCGGCCACCCGGGCCTTGCCGCTGTCGAGCATGTCGACCGCGTTCACCACGACCGCGCGGGCCGGGCCGTCGGCCGGGCTGAGCTCGTCCCGGCGCCACCACAGCTCGTCGACGGCCGCGGGCAGCGGGCTGGCATCGCTCTGGGTCATGGCCCGGAGCCTAGTGTTCGCGACCTTCCACCAGACCGGGCAATCGCTGGGGCCTGTAGGTTCTTGACCGTGCAACGGCCGTTCTCAAAAGGGACCATCGCGATCATCGTGATCGTCGTCGTGCTCGTGGTGGCGATCACCGCGGGACTGTTCTTTCTTCTCAGAAGGGTCACACCACTGGTCAATCTCGGCGACGGGTGCAAGGTCACCACCCCGGCGGGCTCGCTGGACCTGGACATCGAGCAGGCCAAGGTGGCCGCGGTGATCGCGGCCGTGGCGGCCCGCAGGAAGCTGCCGGAGCGGGCCGTCGTGATCGCGTACGCCACCGCGATCCAGGAGTCGAAGCTGGAGAACCTCGACCACGGCGACCGCGACTCCGTCGGGGCCTTCCAGCAGCGGCCCTCGCAGGGCTGGGGCAGGCCCGACCAGCTCATCGACCCCGTCTACTCCTCCGGGAAGTTCTTCACCGCGCTGGTGAAGGTGAAGGGGTACCGGAAGATGCCGTTGCACGAGGCGGCCCAGGCGGTGCAGCGCTCCGCCGACGGGTCGGCGTACGCCCAGCACGAGGAGGACGGGAAGATCCTGGCCGCGGCGTTCACCGGGCGTGTCCCCGGGGCCGTGCACTGCTGGTACCCCGCCCCCTCGGGGAAGACGGTGCTTCCCGACACCCGGGAGGCCGCGCGCAGGCTCGGCCGGGCGCTCGGGCCGGGGACGACGTTCGAGGCGCCCTCACGCGGCCGGGGCTGGCTGGTGGCCGGCTGGGCGGTCGCCCACGCCAGGGAGTTCGGGCTCGCGAGGGTGGGCTACGACGGCCGGGCGTGGGTGTCGGCGGACGGCCACGACGGCTGGAAGGCCGACACCAGGTTCACCGCCGGGAAGGTGCAGATCTCCTGACCCCGGGTGTGAGAAGGGGCGAGGGGGCGAGTCGCCGGCGGGCCGGGCCACCGGCGGGGAAGGCCGCCTCGCCGTCCCGCCCTCACGCGGCCCCGCCCTCCTGTCGTGCCGCCGCCTCGCCGGCCCGTGACGGCCCGTGACGGCCCGTGGCGGCCCGTGGCGGGTCAGCCCTTCGACTCGATGCTGATGGTTCCGGGGGCGAGCGGCTGGGCGTACGAGGACGTCCAGCCCTGCCCCTGGAGGCGCTCGAAGCTGAGCAGGCGGCCGTCCGCGGCCCGGTAGTCGGCGAAGTCCAGCAGGCCCCGCTCGGGCATCGAGGTCACCCCCTCACCGCGGAAGGCCGCGGTGCCCCGGTCGACCGGGAAGAAGTCGACGCCCTCGACGCTCAGCGTGGCCTTGGCGGGGATCATCCCCTCGGCGGGCACCGGCGTCCACAGCAGCACCTCCAGGTGCGGCGGCTCGCCCGTGGCCGTGCCCTCGCGCATCTCGATCGAGAGCCACTGGTAGCGCCGGGTGCCGTCGTCGAGGAGGTACTCGGTCCACTGCTTGCCCTGCCAGGACAGGTACAGGCCGCCGAGGACGCGGCTGCGCACCCCCTGGCACTCGATCGTGTCGCCGACCTTGATCGTGCGAGGGTCGGGGTAGTCGATGCCGACACGGCCCGCGGTCGGTGCGGGCAGCGGCGCGGCTTTGACCTGGGGGGAAGGTGTCTCGCCGGAAGTCTCCGGAGCATGACCGTTCCTGTCCTGGCGGGTCGTCGTGAAGAACGCGACGAGCAGCAGGACGATCGTGGCGACGCTCAGGCCGAGTATCACGGCGACCGCAGGGGTCATGCCGCGCGATCCTACTGGAGGCGGCGCACCGCCGCACTGATGCGTTCGTCACCGGCTGTCACGGCGATCCTGACGTGCCGCTCACCGGCGGTGCCGTAGAAGTCGCCCGGAGCCACCAGGATGCCCCGCTCGGCCAGGGCGCGGACCTGCTCCCAGCAGCCCCTGCCGTCGGAGGCCCACAGGTACAGGCCGGCGGTGGAGTGCTCGATCTTCCAGCCGGCCCCCTCCAGGGCGGGGCGGAGCACGGCACGCCGGGCGGCGTAGCGGGCCCGCTGCTCCTCGGCGTGCTCGTCGTCGTCCAGGGCGGCGGTCATGGCCGCCTGGACCGGCGCCGGCATGATCATGCCGGCGTGCTTGCGCACCTCCAGCAGCCGCGCGATCAGCGCGGGGTCGCCGGCGGCGAATCCGGCCCGGTAACCGGCCAGGTTGGAGCGCTTGGAGAGCGAGTGAACGGCGATCAGGCCCTCGTGCGAGCCACCGCAGACGTCCGGGTGCAGGATCGAGATCGGCCTCTCCTCCCAGCCCAGCTCGATGTAGCACTCGTCGGAGGCCACGACCGCTCCGTGCTCGCGCGCCCAGGCGACGACCTTGCGCAGGTGCTCGGCGGGCAGGACCCTGCCGGTCGGGTTGGACGGGGAGTTCACCCAGACCAGCGGCACCCGCTCGGGTCCGAGCGCGAGCAGGCCGTCGGTGGCGTACGGCTCGGCGTGCGCGAGGCGGGCGCCCACGTCGTAGGTGGGGTAGGCCAGCTCGGGGAAGATCACCCGTTCGCCCGGGCGGACGCCGAGCAGGGTCGGCAGCCAGGCCACGAACTCCTTGGAGCCGATCAGCGGCAGCACGTTCGCCCGGTCCAGGGTCACGCCGTGCCTGCGGCGCAGCCATCCGGCCGCGGCCGAGCGCAGCCGCTCGGTGCCGTACGTCAGCGGGTAGCCGGGGCTGTCGGAGGCGTCCGCGAGGGCCTGGCGCACGACGGCCGGAACCGGGTCGACGGGCGTGCCCACGGACAGGTCGACGATCCCGCCGGGATGCGCCGCCGCCTGTTCCTTGAACGGGACGAGCCGGTCCCACGGGAAGTCGGGCAGGGCGGTCATCGCGACCTCGCCGGGGCGCTCGGGGCGTGGGGCCGGCCGGGAATGGCGTACATCGGGATCAGCCGTCGTCTCTCGCTGGATCGGATCGTGACCGGTGGCACGGGGCCGATCGCGGGCCCGGCGGACCGGTGACGGTTGGCGGACCGGTGGCGCGTGCCGGAGGGGAAGCGCGTTCACCCCTCCGGCACGGCCACTAGTGGCTCTCGGCCTGCGGGGGCAGGGCCGCGACGACCGGGTGGTCCTTCTCGATCTTGCCGACCTTGGAGGCGCCGCCCGGCGATCCCAGGTCCTCGAAGAAGTCCACGTTCGCCTTGTAGAAGTCCTTCCACTGCTCGGGGACATCGTCCTCGTAGAAGATCGCCTCCACCGGGCAGACGGGCTCGCACGCGCCGCAGTCGACGCATTCGTCGGGGTGGATGTAGAGCATCCGCTCCCCCTCGTAGATGCAATCGACGGGGCACTCCTCGATGCACGCCTTGTCCAGGACGTCCACGCAAGGCTGCGCGATGACGTAGGTCACCTCGGGCTCCTTCTTCTTTACGCACCTAGGCACGACTTCGACCGCGGGTTGCTAAGCCCTAGTATTGCCGTGCCTGCCACATGTCTGAAACGGGAGGGGGCAAAAGTCGATGGCCCTTGGTTTCAGTGCTCGCCTGAACGTCAGCCTAACCCCTTCAGACGTCGGCAAAAGGGTTACCACGCGCAGAAAGATCCCCGAGGGGTTCCGTGACGCCGTGGGCGAGCTGGAGTTCTGGCGGGACGGCGTGCTCGGCGTGCGCAAGCGCGACGGCACCCTGGTCGAGATCACCGAGGAGACGCTCGCCGCGGCGAAGGTCGTCCAGGACCGGCCGCCCCGGCGGGGCGGCGCGGGGACCCCCGGGTAAGCCGCTCACCAAGACACGTGTAAGCCGTCCGATGGAAAGGGCCGTGCTGCTCGACCCCGCCGCGCGGGACGGACAGTATGCGGCCCGTGACCCTACGTACCAGACGTGTCAGCGCCGCCGCGGTCCTCGCGACCGCGATCGCCGGATGTGGCGCCCCGGCCACCCAGAACGCACAGCTCCCGCCGGTCGACGTCCAGGCGGCCTCCATGAGGGAGGGATTCTCCACGATGGACCGCCTGGTGGAGGCGGCCAAGAAGGAGGGCGCGCTCAGAGTGATCGCGCTGCCGCGCGACTGGGTGAACTACGGCGAGATCATCGACACCTTCGGCGACGAGTACGGCATCAAGGTCGAGCAGCTCGAACCGCAGGCGAACAGCGCCCGGGAGATCGAGGTCGCGGACCGGCTCAAGCCCGACGTCTTCGACCTCGGCATGGACGTCGCCGTGGCCAAGGCCGGCATGTTCGCCCCCTACCGGGTCCAGAACTGGCACGACGTCCCCGACCACCTGAAGGACCACAGGGCGGCCTGGTACGCCGCGTACGGCGGCTACATGTCGATCGGCTACGACCCGGCCAAGGTGCAGGCCCCGGCCTCCTTCACCGACCTGCTCAAGCCGGGCCTCAGCGTCTCGCTGCCCGGCGACCCCCGGGAGGTGTCGGCCGCCTTCAACGGGGTGATGGCCGCCTCGCTCCAGGGCGGTGAGGCCGAGGTGCGGCGGGGCGTGGACTTCTTCGAGCGCCTCAAGAGCGCGGGCAACCTCGCCGCCACCCCCAGGACGGCCTCCGTCGTCGTCGACTGGGACTACCACAACGCCGAGCGGGCCGCCGCCGGGAAGGGATGGAAGGTCACGGTCCCCAAGGACGCCGTCCTGGGCGCGTACTACATCCAGGCCATCAACAAGAAGGCCGAGCACCCGGCCGCGGCGCGGCTCTGGCAGGAGTTCCTCTTCTCCGACAGGGGACAGAACCTCTTCCTCAAGGGTTATGCCCGCCCCGTCCGGATGGAGGCCATGCAGATGCGCGACACCCTGAACGAGGAGCTCGCCGCCAAGCTCCCGCCGGTCAGGGCGAGGCCCGTGGTCCTCACGGTCCCGGAGATCGACAGGGCGCGGGCCTACCTCCAGCGGGAGTGGGCGAAGAAGGTGAGCTGACCGCCGTGAGGGGCGGGAGGGGCGAGATGCCCGGGGCCGGTGGGACTGATATGTCGAGGCTGCCCAGAGGCTCTA
This sequence comes from Streptosporangium sp. NPDC023615, assembly GCF_040640155.1. Taxonomy (NCBI): domain Bacteria; kingdom Bacillati; phylum Actinomycetota; class Actinomycetes; order Streptosporangiales; family Streptosporangiaceae; genus Streptosporangium; species Streptosporangium sp. NPDC023615. The sequence continues at coordinate 90,417 of NZ_JBFABE010000012.1, forward strand.
AAGTGTCTGGAGAGTACCGGTAGAAGGCGTTGACGTCCTAGAATGCGAGCTGATCGTCTTGCGATACGACACCCCGAGCCTGATGAGGTGGAACGCTCGCGCCCACGACAACGGCTTCGGGTACGTCTCGGCGCACGGCGCCCCCCTGGTCGAGCTGCTCGACCCGCAGCCGGGGGAACGCATCGTGGACCTCGGCTGCGGCACGGGGACGCTGACGGCGGAGATCGCCTCCCGGGGCGCGTACGTCCTGGGGATCGACGGGTCGTCGGCGATGATCGAGAAGGCCCGCGCGGAGTATCCGGGCCTCGACTTCGTCGTCGGCGAGGGCGGCGCCTTCACCGTCGTCCGGCCCTACGACGCGGTCTTCTCCAACGCGGCCCTGCACTGGATGGGGCGGGAGCCGGACGCGGTGATCGCCGGTGTCCGCGAGGCCCTCACGCCGGGCGGGCGGTTCGTGGCCGAGATGGGCGGCGCGGGCAACTGCGCCGCGCTGACGGCCGCCCTGTCCACCGCCTGGCGCGAGTACGGGCTGCGCGAGCCCGACCTGCCGTGGTACTTCCCCACGCCCGCCGAGTACGCCTCCCGCCTGGAGAAGGGCGGCTTCGTCGTCCGCCTCCTGGAATACTTCGACCGGCCGACACGTCTCGACGAGTGCCCGGGCGGCGCCGCCGACTGGGTGCGGATGTTCGCGCGTCCGCTGCTGCGGGAGGTGCCCGCGGAGACTGTCGATCCGCTGCTCCGGCGGGTGAACGAACTGGCCGCCCCCGCCCTGCGGCGGGAGAGCGGCTGGATGGCCGACTACGTGCGGTTGAGGTTCGCGGCCGTACGCCGCTGAACCGCCCCTATACGCCGGGGCGATTTGCCAGACTATGGTCTGTTCCATGAGTCTCGTTCCCCGGCCACACGGAGTGTCTCGGGCGGCTTGAGGGGCTGGTGAAGGGAACGGATGAACTTCTGTCTGAGTGACCTCGTGCCGCCGCTGCGCTGGAGCGACGCGGCCACGATCCCACTTCTGCGCGACCAGCCCGACCTACCGGACGCTTGGTGGCGGAGCCTGCCGGTCGCCCGGGTGCTCGCCGTGCTGGGCCCGGAGAGGCTGGCCGAGGTCCTGACCACGATCGCCCTGGAGCACTGGCCCGCCGCGGCGGTGGGGGACGTGCTCCCGGCCCTGCACGTGCTGGATCCCGAGGACGCGGACGAGCCGTGCACGGCCATCGCGCTCGACCGGGCCGGGTCCTGGCCCGGACTGCTCGCGCTGACCGGTCACGATCTGCGCGACCAGCCGTTCATCCAGCCGGTCCAGTTGTTGCACACCCTGTTCACGGCGGTCCTCACACGTCTCGTGGCCTCCGCCCCGGCGGATCCGGCGGGTTCAGCGGGTTCGGCGGCCCGGGGGGCCGCGGCTCCGGTTCGGCCGGCCGCGGTCGAGTCCGGTCCTGTTCAGCCGGTCGCCGTTCAGCCGGTCGCCGTTCAGCCGGTCGCCGTTCAGCCGGTCGCGCAGATTCCGGAGCCCCGGACGGGGATGGAGGAGTCCGGGGCCCAGGCCGCGCCGGAGGCCCCGGAGGCCCTGGAGGCCCCGGAGACCCCGGGGGTCGCGGGGGTCGCGGAGGTCCGGCCGGCGCCGGAACCTCAGGCGCCGCCCGGGCCCTCGGAGACCGTGAAGGCCCCGGAGACGCCGGAGACCCCCGAGGCCCCCGACGCCCCCGAGGCCCCCGAGGCCCCCGAGGCCCCGGCAGAGGATCACGCGTCCGGTGTCGTGGCCGCACGGGACCGCGCGGCCGATGTCGCGGCCGACATCGCGGCCGCCCAGGACTCCCGGGACCGCGACGCGGAGGACGACGCCGCACCCGGATCGCTCTTCCGGCCCGCGGCGGCCAGGAGGAGCAGGACCGCACTCGAAGGTGAGGCCGGGGACGGCGGCCGGCCCGGAGCGGAACTCGGCGGTGACGCCCCCGAGGACCGCCTCTGGGCCGCACCGGGGCCGGGCGGCGCGCCGCACCCGGCGGATGCCGTACCCGGGCCGGTGCCCCTGCCCGAGGCCGAGGTCCTGCCCGAGGCCGTACCCGAGGCCCTGCCCGAACCGGAGGCCCCGCCCGAGGCCGTACCCGAGCCGGAGGCCGGCGCCGTCATCGGTGACACCGGCGACGACCGCGACGACCGCGACGACGACCGCGACGACGACGACGGCGAGGGGGCCGAGCCGGTCGGCGGGGTGTCCGGACGGCCGGAGACGGACCTGCACGCTCTGGTGGACGGCGTCTTCGCGAACGTGGAGGACAAGCGCTGGGCCGTGGCCCAGAACAGGCTGTTCAGCGACGTCCCGGCGACCGTGGAGGCGCTGGCCAAGCTGTTCGCCGTACAGCCCGACGTGATCCGCGACCTGGAGGCCGACCTGCGCCGGGAGCTGGCCGAGTGGATCGCCTCCGACGAGGCCGCCCCCTACCGGGAGCACCTGGAGGCGGTGAAGGACGTCCTGGGCAAGGCCGCGCCCAGGGAGCGGCTGGTCGACGCCGCCGAGTGGCACACCCGGGAGCTGCGCTCGCTCGACGTACCGGCCTGGCAGTTCGTGCTGGCCTGTCTCCCCGGGTACCACCTGGTCGACGAGTGGCTGGTGGAGGGCGACATCACCGAGCTGCGGCACCGCACCCGCGACATGATCAGCGGCGCCAAGCCCCCGCTGACCATCAACAAGGCCCTCGACATGGTCTCCTCCCTGGGTATCCATCCGGAGGTCTCCCAGGAGTGGCTGGAGAACGTCCCGCAGCTCCGCATCCTCGGCGCGGGCGAGCGTCCCCCGCAGCGCGCCGGCGGCGCCCCCGCGCTGACCGTGGAGAAGCCCGGGGACGGCGCGGGAGGCCGGGACGCCGGTGAAGGTGGCGGTGGCGGTGGCGGTGAGGAGCGGGACGCCGGCCGGGCCGGCCGGGAGTCCGGCCGGGGTGAACCGGCGCGCGGTGAACCGGATCACGGGCGGTCGGACCACGGCGGACCGGGCCGCGCGGAGCCGGGCGAGAAACCGGCGAAGGCTCCGTTCCGCCCGCTGAAGGACGTCTCGCTGACCCGGCGCTGCTTCCGGCAGCCGGACGGCCGCTGGTGGCTGAGGATCGACGTCACCGCCGACCACCTCCGGGGGAACGAGTGCCCGCTGCCCAGCGGGTTCGCCGCCTACCTGGGAATGGCCCCCGGCACCACCCGCACGGTCAGCAGCGCGGTCGGCGAGCTCGCCCTCAACTGGCAGGACAGGCCCGTCCTGGAGTCGCTCGGCACGCTGCTGGCGGACGTGGGCGCCAAGGAGGGCAGCCACCTGTTCCTCACCCTGTCCGACGAGGGCGTCCTGCGCGCCAGGCACCTGCCGGCCGCGGGGGACGAGATCGAGACGACCGCGCGGGCGCTTCGCCTGGTGGGCTACACCGCGGCGGGCGGCACCCCCGATCAGGCCGTGCGGGTCATCGCCACCCGGGTCGGCATGAGCGGTCCCGCGGCCCTGCCCGACCTCCTCACCCGGCTGCGGGAACGCGGGGACCGCGATCTCCTGTCACTCCTGGCCTGACCGTGCCCCGCCTCGCCCTCTCCCCCGAGTTCCCGGCCGGACTGGCCGCGCTGGCCCAGCCGGTGCGGCGTGACGTCGTGGTGTCGGCGCGCAGGTTCCTGCAGAACGTGGCGGGCGCGCCGCATCCGGAGCGGGTCAGGGGGGCCAGGGACCCCAGGGTGGTCACCCTGAGGCTGGCCGACCGGCACCGGGGCGTGGTGGTCAAGCAGCGGGACGTCTACTGGCTGCTGACCGTGCTGCCGGACGCCGAGGCGTGGGCGTACGCGCAGCGCCACCGGTTCGGCGTCAACACCGCGCTCGGCGTGGTCGAGATGTGGGACGCCGAGGCGCTGGACCGGGTCAGGCCCGCGGTGCGCAGGGCCGCCGAGGCGACCGCGTCCCGGCTGTTCTCCGACATCTGCGACAACGACCTGGCCGAGCTGGGCGTCGACGGGCGGTTCCTGCCGCTGGTGCGGCAGATCACCGACCAGCTCACCCTGGAGGCCCTGGAACCGCTGCTGCCCCCCACGCAGTACGAGCCGCTGGCGGCGCTCGCCAGGGGCGAGTCGATGGCCGGGGCCTGGCGGGAGCTGGAGAACTGCCGCGCGGTCGCCCCCGACCACGAGCCGATCAATCCCGAGGACTTCGGCGCCGCGCTGACGCGCAGCCCGGACCGGGCCGTCTTCGTCCCCCACCCGCGCGAGTTGAACCGGGTGCTGGAGGCGCCCGGCTGGTGCGTGTTCCTCTACCCGCCGCAGCGCCGTCTGGCCTACTGGGAGTCCTACCGGCAGCCGACGCTGGTCACCGGGGGCGCTGGCACCGGCAAGACGCTCGTCGCCCTGCACAGGGCCGCCCACCTGGCCTCCCGGGGCGGGGGGCAGGTCCTGCTGGTCACCTTCTCCCAGGGGCTGAGCGCCGAGCTCGCGGCCCGGCTGGACGTCCTGGTCGAGGACGGGGTGATCCGCAAGCGGATCGAGGTCGGCAACGTCGACCGGCTGGCCCACCGCATCGTCGCCGAGGCCGAGGGGCGGCCGCCCTCGCTGGTCGGCGCCGCCGAGCTGACCGCGCTCTGGGAGGAGACCCGGACCGGCCACAGTCCGGCGTTCCTGCTGCGCGAGTGGGAGCAGGTGGTGCTGGCGCAGAACCTGCGGACCCTGGAGGAGTACCTGGAGGCCCCCCGGCCCGGTCGCAGCGTCGAGCTGTCGGCCGAGGAGCGGACCGTCGTGTGGAACGCCGTCGGGCACGTCACCGAGCAGTTGCGGGAACGCGGCAGGCGGACCCTGCTCCAGCTCGCCGCCGAGGCCTCGACGCTGCTGGGCCGCACGACCGGGGACCTGCTGGAGGAGATCGAGCCGGCGCGGGAGCCGTACCGGCACATCGTGGTGGACGAGGCGCAGGACCTGCACCCCGCGCAGTGGCGGCTGCTGCGGGCCGCGGTGCCGCACGCCCCCGACGACCTGTTCATCGTGGGCGATCCGCACCAGCGCATCTTCGACACGCGGGTGACGCTGGAGGCGGTCGGCATCGACGCGGTCCGGCAGCGCCTCCAGGTGTCGTACCGGCTCCCGAGGGAGATCCTCTCGTGGGGGGTGCGGCTGCGCGGGGGCGGGCCCGCGGACGGGCTCGTCAAGGGTGTGCAGGAGCTTTACGGGTTCCGGGGCGTCCGGTACGGGCCGCGGCCGGCGGTGCGAGCCTACGATTCTCCACGGGATGAGCTGACGGGGCTGGTGGCACAGGTGGGACAGTGGGTGGACGAGGGTGTGCCTCCCGAGGAGATAGCGGTGGCCGCCAGGACCTCCGGTCTCGTGCGCGACGCACGGGCCGCCCTGCGCGAACTGGGAGTACGGGTGACGACACTGCACGGCATGAAGGGGCTGGAGTTCCGGCGCGTCGCGGTGATCGGCGTCGGCGACGGGGTGGTGCCCGACCCCGACGCACTGACCCCCGTCGGCGAGGACCCGGCCGCCAGGGCCCACGACCTGCAGCGGGAACGCGGCCTGCTCTACGTGGCCTGCACCCGGGCCACGGAATTTCTTTACGTGTCCCATTCCGGCCGGGCCAGTCCCTTCCTTCCCACCTGATCACATAGTCTCTGAACTGCGGATATATTCCCCTTTGCCGGTTGGACCTCAATGAACCTCAGCCTGAGCGACATCGCGCCACCCCTGCGCTGGACCTCTCCCGGCCAGGTAGCGCCGATCGCCACCGACCCCCGCCTCCCCGAGGCGTGGTGGCAGGCGCTTCCGCTCGACCGGGCCTGTTCCACCATCGGGACCTCCGAGGTCGCCGGACGCCTGACCGACCTCGCCCTGGCCTGCTGGGGCCACCTGATGCTCGGCGACGTCCTTCCGCTGCTCAGGTTCGCCGACCCGGCCGCCGGTGTCCGCACGCCCGAGGGGCTCGGCCGCGAGACCGTGCACAAGCTGTTCACCGGGGTGCTGGAGCGACTGCTCGAACCGGTCACCGAGGAGAGCGTCGCCAGGATCCGCCCGTCCCGGCCCGACCGGCCGCTGCCGGAGCTGATCGACGAGGTCTTCGCCGGCCTGGACGAGCGGCAGCGGGCCATCGCCAGGGACCGGCTGTACGCCTCCCAGCGGGCCACGCTCGACGACCTGGCCCAGCGGTTCTCGGTCACCCGGGAGCGCATCCGCCAGATCGAGCGCGACCTGCGCGACCACGTCGAGGCCTGGCTCGCCAAGGACGAGGCGGCCCCCCTCACCGGGCACGTCTCGTGGCTGCGCGGGCGGCTGGGCTCGGCGGTCCCCGCCGACGACCTGGCGGCGGCCGTGCCCTGGCACCGCAGCGACCTGGCCACCCTGGGCATCCCGGCCTGGCGGTTCGTCCGCACCCTGCTGACCGGCTACGAGCAGGTGGACGGCTGGCTGGTCGCCGGGGGCGCCGACGAGCTCAGGGAGAAGACCCGGCAGCTCTTCACCGACGGGCCCCGCCCGCTGGACGAGGCCGTCACGCTGGCCAGCCAGCTCGGCATCCGCGAGGACGTGGCCGAGCGCTGGCTCATCGCGGTCCCCCAGCTACGGGTGCTGGACGGCCACGTGGTGCCCTGGCCGCGCAGCGTGAACGACAAGGCCGAGGCCGTGCTCGCGGTGGCGGGGAACCCGCTGAGCCCCGAGGAGATCCAGGAGCGCATCGGCGAGGACTACAGCCTGGTCGGCATCCGCAACCAGCTCACCGCCGACGACCGCTTCCTGCGGGTGGACCGCAACAAGTACGGGCTGACGCGCTGGGGCGGCGAGCAGTACCTGGGCATCCGGGAGATGATCGTCAGGGAGATCGAGCGGTCCAACGGCGAGGCGTCGGTCAACACGATCGTCACCAACCTGACCGGCCGCTACGACGTGAGCGAGAGCTCGGTCCGCGCGTACGCGGGCGGTCCCGGCTTCGAGCGTACGCAGCGGGGCTGGATCCGGGTCGCCGGAGCCGAGCAGGCCGAGTACCAGCCGCGCCGCGACGTCTCGGAGACCCGGCGCTGCTTCCGCAGCCGCGACGGGCGCTGGTGGCACCGGGTGGACGTCAACGCCGAGCACCTGCGCGGCTCGGGGTCCCCGTTGCCGACCGGTTTCGCCGCCCACCTCGGCATGGCCCCCGGCGGCCAGCTCACCGCCTCCACCCCCTCGGGCGACGTGGTGATCAGCTGGCACAACCAGCCGACCATGGGCTCCATCCGGCCCGTCCTGATCGCCGCCAACGCCTCCGAGGGCGACCACGTGTTCCTGACGGTCTCCGACGGCGGCGAGCTGCTGACCCGCTACCTGCCCGCGGCGTCGCCGACCCTGCCCGCCCTGAACCGGGCGCTGCACCTGATCGGCTACACCGCGCCGGTGGCCTCCGAGGCCGAGGGCCTGCGGCTGATCGGCGCCCGCATCGGCCTGCCGGAGGGCTGCACCCGCGAGGAGGTCATCACCCGCCTCCGCGACCGCGGCGACCGGGAGATCCTCACCTTCCTGGAGGGATGACAGTGCTCATGGCGCCCGCTCCGCGGACCCGGGCGCCCGCGGGCCATGCCTTCCTCGGTCCGGGCACGGCCGCGCCCGGGTCGGGACGCGGCGGGCCGCGTAGGCTCGACGCATGTTGCGCCTGTATGACACGCGGAATCGCCGGATCGAGCAGATCGTGCCGGAGGGGAGCCGTTCCCTGCGGATGTACAGCTGCGGCCCGACCGTCTACAGGTCGGCCCACGTCGGCAACCTCCGGTCGTACCTGCTGTCGGACCTGATCAGGCGGGTCAGCGAGCGGCAGCGGGTCCGGGTGGTGGTCTGCCGCAACATCACCGACGTCGGCCACCTGGTCGACGACACCGAGATCGACGCCTCGGGCGAGGACAAGGTGCTGGCCCAGGCCCGCGCCGAGGGGCGCAGCCCCCTGGAGGTCGCGCGCTTCTACGAGGAGTCCTTCCTCGCGGACACGGCCGCGCTGAACATCCGCCCGCCCGACCACTCGCCCCGGGCGAGCGAGACGATCGACCTGATGGTCGAGATGATCGCCAAACTGATCGAGAAGGGGCACGCGTACGCGGTGCCCGACGGCTCGGTCTTCTTCGACGCGACCTCCTTCCCGACGTACGGGGAGATCTCCGGCAACCGGCTCGACCGGTTGCGGCCCGCCCACCGGATCGAGGCCGTCGACGCGCGCAAGCGCTTCCACGCCGACTGGGCGCTGTGGAAGCCCTCGCGGGGGGAGCCGACCTGGGAGACCCCGTGGGGCCGCGGCTTCCCCGGCTGGCACATCGAGTGCTCGGCCATGTCGCTGCGCTTCCTCGGCGAGCGCATCGACGTGCACACCGGCGGCATCGACCTGCGATTCCCGCACCACGAGGACGAGCGCGCCCAGTCGGACGCCACCGCCGGGCACGAGGTCGTGCGGCACTGGGTGCACGGCGAGCACCTGCTCTTCGACGGGCGCAAGATGTCGAAGTCCACCGGCAACGTGGTCCTGCTCAAGGACGTCGCGGAGGCCGGGCTGGACCCGCTGGCCGTGCGGCTGGCGCTGCTGGAACACCGCCACCGCCAGCAGATGAACCTCACCTGGGACACCCTGCGGGCCGCCGACAGGACACTGCGGCGCTGGCGCGCCCAGGTGGCCGAGTGGTCGGAGTCGCCCAGCGGGCCGATGCCCGCCGACCGGGTCTCCCGGATCGAGGCCGCCTTCGACGACGACCTCGACACCCCTCTGGCGCTGCGGCTCCTGCGCGAGCTGGAGCGCGACGAGTCGGTGGCCCCCGGTTCCCGCTTCGAGGCGTTCCTGCACCTCGACCAGATCCTCGCCCTGGACCTCTCCATCGACATCGGCAGGGCGGCCAGGCCGAGGAGCCTGCCCGCCGGGGCCGCCGAGCTGCTGGAGCGGCGCTCGCGGGCCCGCGACGCCAAGGACTGGGCCGCCTCCGACCGGCTCCGCGACGAGCTGGCCGCCCTGGGCGTCAAGGTCACCGACACCCCGGAGGGCCAGACCTGGTCCTGAGGCCCGCGCCGGGGGGTGATCGCCCTCCGGCGCCGGCTCCCCTCCGGCCCCGTCGTGACCGGGGCGGGGATACGACCGTGATCGATGGGTGTTCAATGACCGGGTGACGAATATCGCGCCCACCGGGACCCAGCACACCATCGCGGCCGACGGCTTCGAGGCCGTCATCACCGAGCTCGGGGCAGGCCTCAGGAGCCTCACCCAGGAAGGCAGGCCGCTCGTCGTCGGCTTTCCCGCCGACCAGCCGCCGATCGGCGGGGCGGGGCTGCCCCTGCTGCCCTGGCCGAACAGGATCGAGGACGGCCGCTACACCTTCGACGGCGAGGAGCGGCAGCTCGCGCTGAGCGAGCCCAAGACGGGCAACGCGATCCACGGGTTCTCCAGGACGTTCCCCTGGCGTGTCCTCTCCCACGGCGACGCCTCGATCCGGATGGGGCTGCGGCTGTTCCCGCAGGTCGGCTACCCGCACATCCTGGACCTCTCCATCCGGTACGCGCTGAGCCCCGCCGGCCTGGAGGTGGAGATCGAGGCGGAGAACGTCGGGGCCACCGACGCGCCGTACGGCTTCGGAGCCCACCCCTACCTGACCCTCGGCGACTCCTGCCCGCTTGACGAGACCGTGCTCGAACTCCCCGCCGCGCAGTGGATCGCGGTGAACGAGCGGAAGGTCCCCACCGGCCGCCAGGACGTCAAGGGGACCGAGTACGACTTCCGGACCGCCCGCCCGATCGGCGGGACCGAGCTCGACACCGCGTTCACCGACCTGGAGCGCGGCGACGACGGCCTGGTCCGGGTCCGGCTGACCTGCGGCGACGGGACCGGCGAGAACGGCGGGATCCAGCTCTGGGCGGGCGAGGGCATCGAGTGGCTCCAGCTCTACACCGGTGACACCCTGCCCGAGGGGCACCGCCGCCGGGGGCTGGCGGTGGAGCCGATGAGCTGCCCGCCGAACGCCTTCGCCACCGGCGAGGACGTCGTCCGGCTGGTCCCGGGCGGCCGGGTCGCCCACCGGTGGGGGATCGGCCCGACCTGATCGGCCTTCCAGGACCGCCTCTCGGGAGAGGCGGTCCCGGAGCCGCGTCCTCATTGATGATCGTCACGCCGGGACCGCGGAGGTAGTGCCACACTTGCGGGAGCATGCCGTCTAGGAGGTTTTCGTGAGGTTCCGCCCGTATGCCCGGCTGCCCCGCCCGTTCAGATGGCCGGCGCGGGTGCTCACCGTTCTCGTGGTGCTCGGGCTGCTGCTCGCCGGCACCGGGGTGTGGGCCGTGCGGTCCTCCTTCCCCCAGCTCGGGGGCGAGCTCTCCATGGACGGTCTCACCGCCAAGGTCACCGTCTACCGGGACGAGAACGGCATCCCCCACATCTACGCCGACTCCCCCGAGGACCTGTTCAGGGCCCAGGGGTACGTGCACGCGCAGGACCGCTTCTTCGAGATGGACTTCCGCCGCCATGTGACGGCCGGCCGGCTCTCGGAGATGTTCGGCGCGGCGACGCTGGTCGAGGACAGGGTCATCCGGACCATGGGCTGGCGGCGGGTGGCCGAGAAGGAGTTGCTCCTGCTCGACGACCGGACCCGGCGCTACCTGAACGCCTACGCGGCCGGCGTGAACACCTGGATGCGGCACAGCGACGGCTTCGCCGACCGGAGCCTGGAGTACGTGCTGCTCCGGGCGACCAGCCCGGACTACCGTCCCGAGCCGTGGACCCCGGTCGACTCGCTGGCCTGGCTCAAGGCCATGGCCTGGGACCTGCGCTCCAACATGAGCAGCGAGATCGGCCGCGCGCTCGCGGCGAGCAGACTGCCGCGCGGGCGGGTGGAACAGCTCTGGCCCGACTACCCGTACGACACCAACCCGCCGATCGTCACCCGGGGCTCGGTCGGCCCGGACGGGTTCGACCAGCAGGCGGAACCCGGGACGGCGGACCCCGGGGCGAGGGACCCCGGGACGGCGGACCCCAGGACGGCGGACCCCAGGACGAGCTCCACCCGGTCGCCCGGTGAGCGGGCCCCCGAGCCGACCGAGGGGCCCGGCGAGCAGGCCCCCCTGCCGACCGAGGGACCGGCCCGGGCGGCCGGCACGGGCGCCGGTGCGGACGCGGGAGCGAGAGCGGGCGCCGGGACGGATGGCGAGGAGGGCGTCGGGGCGCTGACCCGGGCGGCCGCGGCCATGCGCGCGGTGCCGAGCCTGATGGGCGACCCCGCGGGCGGCAACGGCATCGGCTCCAACTCCTGGGTGGTCGGCGGCGGGCACACGAAGTCCGGCAAGCCGCTGCTCGCCAACGATCCCCACCTGTCGGCCGGCATGCCCTCGGTCTGGTACCAGGCCGGGCTGCACTGCCGGGTCAAGAACCCCGAGTGCCCGTTCGACGTCACCGGGTTCACCTTCTCCGGCGTGCCCGGGGTGGTCATCGGCCACAACGACAGGGTCGCCTGGGGCTTCACCAACCTCGGCCCCGACGTCGCCGACCTCTACCTGGAGCGGACCCGGGACGACACCTACCTGTTCATGGGCGCCTGGAAGCCGATGACCACCAGGGTCGAGACGATCAAGGTGGCGGGCGGCGCCGACGTCCGGCTCACGGTGCGCGACACCGAGCACGGGCCGATCGTCTCCGACGTCATGAAGGACGCCAAGGGCACGCTGCCCGGCATGGACGCGGTCTCCGGGCAGAAGGCCGACGCGGTCGCCCTGAAGTGGACCGCCCTGGAGCCGGGCAGGACCGCCGACGCGATCTTCGCGTTGAACACCGCGCAGGACTGGGAGCAGTTCAGGGCGGCGGCGAGCGGGTTCGAGGTCCCCGCGCAGAACCTGGTCTACGCCGACACCGCGGGCAACATCGGCTACCAGGCACCCGGGCGCATCCCGGTGCGGACCCGCGGCGACGGCACCTGGCCGGTGCCGGGCTGGACCGGCGAGTACGACTGGCGGTCGACGATCCCCTTCGACGAGCTGCCCAGCGTCTACAACCCGCCGGAGGGCTACATCGTGACCGCGAACAACGCGGTCGTCGACCCCCGCCGCTACCCGCACCTCCTCACCGAGGACTGGGCGTACGGGTACCGTTCCCGGCGCATCGAGGACCGGCTCGGCCAGGCGGTCAAGGACGGCAAGGTGGACGTCGCGGCGATGAGCGCGCTCCAGCAGGACAGCCACACCGGTTTCGCCCGCTTCCTGGTGCCCAGGCTGACGGCCCTGGAGGTGGCCGGGCCCTCGAGGGACGCCCTCGCGCTGCTGCGCGGATGGGACCACTCGCAGGGCGCGGACTCGGCGCCGGCCGCGTACTTCAACGCCGTCTGGCGTCACCTGCTCATCGAGACCTTCAACGACGACCTGCCCGAGGGCGCCCGGCCCGACGGCGGCGACCGCTGGTTCGAGGTCGTACGGGTCATGCTGGAGCGGCCGGACGACGCGTTCTGGGACGACCGGGCCACCTCGCGGGTCGAGACGCGCGACGACATGCTGCGCCGGGCGACGGCCGTCGCCTACGACGAGCTGACCACCCGGCTCGGCCCGGAACCCCGGGACTGGCGCTGGGGCGACCTGCACTCGCTCGAACTGGTCCACCAGACCTTCGGCACGTCGGGGATCGGCCCGATCGAACGGCTCTTCAACCGGGGGCCGTTCCCGGTGGCCGGCAGCGACGACGCGGTCAACGCCGCGGGCTGGGACGTGCAGAAGGGCTACACGGTGAGCTGGCTGCCGTCCATGCGGATGGTGGTGGACCTGGCGGACATGGACGGGTCCCGCTGGATCAACCTGACCGGCGCCTCCGGGCACGCCTTCCACGACGACTACTGGGACCAGGCGCCGCTGTGGGCGGCCGGACGGACCGTGCCGATGCTCGCCCGCCCGGAATCGATCAAGAAGGCGGCCGTCCACACGCTCGTCCTCACCCCCTGAGAACCGGCCCGGCCGCTCTCCCGTGGCCGGGCCTTCCCGGGGGACGGGCCTTCCCGGGGGACGGGACCCGTCCCGGGCGGCCGGGCCTTCCTCCGGCGGCCGGGCTCCCTTCCCGGTACGGCGGTACGGCGGTGGTTCGGGGTGCCGGTGCGCCGGGGAACCGCGGCTCAGGTCGTCAGCACGCGGGACTCGCCGATCGCCAGGTCCCACAGGTCGGCGCGGTCCCGGCCGGCCGCCGCCCAGGCCGCGCGGGCCTCCTCCACCGGCGCGAGCAGCGGCTCGCCGGACAGCACGAACGTGCCCCAGTGCATGGTCGCCATCCGGCGCGCCCCCACGTCCAGGCACGCCCGCACGGCCTGCTGGGGATCGACGTGGGCGGCCTTCATGAACCAGCGGGGCTCGAACGCGCCCACCGGCATCAGGGCCAGGTCGACGCCGCCCGGGTAGCGCGCCCCGATCCGGGCGAAGCGTTCGCCGTACGCGCTGTCCCCGGCGAAGTAGATCGTCTGATCGCCGGAGGCGATCACCCAGCCACCCCAGAGCGTCCTGCAGGTGTCCCAGACCGACCGGCGGCTCCAGTGGTGGGACGGGACGAAGTCGAAGCGGACGCCGCCGATCCGGGCGCTCTCCCACCAGTCGAGCTCGGTGACGTCGCGGAATCCGCGCCGGGTGAACCACGACCTCAGCCCGGCCGGGACGAGGACGGGCGTGTCGCGCGGCAGCCGCCGTACGGTCGGCGCGTCCAGATGGTCGTAGTGGTTGTGACTGATCACCACGGCGTCGATCCCGGGCAGGTCCGCCCAGGCGACGCCGGGCGGGGTGAGCCGGGGGCGGACGCCCGGGATCCTCCTCGCCCACACCGGGTCGGTCAGGACGGTCAGCCCGCCGACCTGCACCACGTACGTCGCGTGGCCCACCCAGGTGACGACCGCGTCGGTCCCGGCCGGGCGGGGGAGGCCGTCCCGGTGGACCGGGATGAGATCGGCGTCCCCGACGCCGGAGCGGAGCGTGCCGTGCCAGGCGACCGCCAGCAGTTCCCGGAACGTGGGAATGGGCGAGGTCAGCCGGTCCCTGAAGCCGCCCGGCCAGGTCCTCGGGGTGGCGGGCGACCGGGCCGGCCGTGCGGGGACCACCGGGGAGGCGGGCTTCTCGGCGATACGTGAGGCGGTCTCGGGGTGGGGTGTCTGCGGCATGAGCGGCCCCCTTCGGTCATCAACGGCTCACTCCCTGTTGATCCCCTCACACGGGAGTTCATACCTTTCGAGGGGATCTGCTCTGATCGAAGGGATTTCCTGCCCCGAGAGGACTCTCCGGCCGCGGGGTCCCTCCGGCCGAGGAGGCCCTCCGATTCGGGGGTCACTCCGCCCCGGGAGGACACTCCTGCCGGGAGGGCTCCGGGTGAGGGGACTCCGGGTGAGGGGGCTCCGGGCCGGGGGGACCGCTCCGGCGCCACCAGGGCGACCTGCGGAGGTAGTTGCCGTCCTCCAGGTTCGCCAGCCGCTCGAACACGTTCCAGGAGGCCTGGTTCCCGCAGATCGCCATGGAGCAGGCCACCGCGAGGAGGTAGAGGGGGAGCATCGGCAGCCCCAGGCAGAGCATGTACTGGGAGGCGTGCCGGTCCTCGTGCCGCAGGAGGGCGCCGGTGAGGAAACCCTCCTCGTACTTGGTCAGCACCACGTTGCCCACGGTGAAGGCCGAGGCGATCGGGAACCGGAAGCGGTAGCCGTACGCGAGGATCAGCCCGTCCGGCCCCGGGCACGGCCGGGCACGGCCGATACGTGCCAGGAGCAACCCCAGGGGGGTCGACAGGTTGACGTAGTTCAGTGCCCGCCGTATCCGATGGAACCGCCGCATACCGGGATTGTGCGCCATCCGGATGTCCGGCGGTAGCGCCTGTCGCGTCGGGGAGCGCTCGCCGCCCGTCTCAGACGGCGGCGGACGCGCCCGGCGAGGTGGGCGGGCCCGGCGGGAAGGGTGTGCCGGGCGGGAAGGGTGTGCCGGGCGCGGCCGGCGGGTGGGGCGGGGCGGACGGGCCGGGCGGGCCGGGTGGCGTGGAGGCCGGCGTGACCGGCGGGCGCGGCCCGTACCCGTGCGGGGTGAGCAGCCACGACCCGTTCCCGGCGGACGGCGCCAGCAGCACCCCGGCCGTGACCGCGAGGAGACCGCCGTAGAGGTAGACGTACCCGGACAGGTCGTTGGCGATGACCAGATCGCCCTCGGGCCGTCCGGCGGCCCAGATCACGGTGACCAGCATCCAGCCCGCCGCGAACGACAGGCCCACCGCCTTGCCGCGCGCCAGCCGGCCCGCCCCGTAGGAGATCGCGAACAGCAGGGCGACACAGCCGACGGCGGAGACCGGGACGGGGCCGACGTACCAGGAGTGCTGGAAACCGCCGAGGAGGCCCGTCAGCAGCCCGAGCATGACGAGCACGGCACAGGCCGCCACGGTGACGACCGTCTCCGATGGCCCGCGCACCGCCGGCACCTGCTCCATCACAAGCACCGAGGCTAGTGGATCCCGGCGAAGAGGTCGTCCTCGCGGTCGTACGGCTCGCCGAGCCCTCCCGTCTCGATCGGCGCCCCCCGGCCGGGAGGGCCCGGCACGCCGGAGGCGAGGACGAAGTGCTCGACCCCGAGCACCTCCTGGCCGATGTCGTTGGACAGGGCGTACCAGGGCGGGGCCACGCTGATCTGGGTGGCGTGCGCCCGCATCGCGTCGATCTTACGGCCGAGGTGGGCGCGGGCGTCGATCTCGGTGGTCACGTCCTCGTCCGCGCAGCCGAACGGCAGGTCCTCGACCGGTTCGACCAGGAAGGGCGTGCCGCTCCCGCGCAGCGCCTCCGCGCTCCTGCGCAGGACCGACCTGGGGACGGCGGTGTGGTAGAACTTCGCGACCCGCCACGGCCCTCCCCCGGCCGCGCCCGCGCCCTCCCCGGTCACCGCGCCCTCCCCGGACGCCGGGAACTCCCCGGACGCCGGGAACTCCCCGGACGCCGTGAACTCCCCGGACGCCGGGAACTCCCCGGACGCCGGGCCGGGGCCGGCTCCCGGGCCGAACGCCGGGTCCGCCGCCAGCTCGACGGCCCGCCGGGCGACGCGGTGGGCCTGGATGTGGTCGGGGTGGCCGTAGAAGCCGTTCTCGTCGTAGGTGACCAGGACCTGCGGCCGGACCTCGCGGATGATCCTGGCCAGCTCGCCCGCGGCCTCGTCCGGGTCGGCCCGCCAGAAGGCGTTCTCCCGGTCGTTGGTGGCGGCGCCCATCATGCCGGAGTCGCGCCAGCGGCCGGCCCCGCCCAGGAACCGGTGGTCGGTGACGCCCAGCGCCGCGCAGGCCGCGGCGAGCTCCCCCACGCGGTACGCGCCCAGGGTGTCGTCCCGGTCGGCGGCCAGGTGGGCCAGCTCCTCGCCGATGACCTCCCCCTCCTCGCCGAGGGTGCAGGTCACCAGCGTGACGCGCGCCCCCTCCGCGGCGTACTTCGCCATGGTCGCCCCGGTGCCGATCGTCTCGTCGTCCGGGTGGGCGTGCACGAGCATCAGGCGCCGATCCGTCAGCCGCTCCGTCATGGGTCGAGGGTACCGACGTCGATATCGATGGACATATCGGGATCGGTTTCGTCCGTCGCCGCCGGAGAACGAGGCGGGCGGGACGGAGCTGGCAAGATGGCCGTATGAGTGAGACCTTCCCTCGCCTGCACGCCAGGACCCGCCGCTTCACCCTCGGGGCGCCCCGGGGGTTCACGATCGCCCCGGGCGGCGACCGCGTCGTCTTCCTGCGGACCCGGGGCGGTTCCGACCCCGTGACCTGCCTGTGGGAGTACGACGTGCTCAGCGGCTCCGAGCGGCTCGTCGTCGACCCGCGCGCCCTGGCCGCGGACGACGAGGACCTGCCCCCCGAGGAGCGGGCGCGCCGCGAGCGCAGCAGGGAGCAGGCCGGCGGCATCGTCGGGTACGGCACCGACGCCGCGGTGACCGTGGCGGCGTTCGCGCTCTCCGGCGGCCTCTACGTGGTCGACCTCGCGAGCGCGCGCGTACGCCACCTGGAGACCGGCGGGGCGGTGATCGACCCCCGCGTCTCCCCCGCCGGCTCCCACGTCGCCTACGTCACCGGCGGCGCCCTGCACGTCCGGGACCTGCGGGACGGGAGCGACCACGCGCTGGCCCGGCCCGAGACGCCGGAGGTCACCTACGGCCTGGCCGAGTTCGTCGCCGCCGAGGAGCTGGACCGGATGCGGGGGTACTGGTGGTCGCCGTCCGGCGACGCCCTGCTGGTCGAGCGGGCCGACGACGCGCCGGTCCAGCGGTGGTACATCGCCGACCCGGCCAACCCGGACCGCCCGGCCGTCGAGCAGCGCTACCCCTCCGCCGGGACCCCCAACGCCACGGTCGAGCTGTTCGTGCTGCCCCTGACCGGCGGGCGCGTCCCCGTCCCCTTCGACGACGAGTACCTGGTCAACGCCGCCTGGGACGCCCACGGCCTGTCGGTCGTCACCATGACCCGCGACCAGCGGACGATCCGGCTGCTCGACGTCGACCCGGCCACCGGCGCCTCCACCGTGGTGCGCGAGGACACCGACCCCGCCTGGGTCGACGTGGTCACCGGCGTCCCGGGCCACCTGTCCGACGGCCGCCTGGTCTGGGCCGCGGTCTCCGAGGGCGGGTACCGGCTGATCGTCGGCGACGAGCCGGTCACGCCGCCCAGCCTGCAGGTCCGCGAGATCCTCGGCATCGACGGCGAGACCGTGCTCTTCCGGGCGAGCGGCGAGCCCACCGAGATCGCCGTGTGGGCGTACCGGAACGGCCGGATCACGCTCGTCAGCCCGGCCGAGAGCGGCGTCTACAGCGGCCGGACCGCGGGAGGCACCCTGGTGCTCACCGGGCAGACCCTGACCGGCGAGGGCTCGGTCACCCGCGTCCTGCACAACGGCACGCCCCGCGGCCACATCGTCTCGCACGCCGACCGCCCCGGCCTGGACCTGCGGGTCTCCCTGATCAGGACGGGCGAGCGCGAGCTGTCCACCGCCGTGCTCCTGCCGTCGGGCCACGTGCCCGGCTCGGCCAGGCTGCCGGTGCTGATGGACCCCTACGGCGGGCCGCACGCCCAGCGCGTGCTGGCCGCCTCCGGGGTGTACCTGACCAGCCAGTGGTTCGCCGACCAGGGGTTCGCGGTGGTCGTGGCGGACGGGCGCGGCACCCCGGGCCGCGGGCCGGAGTTCGAGCGGGCCGTCCTGCACGACCTGGCCGGCCCGGTCCTGGAGGACCAGATCGACGCCCTGCACGGCGCCGCCGAGCGGTTCCCCGACGACCTCGACCTTTCCCGGGTCGGCATCCGGGGCTGGTCCTTCGGCGGCTACCTGGCCGCGCTGGCCGTGCTCCGCCGCCCCGACGTGTTCCACGCGGCCGTCGCGGGCGCCCCGGTCACCGACTGGTCGCTGTACGACACCTGCTACACCGAGCGCTACCTGGGCCTGCCCGAGGAGGGGCACTACGACTCCTCGTCGCTGTTCGGCGACGCCGCGAAGCTGGACCGCCCGCTGCTGCTGATCCACGGCCTGGCCGACGACAACGTGGTCGCCGCGCACACCCTGCGGCTCTCCTCGGCCCTGCTGGCGGCCGGCCGCCCGCACACCGTGCTGCCGCTGTCGGGCGTCACGCACATGACCCCCCAGGAGGTCGTGGCGGAGAACCTGCTGCTGCTCCAGGTCGACTTCCTGAAGAGGTCCCTGTCGTGAGGTCTCCCCGGGAGGGCCCCGTCCGGGGCCCTCCCGGGGAGGTCACCGCCCGGACGTCCCCGCCCGCCGGACGTCCTCCGCCCGTTCGCGGGCGTGGCCGGCCGGCGTCAGTGGTTCTGACCGGGAGGGTAGGGGAGGGTGTGGCCCTGCCGGGGGTCGTACGGCTGCGGTGCGGCGTACCCCTGCCGGGGGTCGTGGCCCTGCGGGAGGTAGGGCTGCGGAACCGGAAGCTGCGGAGCCGGGGGTTGCTGGGCCGGGGGCCGCGGGACGGCCGGCGGAAGGTACGTCTTCTTGCGCTCGGCGGCTCCGCAGGCGGCTCCGGCGACCATCAGCCCGATGCTCCCGAGCGCGAAGACGTGTGCCCGTTGCATGTTCGCGGGTTCGTCGTCGTCGAACGTCCACATCAAGGCGAAGATCAGCATCAGGGAACCGAAGGTGAGATAGAGGATGCGGCCTATACCCATGGGGCGAGAGTGTAGCTTCCGGCGCTAGAGGGCCTTCGGCCCCGCGGCGGCCCTGAGTTCTGCGGCGTCGCCCTGACCGGACGTGCCGTGCCAGCTCCCCCACAACGCCGCGTACGAGCCTCCCGCCGCCACCAGCTCCTCGTGGGAGCCCAGCTCGCTGATCCGGCCGTCCTCCACCACCGCGACCCGGTCGGCGTCGTGGGCGGTGTAGAGGCGGTGGGCGATGGCGATCACCGTTCGGCCCTCCAGCACGGCGGCCAGCGAGCGTTCCAGGTGGCGGGCGGCGCGGGGGTCGATCAGCGAGGTGGCCTCGTCCAGGACGAGGGTGTGGGGGTCGGCCAGCACCAGCCGGGCCAGGGCGAGCTGCTGGGCCCGGGCGGGCGGGACGGGCTCGCCGCCGGAGCCGACGACCGTGTCGAGCCCCTCGGGCAGGGTCTCGACCCACTCCCAGGCGTCGACCGCCTCCAGGGCCTCGCGGACCCGCGTGTCGCCGGCCCCGGGGCGGGCGATCAGCACGTTGTCGCGGACGGAGCCCCGGAAGATGTGGTGTTCCTGGGTGACCAGGGCGACGTGGCCGCGCAGGTCCTCCAGGGGGAGCTCGACCAGGGGGACGTCGCCGACCGTGACCGAGCCGGTGCGGGGACCGTGGATGCCCGCGAGCAGGCGGCCCAGCGTGGACTTGCCCGCCCCGGACGGGCCGACCATGGCCAGCCGCTCCCCCGGCTCGACCGTCAGGTCGATGCCGTGCAGCACGTCGTGCCCCTCGCGGTAGGCGTAGCGGACGCCGTCGGCCTCCAGCCTGCTGCCCTCGGGTTCGGCGGAGCCGGGCTCGCGGTCGTCGGGCACCTCGGAGACGCCCAGCAGGCGGGCCATGGAGGCGCCGCCCACCTGGAGCTCGTCGATCCACATGAGCAGCCGGTCGAGCGGGTCGATGAGCTGCTGGACGTAGAGGGTGGCCGTGGTGACCTGGTCCAGCGCGGCCCAGTCGTTGACGTAGAACACGCCGCCGATGACGAGCGTCGCCACGACCGGGATCACGTAGCCGAGCTCGATCGAGGGGAACCAGACCGTGCGCAGCCCCATGGTGTAGCGCTCGGCCGCCCAGGAGCGGGCGATGTCGGTGTCGGTGCGCCGGTGCCGGCGCTCCTGCAGGCCCAGCGCCTCCACGGCGCGCGCGCCGCCGACGGTCTCGGCCAGCCCGTCGGTCATGTCGGCGTACGTGGCGCTCTCGCGCAGGTACCCGTCCCTGGCGCGCTTGAGGTACCAGCGGGTCGAGATCCACAGCAGGGGGACGGCCAGCAGCGAGGGCAGCAGGAGCAGCGGCCCGACCACCACCAGGGCGCCGATGGTGATCACGCAGGTGACCAGCGCGATCAGCGTCTCGGGGACGGCGTGCCGCACGGTGCGCGAGAGCGCGTCGACGTCGCGGGAGGTCCGCGAGATCAGGTCGCCGGACCCGGCGCGCTCGACCGTGGAGAGCGGCAGGCCGAGCACCCGGCCGACGAACTCCTCGCGCAGCTCGGCGAGGACCTTCTCACCCAGCCGGGAGGAGGCGTACACCGCGAACCTGACCAGCACGGCCTGGGCGACGAGGAAGGCGCCGATGCCCAGCGACACCGCGGTGACGTCGACGCCGGTGCCTTCGTGGAGCCCCCGCACGAGGCCGCCCAGCAGCCACGGCACCGCCAGCCCGGCGACCGCCGCCAGGCCGTGCAGGACCAGCGCGACGGCCAGCTCGCGGGGGTACTTCAGGGCGAGCCTGCGGGCGTACGCGCGCACCTGCGCCCGGTCGGCGACGGGCAGGATCTGTCTGCTCACGATGTCTCTCCCCGGGTGACGACGGCGGTGTATCCGGGGTGGGCCGCCAGCAGCTCCCGGTGGGTCCCCTGGGCGCGCACGACGCCGCCCTCGACGTAGACGACGTGGTCGGCGCGGTCCAGCACCAGCGGGCTGGTCGTGCAGACCAGCGTGGTCCTGCCGGCGCGCGCCTTGGCGAGCCGGTCGGCGATGCGCGCCTCGCTGTGGGCGTCGACCGCGCTGGTGGGTTCGATCAGGACGAGCACCTCGGGGTCGAGGACGAGCGCCCTGGCGAGCCTGAGCCGCTGCTGCTGGCCTCCGGAGAACTCCCGGCCCGCCTCGGCGACGTGCCCGTCGAGGCCGTCGGGCAGCGCCTCGACGATGTCGGTGGCGCACGCCGCCCACAGGGCATGGGAGAGCTCGTCGGCGGAGGCCGTCCCGGTGACGTCCAGCTCGTCCCTGAGCACGCCGGCGAAGAGGCGGGCGTCGTTGTCGGCGACCAGGATCCGGCGCCGCACCTCCGAGACCGGCAGGCTGTCGAGCGAGACGTCGCCGAAGTCGACGTCGCCGTCGCCGTAGCGGCCGAGGCGGTCGGCGATGGCCGTGGCCTCCTCGGGGGCGGCCGCGGCCAGGGCGGTGAGCATGCCGGGGCGGACCGCGACCCCGGAGGTCACGTCGCGCAGCAGGCCGCCCTCGGAACGGCCGGTGCCGCCCTCGACCTCGGGCCGCAGGGAGAGGATGCGCACCACCCGGCGGGCGGCGACGTGGCCCTTGGTGAGCTTGTCGGCGGCCTCGGTGAGGGTCCGCATGGGGCCGATGAGGAACGCGGCGTAGCCGTAGAAGGCGACGAGCTGGCCGACGCTGATCTCGCCGCGCAACGCGAAGGACGCGCCCAGCCAGGTCACCCCGGCGATCAGCAGGCCGGGCAGCAGGACCTGCGCCCCCTCCAGCACCGACTCCACCGCGGCCACCCGCACGCCGGCGTGGCGCACCCGCTGGGACTCGGCGGCGTAGCGGTCGGCGAAGACCCTCTCGCCGCCGATGCCGCGCAGCACCCGCAGGCCGGCGACGATGTCGGCGGCGCGGGTGGACAGGTCGCCCTGCAGGTCGCGGTGGGCGTTCTGGCGGCGGTGCAGCGGCCGCAGCAGGGGGCCGACCGCGGCGGCCATGAGCGGCAGGCCGAGCAGGACCGCCAGGCCGAGCGTCGGCGAGGTGCGGATCAGGATCACGGTCACCGCGGCGATGGCGACGAGCGCCCCGACGGCGCGGAGCAGGATGTCGATCGCGTTGCCGATGTGGGCGATGTCGGAGTTGCCGACGCTGACCACCTCGCCGGTGGACATCCGCTTGGGCAGGGTCGCGCCCAGCCGGGTCGCCTGCCTCGCGGTGACCTGGACGGTCCGGTAGGCGGCGGCCAGCCAGTTGTAGACCGCCATCCGGTGGCGCAGGATGCCGGTGACGGCCTGCGCGACGCCCAGCGCGAGCAGCACCCCGCCCCAGGTGAGCAGGCCGGGCACGTCCTCGTGCCGGAGGGCGTCGATGCCGTTTCCCATGGCGGCCGGGACGAGCGCCATGGTGAGCCACCACAGGGTGGCGTAGAAGGTGCCGAGGAGCAACGGCCCCCTCTGCGTGCGGACCACCCACCGCAGGTAGTCGGCCGGGCTGCGGGCGTCGGGAACGCCGGGATCGGCGACGGGTAGGGAGCGCATAGCCCTGTCAGCCTGACAAAGCCCTCCCTCGTCAGGCAAACCATTTACTGACAGCGGGACCACGTCAATTCTGGTTGACATACGGGCTGCGTCAACCTAAATTGACGGCATGAGCGATACGGCACAGCTGGCCTCCGACGCCGGCAGCCGCGATCCGGCCGTGGGTCTGAGGGCCGTGCGGGCGCTGCGGACGCTGGTCGACCGGCTGGAGGCACTCCAGGTGGAGAACGCGCGGGACCAGGGCTGGTCCTGGCAGGAGATCGCCCACTGCCTGGAGGTCACCAGGCAGGCGGTCCACAAGAAGTACGCGGGCGGCCGAGGGCTGCTGAGAAGGGAGAGGTGACGATGTTCGAGAGATTCCATCGCGAGGCCCGCCAGGCGGTGATCCTCGCCCAGGAGAACGCGCGCCGGCTGCGGCACGAGGTGATCGGCACCGAGCACCTCCTGCTCGGCCTGCTGAACCAGCCGGGCTGCCTGTCGGCCAGGGTGCTGGGCCGCCACGGCCTCGACCACGACCGGGCCTTCCGGTCCGTCGCCCACCTGTCCCAGCGCCGGCCGGCCGCGGCCCTGGACGCCGAGGCGCTGGAGACGATCGGCATCGACCTGGCGGCCATCAGGGAGAAGGTCGAGGCCGCCTTCGGTCCCGGCGCCCTGGACCGCGAGCCCGCCGACCGGCGGAGCCGGTGGTTCGGCGGGTCCCACGTCCCCTTCAGCCCCCGGGCCAAGAAGACCCTGGAGCTGTCGCTGCGCGAGGCGCTGAACCTCAAGCACAACTACATCGGCGACGGCCACATCCTGCTCGGCCTCCTGCGCGAGAGCGGGGGCCTGGCCGCCCGCGTCCTGAAGGACGCGGGCGTGGACGCGGCGAGCCTGCGGCGGGAGGTCGTCACCGAGCTGGGCTGACGCCCCGCTCCCCACGGGCCGCCGGTCCTTCGCCGGGCCGTCCCCGCTACCTGGAGGCCCGCAGGTAGTCGTGGTTCATCTGGGCGATGGTGTCCAGCGGGATGCCCTTGGGGCAGACCGCGGTGCACTCCCCGGTGTTGGTGCAGCCGCCGAAGCCCTCGGCGTCCATCTGCTCGACCATGGCCCTGGCGCGGGAGTCGCGCTCGGGCTGTCCCTGCGGCAGCAGGCTCAGATGGGTGATCTTCGCCGCGGTGAACAGCGAGGCCGAGCCGTTCGGGCAGGCGGCGACGCACGCGCCGCAGGCGATGCAGGTGGCCGCGTCGAACGCCGCGTCGGCGTCCTCCTTCTTGACCGGGACGCTGTGAGCGTCCGGGGCCGATCCGGCCGGGACGGAGACGAAGCCGCCCGCCTGGATGATCCGGTCGAACGCCGAGCGGTCCACGACCAGGTCCTTCACCACCGGGAAGGGCGCGGCGCGCCACGGCTCGACGGTGATGACGGCCTCGTCCTCGAAGTGGCGCATGTGCAGCTGGCAGGTGGTGGTGGCCACCTGCTCGCCGTGCGCGACGCCGTTGATGACCATGCCGCACATGCCGCAGATGCCCTCGCGGCAGTCGTGGTCGAAGGCGACCGGGTCGTCGCCCTCCAGGATGAGCCGCTCGTTGAGGACGTCGAGCATCTCCAGGAAGGACATGTCCGGGGACACGTCCTGGACCCGGTAGGTGACCATACGCCCGGCGTCGTCGGGGTTCTTCTGCCGCCAGACCTTCAGGGTGAGGTTCACTTGTAGCTCCGCTGGCTCATCGTCACGTACTCGTAGTCGAGGTCTTCCCTGTGCAGGACCGGGCCGTTCTCGGAGTGCTCCCAGGCGGCGACGTAGGCGAAGTTCTCGTCGTCGCGCAGGGCCTCGCCGTCGGCGTCCTGCGACTCGGCGCGGAAGTGGCCGCCGCACGACTCGGTGCGGTGCAGCGCGTCGACGCACATCAGCTCGGCCAGGTCGAAGAAGTCGGCCACCCGGCCGGCCCGCTCCAGCGCCTGGTTGAGCTCGCCGGCCTCGCCGGAGACCTTGACGTTGCGCCAGAACTCCTCGCGCAGCTCGGGGATGCGCTCCAGCGCCTTGCGCAGCGACTCCTCGGTGCGCTCCATGCCGCAGTAGTCCCACATGAGCTTGCCGAGCTCGCGGTGGTAGGAGTCGGCGGTACGGTCTCCGTCGTTGGTCAGCAGGGCGTCGATCCGGCGGCGGACCCCGATCTCGGCCTCGGCCACGGCCTCCTCGTCGACCTCCCCGTACGGGCCGTTCGCCAGGTAGTCGCCGATCGTGGTCGGCAGCACGAAGTAGCCGTCGGCCAGGCCCTGCATCAGCGCGGACGCGCCGAGGCGGTTGGCGCCGTGGTCGGAGAAGTTGGCCTCGCCGATCACGAACAGGCCCGGGATCGTGGACTGCAGGTCGTAGTCCACCCACAGGCCGCCCATCGTGTAGTGGACGGCCGGGTAGATGCGCATCGGCTGGGTGTAGGGGTCCTCGCCGGTGATGCGCTCGTACATCTCGAAGAGGTTGCCGTACTTCTTCTCCACCGCGTCGCGGCCCAGGCGGGTGATCGAGTCGGCGAAGTCGAGGTAGACGCCCAGGCCGCCGGGGCCGACGCCGCGCCCCTCGTCGCAGACGTTCTTGGCGGCGCGGGAGGCGATGTCGCGCGGGACCAGGTTGCCGAACGCCGGGTAGATGCGCTCCAGGTAGTAGTCGCGCTCGGCCTCGGGGATCTCCGCGGGCGGGCGGGCGTCGCCCCGCTCCAGCGGCACCCACACCCGGCCGTCGTTGCGCAGCGACTCCGACATCAGGGTCAGCTTCGACTGGTACTCGCCGCTGACCGGGATGCAGGTCGGGTGGATCTGGGTGTAGCAGGGGTTGGCGAACATCGCGCCGCGCCGGTGCGCCCGCCAGATCGCCGTGGTGTTGCAGCCCTTGGCGTTGGTGGACAGGAAGAACACGTTCCCGTAGCCGCCGGTGGCCAGCACGACCGCGTCGGCCAGGTGCCGCTGGATCTCGCCGGTGACCATGTCGCGGACGATGACGCCGCGCGCCCGGCCGTCGGAGACGATCAGGTCGAGCATCTCGTGACGGGTGTGCATGGTCACGGTGCCGGCCGCGATCTGCCGCTCCAGCGCCTGGTAGGCGCCGAGCAGGAGCTGCTGGCCGGTCTGGCCCCGGGCGTAGAAGGTCCGCGAGACCTGCGCGCCGCCGAAGGAGCGGGTGTCGAGCAGGCCGCCGTACTCGCGGGCGAACGGCACGCCCTGGGCCACGGCCTGGTCGATGATGTTCACGCTGACCTGGGCCAGCCGGTAGACGTTGGACTCGCGGGCGCGGAAGTCGCCGCCCTTGACCGTGTCGTAGAACAGCCGGTAGATCGAGTCGCCGTCGCCGCGGTAGTTCTTGGCCGCGTTGATGCCGCCCTGCGCCGCGATCGAGTGCGCGCGGCGGGGGGAGTCCTGGTAGCAGAACGAGGTGACGTTGTAGCCGAGCTCGCCGAGCGTCGCCGCGGCCGAGCCGCCCGCCAGGCCGGTGCCGACCACGATGACGTTCAGCTTGCGCTTGTTGGCCGGGTTGACGAGCTTGGCGCCGAACTTGCGCTTCTCCCAGCGGTCCTCGATCGGGCCGTCCGGCGCCTTGGTGTCG
This sequence comes from Streptosporangium sp. NPDC023615, assembly GCF_040640155.1. Lineage (NCBI taxonomy): Bacteria > Bacillati > Actinomycetota > Actinomycetes > Streptosporangiales > Streptosporangiaceae > Streptosporangium > Streptosporangium sp. NPDC023615. The sequence continues at coordinate 116,599 of NZ_JBFABE010000012.1, forward strand.
CGGATCGGCTCGCCCACGGTGTATCTCCCGACGGGTCCGTTCACTTGATCACTCCGATCACGACGGCGGCCGGGACCGCCAGGAAACCGACGACCAGCAGCAGCGACAGGCCGGAGGCCGAGGCCCTCAGGGCGCGGTAGCTGCGGCGGCTGGCCAGGCCGAGCGTCTGGAAGGCGCTCCACAGGCCGTGGCGCAGGTGCAGGCCGACCATGACGACCGCGAGCGCGTAGAACAGGGTCACCCACCAGCGCGACGGGGCGAAGCCCTCCACCAGGCGCTCGTAGGGGGTGGAGGCCGGCCCGGCGGGGTTGGCCGTGCCGAACGTCAGGTCCAGCAGGTGGTAGACCAGGAACAGCACGATGATCACACCGCCGTAGCGCATGGTGTGGACCGCGTAGCCGTTCGAGCGGGACCTGCGCCTGACCGCGTACCTGACCGGGCGGGCCTTGCGCGCCCGGCGGGCCAGGGAGACCGCCGACCACATGTGCAGCGCCACCGCGACGACCAGGCCCACCTCGACGACGGTCAGCAGGACGCGGTGCGGCAGCAGCGGCTCGCCCATGGTCCGCAGGAAGTCCGCGTAGCCGTTGAAGGAGTCGGCGCCGAGGAAGCTCTTGAGGTTCCCGGCCATGTGCCCGACGAGGAAGAGCACCATCACGGCACCCGTGACGGCCATCACGACCTTCTTGCCGTTGGTGGAGGCGAGGAAGCCGCCCTTGCGCCCGGGCCGGGCGGGCTTCGCGCTCTTCTTCCCGTTCTTCCCGGTGCCCGCGGGGGGGTTCACCGGCGCGGTGGCGGATCCGCGCTCAATAGTGGCAGTCACACCGTGACGGTAGGCAGGAGGGTTTACCCCCGTCCAAGTCATCGTGGATGTGGTTTCCATAGCCTGTGGCTATTGACTCTGCTTTCCCGCCTCTGCGGGTTCGCGGCGTTCTGCCTGGTGCGAGCAATCTCACATCCTCCCCGGCCCGTCCGGCCGCCCCGGATCCGCCCCCGGCATCCCGGTGCGCTATACGCCCCACCGCCCCACCGCCGCGGACCCCGCCGCCGCGGGCCCCGGCGCCCGATGCGCGGGGAGCCGGGCCTCCGGGAGGTCCACCCCCTACGCTAGGGAAACGTGCAGCTCCAGCAACTGGCCTACTTCGTGGCCGTCGCCGAGACCCGGCACTTCACCCAGGCCGCCGAGCGGATGCGCGTCGCCCAGCCCTCGCTGAGCAAGCAGGTCAAGGCGCTCGAGGCCGAGCTCGGCGCGCCGCTGTTCAGCCGCGCCCGGGGGAACGTCACGCTGACCCCGGCGGGCGAGGCGCTGCTGCCGCTGGCCCGCCGGATGCTGGCCGACGCCGAGACCGCCAGGAGCGAGGTGGGCGAGCTGGCCGGGCTGCGCCGGGGCCGGGTCCGGCTCGGCGCCACACCCTCCCTGTGCGCCGGGCTGCTCGCCGACGTGCTGGCCAGGTTCCACCGGGCCTATCCCGGCATCGAGCTTTTCGTGGAGGAGGGCGGCTCCCGCGACCTGGTCCGCACGCTCGCCCGGGGCCAGCTCGACCTGGCGCTGATCATCATGCCGCTGCACAGCGACGACCCCGCCCTGGTCACCGAGGAGATCCTGAGCGAGAACCTGGTCGTCGCCTCCCCCTCCGCCGGGCACGCCCGCAGGCCGTACGCGCGCATCGAGGAACTGCGGCGCCGCCCGATGGTGATGTTCCGGCGCGGGTACGACCTGCGCGAGGCCACGCTGAGCGCCTGCCGGCAGGCCGGGTTCGAGCCCAGGTTCGCGGTGGAGGGGGGCGAGATGGACGCGGTGCTCCGCTTCGTGGAGGCCGGGCTCGGGGTCGCGCTGGTGCCCTCGATGGTCCTGGACGGACGGCCGGGGCTGACCGGGACGCCGCTGGCGCCCCCGGGACTGCGCCGGACGGTCGCCATCGCGCACCGCAAGGACGTCGAGCCCACCCGCGCGGCCCAGGCGTTCCGGGCGACCCTGCTCCTCTTCCTCACCGACGCCGCCCGCGACGGCAGCCTCCCCGAGGGCCTGGACCTGATCACCGAGACATGACCCCGTACACCGACCAAGATCAGGACATTGGGACAGGCGCACGCCTAGAGTGAGCCGCGAGCACGGCCGGGACACGCACCGCCGAGCGCGAGAAGGGAAGAGGAGGGTGACGTGTAATCGCACATCTGAAGATCTCCGGCGTACGCGGCTTCTCCGGCGCCCGCGAGGTGAACCTCGCCTTCGCCCGTCCCGACCGGACGTACGCGGGCTGGACCGTCCTCGCCGGCCGTAACGGGGCGGGGAAGACGACGCTGCTCCAGGCCATCGGCCTGGCGATGAGCGGGTCCTGGCTGATGCCCGGTGCCGACGTGGAGGCATGGGCCGACCCGCCTTCCGGCGATCAGCCCCGCACGGTGAGCGTCACGGTTGTCCCCGACGAGCACCTCGACGACGCCGGTCTCTTCACCGGTCTTCAGAGCTCGGTCACGATGACCACCCACTGGCACCCCGACCACGGGGTCAGACGGGAGACCGACGACGGGCTCTCCGGCCCGCCGATCGGCGGGCACGGCGGCCGCGGCGGCCGCGGCTGGCTGTGCGTCGGCTACGGCCCGTTCCGCCGCCTGTCCGGAGGATCCCCGATCAGACGGGGCCACGATCGGCGAGGGCGTCACGACGGTGGGATGAGCACGCTGTTCGACGAGGACGCCGCCCTGACCGAGGGAGTCGACTGGCTCATCGAGCAGCACCTTCTCCAGCTTGAGAAGAAGCCGGGAGCCGGGTCCCTCCTGGAGAACGTGCTCACCCTTCTCTCCGACGGACTTCTTCCCGACGACCACCGGATACGCCGGGTCGACTCCGACGGCCTGTGGGTCGACAGGCGTGGCGAGGAGGTCCCGCTGCGCAGGATGAGTGACGGCTACCGAGCCGTCACGGCCCTCGTGCTCGACATCGTGCGGCAGATGTACCTGGCCTACGGAGGTCTCGGGCTCGGCCAGGTGAACCGGGCCCCCGCTCTCACGTACCCGGGAGTCGTGCTGATCGACGAGATGGACGCGCACCTTCACGTGAGCTGGCAGCAGAAGATCGGCGAGTGGCTGAAGGCCCACTTCCCCAGGATCCAGTTCATCGTCACCACGCACAGCCCCTACGTCTGCCAGAGCGCGAGCCCGGGTGGTCTCATCCGCCTGCCGGGACCGGACGAGGAGGACTCCGCACGCGTCGTGGACGAGGACCTCTACCGCCGCATCGTCTACGGCAGCGGCGACGACGCCGTCGTGACGGAGTTGTTCGGCGTCGACTCCGCGTACTCCCCCCGCTCGGACGAGCTCCGCGAGGATCTGGGCGATCTCGAGGTCAAGGTCCTCGACGGGGATGCCACACCCGCGGAGATCGAGGAGTACGAACGGATCAGCCGGACGCCGGCGAGTTCGCCCGCCACCCGGGTGCGGGAGGTATCCCAGCCCCTCGGGCCCGATTCGTGATCCCGCTGACCCGCACGTCTCTCTCCCCGAGGCTCGCCGACCGGCTCCGGGCGCACAGCGATCACCTCCGTGCGCGCTCGGCGGACGGAGCCGCGGCCCGTGGCCGGTGGAAGGGCGCCTCCGCGGACCGGGCAGCCCTGCGCGAGGCGTTACGGCCCATGGCGCCGGGGATGGAGCGCTGCATGTACTGCGGGGACAGCCTCGGCACGGCGATCGACCATTTCGAACCGATCACGCTGGCCCCCCTCCGGGCCTTCGACTGGCTCAACCACTTCCTCGCCTGCGACCACTGCGACAGCAACGCCAAGCGCGCCGACTACCCGTGCGACCCGGTGAGCGGTGAGCGCCTGCTCATCGACCCGTCCGTCGAAGATCCCTACGATCATCTCCGGCTCATCCTGCGTACCGGCCGTTACCGGGCGAGGACCCCCAAGGGGGAGGCGACCATCATCACCTTCCGCCTGAACCGCTGGCAGCTGGAGCGGGCACGCAGGGACGCCTTCGAGCGGTGCGAGGACATGCTCCGTGGCTACGCGCGGCTTCTGGCCGGCGGTGAGCATCAGCGGGCGTCCGGGCGAGCGGGCGCTCTTCTGCGGCAACCACACGCCGACGTGCTGTACGCGATGGTGCGGACCCTGGACTCCCCGGGGGTATCGGCGGTTCTCGACGACGACATCATCGAGATCCTTCGCACCCGCTTCACCGTCTTCGGTTCACGGCGGGAGACAAGTCACCGCACCCAGGCATCCTCAGTACCGGAACGATCCCACTATTCTACGTAGCGTCGAAGGTTCTCCCGATCTCACGAAGAGGCGTCAGTGACCGCCCCCGCCAACGAAACGCTCACGCTTCTTCTCATCGAGGACGACGCGGGCGACGCCTTCCTCGTGGAGGAGTTGCTCGGCGAGGCGGAGCAGCCCCCCAAGATCATCTGGGTGCGGAGCATGGCCGAGAGCCGGGAGCGGCTGACCGAGGACGTGCAGTGCGTGCTCGTCGACCTGTCGCTGCCCGACGCGTCCGGCCTGGAGGCGCTGGAGCAGGTGCTGTCGATGGCACCGCACGCCGCCGTGCTCGTGCTGACCGGCCTGAACGACACCCACGTCGGCGTGGAGGCCGTGGCCGCCGGCGCCCAGGACTTCCTGGTCAAGCAGGACGTGGAGGCCCGCCTGCTGGCCCGGGCCATCCGCTACTCGATAGAGCGCAAGCGCGCCGACCTGGCCCAGCGCAGGCTGGTCGAGGTGGAGCTGCTCACCAAGGAGAACTCCCGCCTGGAGCGCGGCCTGCTCCCCGTCCCGCTGCTGACCTCGGACGGGCTGGACCACCAGGCCCGCTACCTGCCCGGCCGCAGGCGCGCCCTGCTCGCCGGTGACTTCTGGGACACCGTGCAGAGCCCCGACGGCGCCGTCCACGTGGTGGTCGGCGACGTGTGCGGGCACGGCCCCGACGAGGCCGCCCTGGGGGTCGCCCTCAGGATCGCCTGGCGGACCCTGGTGCTGGCCGGGCACACCGGCAACGAACTGCTGGGCACGCTGGAGTCGGTGCTCCGCCTGGAGCGCAAGTCCGCTGAGATCTTCACCACCCTGTGCATCGTCACGATCGACCCCGCGCTCGACCACGCGCGGATGCACGTGGTGGGTCACCCGCCGCCGCTGCTGATCCGCGACGGGGTCATCGGCGTGGTGCCGGGCACCCCCTCGGGTCCGCCGCTGGGCATCTTCCAGGGCATCGAGTGGTCGGCGATCGACGTCCCGCTCGGCGAGGACTGGTCGCTGCTGCTCTACACCGACGGCCTGATCGAGGCCACCGTGGGCGGCGGTCCCGACCTGTTGGGCACCGAGGGCCTGCTCAGGCTCGTCCAGGAGGAGGGCGGCATCGATCTCGACCGCCTCATCGAACGGGTCATCGAGCTGAACCGCGACGCGCTCAGCGACGACCTGGCGACCGTGCTCATCTCCCGGAGCGCGCACCGGTGACCGCCTCCTCCCCGGCCGGCCCCCTCCCCGAGGACGCCCCGGCGACGGGCCCCTCCAGGGCCGACACCAGCCCCCGCCCGCTCTCGGTGCCCGCCTCCGGGCCCGGTTCCCCCGGAGGTGCCCGGCGGCTGCCGGTGAGGCGCTGGTTCCTGCTCGCCGGGGTCGGCATCGCGCTGGTCTTCATGATCTCGGCCGCCGTCACGCTCAACGCGATCGAGGAGACCCGCCAGGCCAGGGAGAGCCTGATCGACGTCGTCGACCCGGCGGCGCTGCGCACCCTGGAGGCCACCAACGCGCTGACCTCCCAGGAGAGCGCGGTGCGGGCGTACGGGAGGACCAACGACGAGACCTCCCTGGCGGCCTACCGCGAGGCCGTCCTCGCCGAGAAGGTCGCGCTGGACGCGCTCGCCGCACTGGTCCCCCGGATACCGGAGCGCGAGACGGTCGGCGCGGAGGTGGACCGCCTCAGGGCGGCAGGGCAGGAGTGGCGGCGCGACTACGCCGAGAGGGTCATCGCCGCAGTGCCCACGCTGAAGACCGACGCCGCCCGCGAGAACGCCGCCATCAACGCCACCCGGTTCAACGAGGTCCGCGGCTCCCTGTCGGTCCTGCAGGACCACCTGAACCGGTTGCACGAGAGCGGCACCGCCCGGTTCGACGCCGGCTGGCAGGCGCTCTACATCGCGCTCGTCGGGGTCGCGGTGGCGCTGCTGGTCGCCGGGATCGCCGCGGTGCTCATCGTGCGCCACGCGGTGCTGCGCCCGCTGGCCGAGCTGACCGACCAGGTCCGTGCGGTCTCCCAGGGCGACTTCGACCACCGGCTCGCGGTGGAGCGCCCGGCCGAGCTGGCCGAGCTCTCCGGCCACGTCGACGCGATGCGCCGCCGCATCCTGTCGGAGTGGCGGCGTGCCTCCGACACGCAGCGGAAGCTGGAGGACCAGGCCACCGAGCTCAGGCGCTCCAACGCCGAGCTGGAGCAGTTCGCCTACGTGGCCAGCCACGACCTCCAGGAGCCGCTGCGCAAGGTGGCCAGCTTCACCCGGATGCTGGAACAGCGCTACGGCGACCAGCTCGACGAGCGCGCCAAGCAGTACATCTCCTTCTCGGTCGACGGCGCCAAGCGCATGCAACTGCTGATCAACGACCTGCTCGACTTCTCCCGGGTCGGCAGGGCAGGCGAGCGCGTCACGATCGACTCCACGGTGCCGTTCAAGGCCGCGCTGCACAACCTGGGCGCGCCGATCGAGGACGCCGGGGCGACGGTGACCCACGACGAGCTGCCCGAGGTGCACGGCAACCGGGTCCAGCTCACCCAGCTCTTCCAGAACCTCATCGGCAACGCGATCAAGTTCCGCGGGCAGGCCCCGCCGGAGATCCACATCGGGGTGCGCCGCGACGGGGACATGTGGGAGTTCTCCTGTGCCGACAACGGCATCGGCATCGACAGTAAATACACTGACCGCATCTTCCTGATTTTCCAGCGCCTGCACGGCCGGGACGCCTACGCCGGAACCGGCATCGGGCTGGCGCTCTGCAAGAAGATCGTCGAGTATCACGGCGGCCGCATCTGGCTGGACACCGACGAGCCCGACCGGCCCGGCACGACCTTCCGCTGGACCCTTCCCACTGGAGACACCAATGAATGACCTGCGCTGGATCGACGTCCTCCTGGTCGAGGACGACCCGGGTGACGTCCTGCTGACGCGGGAGGCGTTCGAGCTCAACAAGGTCCGCAACAAGCTGCACGTGGTCAACGACGGCGAGCAGGCCATGGCCTTCCTGCGCAAGGAGGAGGGCTACGAGGACGCGCCCCGGCCCGACCTGATCCTGCTGGACCTCAACCTGCCCCGCAAGGACGGGCGGGAGGTGCTCCAGGACATAAAGGCCGACGAGCGGCTCCGCGGGATCCCCGTGGTCGTGCTGACCACGTCGGAGTCGGAGGAGGATATCCTGCGCAGCTACAACCTGCACGCCAACGCCTACGTCTCCAAGCCGGTGGACTTCGACCAGTTCATCAGCGTCGTGCGGCGGATCGACGACTTCTTCGTCACGGTCGTCAAGCTGCCCAGTTCCAACCAGCACTACTGAGGCCCCGCCCGGCGCGCGGCGGCCGTCCCCACGGCCCCCCGAGACCTCATCGTGATCATCCACCCCTTGAGAAGCCGCAGGCGGGGCGCCTTGGCTGCCAACGTGACAGGAATCACACCGGGTCAGTGAAATTGTGAGTGACCCCTCTCACACAAGCCCCGGGCTCCGTCGTAACGTATCCCCCACCAATATGCGCGCGCACGTGTGAGCCGGCGCGACCATGGCCCGACACGTGGCAGAACTGAAACGACCCGGACCCCTGGGCGAGCGGGGTCCGCGGGAGGTGGAGAGGTCTCGATGACCCAGACAACGGCCGAGAGCCCGGCCAGGAGACAGCGTGCGCAGATCAAGGAGCGCACCCTGCGTACGGACCAGTGGTGGCGCTATCCACTGGTCACCTTCATCATCTTCACGGCATTCCTCGTCTACGCCACATGGGCGATCTTCGATAAGAGTTACTTCGTATCCCCGTACCACGCGCCGTTCGCGTCGCCCTGTCTGGCGACGAGCTGCCCGCCGGACGCGCGGCTGTTCGGCTTCGCGCCCTTCGGCGACTGGTACACCCTGCCCCCCGGGCTGCTGATCCTCGGCCTTCCCGCGGGCTTCCGCTTCACCTGCTACTACTACCGCAAGGCCTACTACCGCGGCTTCTGGCTCTCCCCGCCGGCGTGCGGGGTGAACGAGCCGCACAAGAAGTACACCGGCGAGTCCCGCTTCCCGCTGATCCTGCAGAACGTGCACCGCTACTTCTTCTACGCGGCCATCGTCATCGGCCTCGTCCTGGCCTACGACGCGGTGAAGGCGCTGCTCGAAAGGCCGGGCGGCCTGGGCACCTGGATCCTGATCGTCAACGCGGTCCTGATCAACCTGTACACGCTCTCGTGCCACTCCTGCCGCCACATCACGGCCGGGCGCCTGAACCACTTCTCCAAGCACCCGATCCGCTACCGGGCCTGGGGCTTCGTCTCCAAGCTCAACGCCAGGCACTCGCAGCTCGCCCTGGTCTCCATGTTCTCCGTCATGGGCGCCGACCTCTACGTCCGCCTGGTGGCCAAGGGCATCATCGCCTTCTCGTTCGCATAAGGATCACTGTGGAAATCGAGCGTCACGAATACGACGTCGTCGTCATCGGCGCCGGCGGTGCGGGCCTGCGGGCGGCCATCGAGGCCCGCCAGCAGGGCAAGCGGACGGCCATCGTCTGCAAGTCGCTGTTCGGCAAGGCGCACACGGTCATGGCCGAGGGCGGCGCCGCCGCCGCCATGGGCAACGTCAACAGCGACGACAACTGGATGGTGCACTTCCGCGACACCATGCGCGGCGGCAAGTTCCTCAACAACTGGAGGATGGCCGAGCTGCACGCCCAGGAGGCCCCGGACCGGGTCTGGGAGCTGGAGGCCTGGGGCGCGCTGTTCGACCGCACCAAGGACGGCAGGATCAGCCAGCGCAACTTCGGCGGGCACGAGTACCCGCGGCTGGCCCACGTCGGCGACCGCACCGGCCTGGAGATGATCCGCACGCTGCAGCAGCGCGTGGTCGCGCTCCAGCAGGAGGACGAGCGGCTGCACGGTGACGCCGAGGCGTTCATCAAGGTCTTCCAGGAATGCACGGTGACCCGCCTGCTCAAGGACGCGGACGCCGCCGGCGAGGGCGGCGCGATCTCGGGCGCCTTCGGCTACTGGCGGGAGAACGGCAAGCTCATCCTGTTCGACGCCCCGGCGATCGTGCTGGCCACCGGCGGGATCGGCAAGTCCTACGTGGTCACGTCCAACTCCTGGGAGTACACCGGCGACGGTCACGCGCTGGCCCTGCTGGCCGGGGCGAAGCTGATCAACATGGAGTTCATCCAGTTCCACCCCACCGGGATGGTCTGGCCGCCCTCGGTCCGCGGCATCCTGGTCACCGAGTCCGTCCGCGGCGACGGCGGGGTGCTGAGGAACTCCGAGGGCAAGCGGTTCATGTTCGACTACATCCCCGAGGTGTTCAAGGACAAGTACGCCACCTCCGAGGAGGAGGCAGACCGCTGGTACGACGACCAGGCCAACAACCGCCGTCCCCCGGAGCTGCTCCCCCGTGACGAGGTCGCCCGGGCGATCAACTCCGAGGTGAAGGCGGGCCGCGGATCACCGCAGGGCGGTGTCTTCCTGGACGTCTCCACCCGGCTGCCCGCCGCGGAGATCATCAGACGGCTGCCGTCGATGCACCACCAGTTCAAGGAACTGGCCGACGTCGACATCACCGCCGAACCCATGCAGGTCGGCCCGACCTGCCACTACATCATGGGCGGCGTCGAGGTGGACGCCGACACCGGCGCCGCGGCCGTCCCCGGGCTGTTCGCGGCCGGTGAGGTCTCCGGCGGCATGCACGGCTCCAACCGGCTGGGCGGCAACTCCCTGTCGGACCTGCTGGTGTTCGGGCGCCGCGCGGGCGCGGGCGCGGCGGCGTACGTGGACGCCCTGGCGGCCCGTCCGAGGATCTCCGAGGAGAGCGTGGCGACCGCGACCGCCGAGGCGCTGGCCCCCCTGGAGCGGTCGGGCGAGAACCCCTACGAGGTCCACCACGAGCTGCAGCGGACGATGAACGAGCTGGTCGGCATCATCCGCAAGGCCGAGGAGGTCACCGAGGCGCTGGAGGGGGTGGAGAAGCTCAAGGAGCGGGCCCAGGGCGTGGGCGCGGCCGGGAGCCGGATCTACAACCCGGGCTGGCACCTCTGCCTCGACCTGCGCAACATGCTCCTGGTCTCGGAGTGCGTGGCCAAGGCCGCGCTGCTGCGCGAGGAGAGCCGCGGCGGCCACACCCGCGACGACTTCCCCGCGATGTCGGCCGAGTGGCGTACCAAGATCCTGCGTTGCGGCCTGGCCGCGGACGGCTCCGGCGTCACCGTCGAGGAGAAGGTCCAGCAGCCGATGCGGGACGACCTCATCACGCTGTTCGAGCGTGACGAGCTGAAGAAGTACATCACCGAGGAAGAGCTGGCCGCCTTCGACGCGCTGGCCAAGGAGTAACCATGAGTTACAAGGCGAAGTTCCGCATATGGCGGGGCGAGGGCGGCGAGGGCAAGCTCGAGGACTTCACGGTCGAGGTGAACGAGGGCGAGGTCGTCCTCGACATCATCCACCGTCTCCAGGCGACCCAGGCCCCCGACCTGGCCGTCCGGTGGAACTGCAAGGCCGGCAAGTGCGGCTCCTGCTCAATGGAGATCAACGGCAGGCCGAAGCTCGGCTGCATGACCCGGATGTCCACCTTCACCGAGGACGAGACGATCACCGTCACGCCCATGCGGACGTTCCCGGTGATCAAGGACCTGGTCACGGACGTGTCGTTCAACTACCAGAAGGCCAGGGAGATCCCGTCCTTCACCCCTCCGTCCGACGTGAAGCCGGGCGAGTACCGCATGCAGCAGATCGACGTCGAGCGGTCCCAGGAGTTCCGCAAGTGCATCGAGTGCTTCATGTGCAACAACGTCTGCCACGTCATCCGCGACCACGAGGAGAACAAGCCCGGCTTCGCCGGCCCGCGTTTCCTGATGCGGATCGCCGAGCTGGACATGCACCCCTACGACGTGGCCGACCGCAAGGACTCCGCCCAGGAGGACCACGGCCTGGGCTACTGCAACATCACCAAGTGCTGCACCGAGGTCTGCCCCGAGCACATCAAGATCACTGACAACGCGCTGATCCCCATGAAGGAGCGCGTCGTCGACCGCAGGTACGACCCGCTGGTCTGGCTGGGCAACAAGATCTTCAGGCGTCCCAACTCGAAGAGCTGAGCCGTCCCGCCTCTCACGACGGCGCCGCCACGGGGACTCCCGGGCGGCGCCGTCGCGTTTCCCCCCTCGGTCCCCCGTCATGACCGCCGCGTTCCCGCCCCCGTTCCCGCCACGGCCCTCGCGTTCCCGCCCCCGCTCCCGCCACGGCCCTCGCGTTCCCGCCCCCGCTCCCGCCGCGACCGCCGCGTTCCCGCCCTCAGTCCCGCCACAGCCGGCGGGTCTGCTCCCGCATGACGTCGTTGGCGCGGACGGCGAAGTCATGGATGATCGCCAGCTCCGCGTCGCCGTAGCTCCCGGCGAGATCGGCGTAGGCCCGGTTGACGTCCGCCAGGATCTCCTGCAACGCGCTGTAGGGGCCCTCGCGTACCAGCTCGACAAGGACGCGGCGCCGGTCCGCGCCGTCCCGGTCGCGGCGCACGTACCCCGCCTTCTGCAGGCGGTCCACGACCGCGGTGATGGCGCCGCCGCGCGTCAGCCCTATCCGCAGGGCGAGATCGTGGGGGGTCAGCGGTCCCTCCTTGTCGAGGAGGGCCAGGCAGTTGAAGTCGGTCACGTTGATCCCGGCCCGCCCGGCGATGCCGACGTGGAACAGCGCCGCCCTCATGGCCGTCAGGCGTCCCTGATCGGACACGGCCGCGATCATCTCCGTGCGGCTTCCCGGCTCCGTTGACACGGCAGGCCTCCTTTCCTACTCTCTCTGAATTAGAGAGGCTCTAAATTCGAGAGTCTCTATTTTGGTTCAGGAAGCCTAGTCGATCCCCCGGGAAGAAGCCATGCCCCCATCCCCTCCCCGAACCGTCCCGCCCCCGTCCCGGCGGCGCTGGATCGCCCTCGGCATCGTGCTGAGCGCCGCCTTCATGGACAACGTCGACGCGACCATCATCGGCATCGCGCTGCCCCGCATCCAGCGCGACCTCGGCGCCGACCACACCGCCGCGCAGTGGAGCCTGGCCGGGTACGCCCTGGCCTTCGCCCTGCTGCTGATCACCGGCGGGCGCCTCGGTGACATCTTCGGCCGCAAGCGCCTCTTCCTGATCGGCGTCGCCGGGTTCACCGCCGCCTCCGTCGCGTGCGGCGCCGCCATGACGCCGGGGGCCCTCGTCGGCGGCCGCCTGGCGCAGGGCGCGATGGCCGCGCTGATGGTGCCCCAGGTCATGTCGGTCATCGTCGCCATGTTCGGCCCCGCCGAGCGGACCCTGGCGTTCTCGCTGCTGGGCGCGGTCCTCAGCCTGGGCAGCGTCAGCGCTCCGCTGCTGGGCGGGCTGCTGACCGAGTACGACGTGCTGGGCACCGGCTGGCGTGCGATCTTCTACGTCAACGTTCCCGTCGGGATCCTCGCCTTCTGCGCGGCGGCGAGGTTCATGCCCGAGACCCGCTCCGACCGGCCGCTGCGGCTCGACCTGACGGGGGTGGCCCTGGTGACCCTGGCCACGCTGGGAATCATGTACCCCCTCGTGCGGGGACAGGCGGAGGACCGGCCCGCCTGGACGTTCGCCGTCATGACCGCGGGCGTCGTGACCCTGGGGCTGTTCGTCGTCCAGCAGCGGTGGCGCCACCGCCGGGACGGCTCCGCCCTCGTCCCTCCCCCGCTGTTCCGGCGGAGATCCTTCACGGCCGGGGTGATCGTGGTGTTGCTGGTCTTCTCCGGCGTGACGTCGTTCTTCCTGGTGCTGACCTACCAGCTCCAGTCCGGCCTGGAGTGGACGCCGCTGCGCACGGCGCTGGTGACGCTGGCCTGGCCCGTCGGCATCACCGCGACCACCCACCTCGCGTTGCGCCACGGCACGGCGCACGGTCGCCGCCTCATCGGCGCGGGCGCGCTCACGATGGCCGCGGGCACCCTCGTCATGATCGTCTGTGTACGGGCCCTGGGAGCCGATCTGGCCTGGCCGCACGTCGTGGCCGCCGAGCTGGTCATCGGCTTCGGGATGGGACTGTGCGTGCCGATCCTCACCGGCGTGGTGCTCGGCGACGTCCCCGCCGACGACGCCGGCGCCGGTTCCGGTGTCGTCAACACCGGCATCCAGTTCGGCACCGCGGCCGGGATCACGATCGTCGGGGTCGTGTTCTTCGCCCTGGTGGCCGCGGGGACCGGCGACCTCACGGACCGGTTCGGCGCGGCGACCGCGACGACGCTCTGGTACAACGTCGGCGTCTTCGCCCTGGCCGCGCTGCTGAGCCCCCTGCTTCCCGCTCCGTCGACGGCCGGGTCGGAGGTCGCGCCCTGACGGCCGGGAACGTCCAGGGGTGGACCGGCGATCGTCCGGGGCGGACGCGGGGCGAGGACGGCACGAAGGGGGCACAGGGTCACGTGAGGCGGCCGCCCGGGTCCGGGCTCGGACTCAGGAGGAGCGACGGAAGAGGCCGCGCTTCTTCTTGCCGGGCTCCTTGTCGCCGCCCTCACCCGTGCCGGCCTCTCCACCGGCCTGCCCCTGGAGCGGGTAGGCCGCCGTCCGGGTCGGCTCCGCGGGCTTCTCACCCGCGGCCGGCCGGTCCCCGGAAGCGCCGGGAACCTCGAAAGCGCTCGGGCCTCCGCCCGGGTCCCCGGAGGTCCCCGGAGCGCCGGACGCGGTCCCGGCGGTGTCCTTCGGACCAGAACCGAAAGTCCGGAAATCGTCGCGCGGGCCGTTCGGGAAGCGCGGGCCGCCGAGGTCCGTACCACCGCGGGGCGGCTCCTGCGGGAACGGTGCTCCCGGGTACTCGACCACGGCTCCGGGCGGGAAGCCCTTCTCATCGGTCCTGGGCCCGGACGGCGCGGTCTCCCGGAAGGCGGTCGTCGAGCCGTCGTGGCCGAACGGCTCGACCGGACCCGCCGGACCAGCCGGACCATGGACGGGACGGCCGTACGGGTCGACGTGCCCGCCGGGCTGCTCGTAGCCCGGCGCCGGCATGTACGCCGTGGGCTGCGCGTACCCGTGGTGATACTGCTCGGGAACGTAGCCCTCAGGGTAGGGCGGGCCGTACATCTGCATGGGGACGAGGCTGATGATCGGCGCGTACGCCGTGCCGGACTGGTAGTGGGCGGGCACGAACGCCGACCCGGCCGGATACATCATCGGGTCCACCGGCTCCCCGCGGGGGCCCGCCATGCGGGGACCGGCCCTGCGGACCGCGGCGGCGTGGGCCAGGCGGCGCAGCCTGCCCTCGAAGATCAGGACGGCGAAGAGCACCAGCAGGACCAGGATCAGCGCCGGGATGCCGAGCTGGCGGCTCAGCGTGGCCCCGTCGAACTCGGAACCGGCGTTGCGGATCTCGTACACCGAGGAGCCCGCGGCGCCGTCGTCGAACGTGGCGGTCTCGGTGGGGGTGGCGGCCGGGAGCGGGCTGGTGTTCTCCGGCGTGTTGGGCGGGAACTGGACGTCCGGCTCCTGCTCGCCCGCCGTGTCGGGAGGAGAGGTGGTCTCCATCACCGGGGGCGGGTCGAGCGCGGGAGGGGGCGTGGTCTGCTGGACCGGCGGAGGCTCCTGGACCGTGTCCTGCCGGGGCGTCGCCGTGGCCTTCGGCACCTTCGGCGCCTTCGTCTTCCTGGGCGTGACGATCACCGTGCTGGTCACGGTCTTCTGCGGCACGGCGGGAGGATCCTGGGGCGGGTCCTGAGGCGGATCCTCGGTGATCGTGACGGTGACGGTCGACGTGGGCTCCTCGCAGGGACCGGCCGGGTCGATGTCACATCCGGGGATCTCCGACGGACTGGCGAGCACCGTTCTGACCGTCGCGCCTGCCGCCGGGAAACCGGTGAGCGGCGCCACGACGAGCAGAACGGCACCGCTGAGTCCCAGGGACATCACAACGGCGGAGACGGCTGCCCTGCGCCGCGTTCGCGTCACCGGTGTCCTCCACGCAATCAATCATGAACACGTCAAGGAAATACTAGTTGGGCCAAAGTAACAGTAAACCGCGTTTTACAAAACGGGACGTGACCGACGGCGGCGCTGGATCCTCCTCTGCAGCCAGAGAAGGCCGAGAAGCGTCGCCACCGCCAGCGCGACCACCGGCAGGCCGCCGATCCCTGTCAGCGACGACCTTGACTCCGCCATCGGCCGTGACTGGCCGTCCGGGGTGCCCAGATCCTGCGGGAGGGGGGCGCCCTGCGGCGCGGAGGCCTGCGCGGAGCCCTGGGCGCCGGCCGGGAAGGGGCCCGCCGGCGGCAGGCGGAGCTGGGAGCCGTTCTCGGTGCCGGGCATCTGGATCGTCCCCGCCATGCCCATGGCCATCGGCGGCACCTGCCCCGGCTGGACCCCCTGTGCTCCCGGGGCTCCCGGGGCTCCCTGCGGCGGCATGCCCGGCATCTGCGCGCCCGGCATCTGAGCTCCGCCCATCTGCCGCATCGCCTCGGCCTGACCGGCCGGGCCGGCCGTTCCCTGGCCCCCGCCGGTCATGCCCGGACCGTAGCCGGGGTGACCGGCGCCGGGGTGGCCCATCGCCGGGTGGCCCGGCCCCATCGGCGCGCTCATCGGCCCGGCCGCGAGCCCGCTCGCCTGCCGGGCGGCCGCTTTCCGCCCCGCTCCGCCCGGCTGCCGGCCGGTCATCGGGGCGCCCGTCCCCGGGGGCAACGCCCCGAGCTGCTGGATCATGTTCTGCGGCATGCCCTGCGTCATGCCCTGGCCGGGGAAGACCGGCCGGCCGACCATCGGTCCGGTCTGCGGCATCTGCGCACCGGCGCGACCGGCCGTCCTCTGACCGCCTCCCGCACGCCCGGGTCCGGCCGTCCGGGTGGTCCCCTGACGACCCGTTCCGGCCCGGCCGGTGGCCCGCTGCTGCCCGGCGGCCTTGCGGCCCGCGTCACGGGCCGTGCCGGGCCCCAGGGCCAGGTTGCCCGGGTTCTCGCCGGCCCGAGGAGCGCCGGGGGTGACGGGCGTTTCCGCCTGCTGCCGCCCGGCGGCCGGAGCCGTACCGGGCAGGCCGCCGGTCGTTCCCGGCGCGCCGGGTCCTCCGGCGGTGGACCCGGATGTCCCCGAGGTCCCGCCGGCGGCCGTACCGCCCGGCATGGACGCGGTGCCGGGCGCACCGCCCCTCGCCTGCGACGTACCGCCCGGAGCGACGGCGCTCGCGGCGGGTCGTCCTCCCCGGGTGCCGGGGGCGCCGGCGACCGTCCCCGACGCCGGGTTCCCCGGGGTCGTCGCGGCGCCCGCTCCCGGTGCGGCGGGGCTGGCCGCCTGGGCCACGGGCCGTCCGGCCAGGGCGTCGAGCAGGGCCACCAGTACACGCTGGTCGGCCTCGCCCACGTTCACGGCCGTCACGTTCCGCGAGGCCGCGTCGGCCTGCCCGGCCCCGGGAGGGGGCGTGGGAACCGGGGCGGTCACACCGGACGCGCCGCTTCCGGCGGACGCGCCCGCGCGTCCGGGAACCGGACCGGTCCCCGTCCCCGGACCGGAGGCGGTCGCGGCCCCCGGCACCCCTGCCGTGGGGGCACCCGGAGCGCCTTGGCCCCTCACGGAGCCGATCGACGGGGCCCCGGGGAGGCCGGGGGCGGCCGGGATCGCACGGGACGGCGTGCCGGGAGCACCGGGAACCGTACCCGACGGCGTACCGGCAGTGCCGGGAACCGCGCGTGACGGCACTCCGGGAGCACCGGGGACCGCACCGGAAGGCCTGCCGGGAGTGCCGGGGGCGCCGGGGATACCGGCGGTGCCGGGAGTGCCGGGGACCGCGCCCTGCGGCGTGCCCGGGGCCGTGGCGCCGGGGACCGTGGTGCCGGGGACCGTGCCCCGAGCGGGTTCGGCCGTCATGAGCCGGAGCTCTCCCACCGGGCGGGTGAGGTCCAGCGTGTCGGAGCCTCCCACCGCGCCCCGCCCCGGCGCCTGTCCCTGCGCCTGTCCCTGCGTCTGTCCCTGCGCCGGCTGGATCGGGCGCGTCCGCGTGGCCGGGAGCTTGATCATGCCCCGCGCCTGCTGCGTCACCGTCGCGCCGCCGGGGGCGCGCATCCGCGCCACCGCCGTCACCATGACGTCCCGCGCGTACGCGGGCACGTCGAGCAGGACGTCGATCGAACCGCCCCTGGCGGACAGGTTGCCGACCCGGCAGACCGCCACCCCCCGGGGGATCGGCACCGGCGACTGGACCCTCGTCGGGCACAGGACGCCTCTGAGCGCCCAGGGCGGAGCCGTGGCGACCGCCAGCAGGACGCCGGTGCCCGGCCCCTCGAGCCGGATGCGGAAGGGAATGAGCTCACCGGTACCGCGCTCCTCCGGCGCCGTCCGGGAATCCGCGGCGGCGGCCAGGTCGAGGGGAGGCCTGACCGGTTCGTCCCTCTGGACGGCGTGTACCCCCGTGGTACCGCCGAGGACGAGCACCCCCGCTCCGACTGCCGACACGATCCGAGTACCACGCCACCATCCGGTCACCGCATATCTCCGTTCCCCCGAGTACGGGCGCGCGACATCGCCACGTCCAGTAGCAGTTATGTCACGCCACGGAGTCGATCAATCCATATTGAACCGATCTTGCCCATCGTTGAGCCGGCCTTGTACCGCCCGCACGATGGGAAGATCCGCCGGGAGCCAGGCGACATCGTAGAGTTCGTCCGCACCCAGCCAGCGCAGGTCCAGGTGCTCCCTGGCCTCCGGCCTGCCCTCGGCGATGGCCGCGATCCAGACCCTCAGGACGTAGCCGCCGGCCAGTGCCCAGTCACCGCCGACCCGCTCGCCCACCTCGATCAGGACGCCGAGTTCCTCCTGGCACTCCCTGACCAGGGCCGCGTGCTCGCCCTCCCCGGGGTCCACCTTCCCGCCCGGCAGCTCCCAGCCCCCGGCCAGCTCGGGAGGGTCGGCGCGCTGGGCGGCGAGCAGTCTCCCGGCACCGTCGACGATGGCGGCGCCCACAACGACCTTTTCCATAGCACCCGATTCTTTCAGCCCTGTTCCTTCAATCTGAGTTGCTCGAGAATCTGGGGGTTTTGCAGCGGCCGGGTGTATCCCACGATCCCGGTGCGGTCCCGGTAGGTGGTGACCTTGATCGGCCCGCACAACCTGCACCTGGCCTCGACCATCTTGCCCGGCGAGACCACCATGCCCACGTGTCCCGGGCGGTCGGGGCCGGTGCCGGGGCCGGAGTTGAAGAAGACGAGGTCTCCCGCCTGCTCCTCCCCCGCGGCCACCCGCACGCCGAACGGCCACTGGCCGAACGTGGTGCGCGGGATGGTCAGGCCGACGCTCCGGTAGGCCATGTAGATGATGCCGGAGCAGTCGTAGCCAGCCGGCCCGGTGCCGCCCCAGATGTAGGGCTTGCCCCGCTGGGCCATCGCGTACTCGAGGATCGCGGCCACCGTGTCGGTCGGCGCCGCCTCCACCAGGGTGTCGTCGCAGCTCTCGTCGGCCTCGGGCGGCGTGGCGACCTCACCGTCCTTGGCGTACTTCCCGGCGATCTCCATGACCTGGTCGACGTACCACCAGGCCCGGTTGTAGACGAACAGCGCGCGGCGCACATCCTCCGGCGCGCCGTTCCGCTTCAGCATCTTCGCCGCGCCTAGGATGGCGTCCGCCGGGTTGTACACGTCGGCCCAGCCGTCTCCGTCGCCGTCGGAGGCGTAGCCGTTGAACGTGGAAGGGATCTTGATTTTCGCCTTGCCGCCCCATGTGCTGATGAGGAACTGCATCGGCCCGGCGGCACCGGCGTAGTTGACGCCGCTCCGCACACCCTGGAGCGTGGAGCGCCCGTGGTCGGTCTCGCGCTTGCCGACCCCGGCGAGCACGTTCCACTGCACGCCGATCTCCTTGCCGTGCTCGCGGTAGAGCTTCAGGTACTTCTCGGGGATGTCGGAGGTGGCCGTCTCCGACTCGTCGCCCACGGTCTGCGCCCTCTCCTCGCAGGCGGCCTGTGCCTCCGGGCCGCTGATGGACGGGAACGAGGGAAAACCGCCGATCATCATCATCGGCGCCGTGATGAGCGTGATCATGCAGATCGCGGCGACCCCGAGGACCAGCGCGAGGCGGACATGCCTGTTCTCCTTCATACGACCTCGCCGTTCATCCGATCCCGCCGTGCGTGGCCCAGCCGCGCGTGCTTCCGCCGTACGTGATGCCGCCGGGCGGGCCCACGCCTCTCATGGCCGCGCCGACCCGGCCGACCCGGCCGATCCGGCCGATCCCGCCGTTCCTGGCCTCGCCGGTGCCGCCCTTCACCCGCCCTCGCCGGTCTCGCCGGTCTCGCCGGTCTCGCCGGTCTCGAAGGGCTGGTCGTCTCCCTCCTGACCGGAGTCGGCCGGCTGGAGGTCGTGGACCCGCCATTCGGCACCGGCCTGGATGAGCGTGACGGCGTACTCCGCGGTCCTCTGCTCCGCCCCGCTCCTGGACGTGACGTTCTGGGTGCCGACGACCACGAACACCACCGAGGCGCTGTCGATCTGCCGGATCTCCTTCACCCGCGCCGTCCCGACCGAGACGATCTGGTCGGCCTTGTTCGCCTCGATGGTGCCCGGCGAGGTCACGGTCCGCAGCAGCACGCCCGAGAACTCCGCCGTGGTGTAGCCCCTGAGGCGGTCGCCGTAGACCGCCGGGTCCTCGTCGTGGCCGAAGGTGCCGTACTCCGCGGTGAAACGCCGCGCGTAGTCGGCGGCGGCGGCCAGCTCCTGCCTGGTCATCGGCAGGTAGGAGTAGACGTCGAACGGGGCGTCGCTGGCCGTGGCCGCCGGTCGCGCGGGCTCGGCCGACTCCTGCGCCCCGGCCACGGTACGGGTGACGCCGGTCGGGTCCGCCCGGCCCTCCGTCCCGCCGCCGGGAGCCGACTCCATGGTCAGGTAGACGCCCACCGCGGCGAGCAGCGCGACCAGTACCGCGAAGACGACTCCCCTCCGGTTGCCCAGCTCGGCCATCGTCAGTCCTTACGGGGTTTCGACGGGCGGAGCCAGAACGGCGGCGCCGCGTCACCGGCCTCCTCGCCGCGCTCCGAACGCCTGGTGATCCAGAGCGGGGGCGCCTCGGAGGACCTGCCCCCGGAACCTGAGCTCCGCGAGCCGCCCGAGGAGCTCCGCGGGCCACCGGAGCCCGCACCGCCCCCGCCGCCGCCGCCGCCGAAGATGCTCCCGCCCGACGAGCCCCGCGGGGAACCGCCCCTCGAGGAACCGGACGAGGATCCGGACGAGCCGGAGGAGCCGGACGAGCCTCGGGAGGAACCCCCGCCGAAGATGCTCCCGCCCTGCCTGCCGCCTCCCGAGGATCCCGAGGAGGGCGCCGAGGACCTGCCCGCCGGAGGTGCCGAGGGCCTGACCGACGGGGAACCGGACGACCTGCCCCCGGAGGAACCGGAGGAGCCACCGGAACGGCCGGCCGTACCGGACCCCGAACCGGCCCCCGAGCCGCCCTGTGGCGCCCAGCCGCCGGAACGCCCGCCGAACCAGCCGCCGGAACCCCGCGCCGAGGAGCCGCCGGACCTGGCCGAGGACGCGCCGCCCCTGCCGGCGCCGGAGAGGTTGAGCGGCGGCGCGGCACCGGGGCGCGCCGCGGTGACCGGGCGGCCCGTTCCCCTGCGCCGTCCGGCCGCCTGGGCGTCGGTGTCGAGCGGGGCCGGCTGCGCGCCGGCCGGGACCCGGGCGCCCGACGGGGTGGCCGGTGCGGCACCGCCCTCCTCGCCGCGGCCCCTGCCCTGGGCGACCGCCGCGGCCGCCGTGCCGACCGAGGCCCCGCTCGCCAGGGCGGCCGCCTGCAGCATCGGTTCCGCCTTGCGCATGCCCCACCGGCCCACCCTGGCCGCCGCCACCGGCGGCAGCGCGGACGCGGCCCGCTGCAGGGTCGGCGCGGTGGCCGCGTCGCCCAGCATCCGGGTGGTGAGGGTGTGCCCGTCCATGGACGCGAACAGGTGCTGGAACGGCCGCCGGTAGAAGAACACCGCGATCGTCAGGATCGCCATGAACATGACCTGCATGCCCCACGGCATCGCCGTGGAGATGATCAGTGCGTAGCCGTACACGAGCACGCCCAGGACCAGGGCCAGCACCGCCTGCCTGAGCAGGGTGCCGATGAGCATCTCCACCCACCGCATGGCGATGATCCGCCCGGACCCCGGATGGACGCCGATCAGCAGGAAGACCGGCGCGAGGATCAGCAGCAGCAGGAACCCGACCTTGAGCACCAGCAACGAGACCGCCACCAGGAAGATCAGCAGCCCGGCGACCACCGCGGCCATCAGGGCGCCGATCGCGACCCCCAGCCGGTTCGTCCAGTCCTTGCCCTGGAAGAGCGGGAAGACGGGCGTGTTCTCCAGCTTGTCGGCGACCTCCGTCTCGTACCGTTCCTGGTGGGAGGCGGCGTCGGGCGTCTCGGACGCCCTGAGCTCGGCCGCGTCGATCGTCTGGATCTCCAGCGTCTTGGCGCCGAACTTCTCGACGATGTCGGAGCCGGCGTCGGCCGTGCCGAACTGGCCCATCAGCCACGGCTTGCAGACCAGGGTGGACCAGAGGGCGTCGGCGTTCTGCTCGACGCCGGGCACGCCGTTCTGGCCGTACCCGCCGCCCTGCGCCCGCGGGGCGGTCTCCCCCGGACCCGGCAGGCAGGACGCCCCGCCGGCCCCGGGCAGCCCGGAGAAGGCCGAGTTGATCACTTCGCCGGTCTTGTCGGTGACGATCTTGCCGACCCCGGTCAGGTCGCCGGGGCGGCTGAAGAACCAGACCGCCACCGTGACCGCGAGGACCATCCAGATGACGCCCTCGGCGGTGGTGGTGGCGCGTTTGCGGATCAGCCCGTACCAGGCCAGCCAGATGGCGCCGAGGATGACGAGCGGCCGCAGGAACGGCCAGTACATGGCGTCGGCCAGCCGGGTCACCATGTCGTCGACCACGTTCTTGATCGGCTCCAGCGGCCCCTCGGTGGCCGCCGCCTGGTAGGTCGTGATGGTCAGCCGGTCCAGCGCCTTGGCCCACAGGAAGACCGTGTTGGCCATGGCGTTGCCCATCACCGCCGCGATGTCGTCGCAGCCGAGCAGGTGGGTGTGCCAGAACTGGCCGCTCATGCCGTAGGTCGCGTAGTTGCTCTGCGTCCCCGGGGCCTGTGCCGGCAGGGTGCCCGGCGCGGCGTCGGGGACCGGCGGCTTGATCAGCCCGTCCACGCCTCCCTCGACGATGTCCGGCGACAGGTCCGGTGACATGTCGCAGGGCGCCGCCGCCGCGGCCGTGGACGTCTCCGAGGGCAGGACCAGCGGAAGGGCGAGGAAGGCCGCCAGCGCCACCAGCCCGATGGCGATCCGCCTGCCGAGTCGCCTGCCGGGCCGTCCCTTGCGGACGCGGCCCTCGCCGCCGCGCCGCAGGAGCCGCCCGCCCGGCCCGCCGAGCCGCCCGAGGACGCGCCCTCGCGGCGATCCCGGTCCCCGGATGGAACCGGCCCTGCCCGATCCCTGCCCGCGCGGGCGCCGCCCGCCGGTGTCCTGCCCGCCCGGGTCCCGCCCGCGCGAGCCTTCGATTCCCTCACGGGAGCCTTTCATGACCGCACCTCCAGCGCCGCAGCCCCCGGACCGTCGACTCTGCCGCCCCCAGGAAGATCATGCACTTTCTCGTCGGGTCTGTCTCGGGTGGGATTCGTGTCGAGCCAGCGCAGCAACTCGTCCGAGACCAGGTCCACCCCGATACGGCCGGCCCGGCCGTCCAGGTCCCGGAAGACGCACTCGCCGTTGCCGAGCGAGCGCAGCACAGCCTTGTGCTCCTCGGACGGCTCGACACCGAGCAGCGCCATCACGTGCTCCACCTCGACCCGTTCGGTGGAGCGGAACGCGAACACCGACGACAGGCAGTTCGTCACCTGCTCGCTCAGCAGGTCACCGGCGTTCTGGGAGACCAGGACCAGCGCCGTGTTCCGGGAGCGGCCCATCCTGCTGACCTCGGGCACCAGCTTGGCGCCCTCGGGCGTGGAGGTGATCGCCCACGCCTCGTCCAGGAAGATCGCCTTGGGTGACCGGCGGTCCAGGCCGTTCATCAGGCCCCGCGCGAACTGCGCGACGAGGTAGAGCAGCGCCACCGACAGCCGCTGCTCGTAGGAGTAGTCGTCGCGGCCGGTGGAGGCGTCGGGCAGCGTCAGGCCGCCCAGGGTGAAGACCGTGGTCCAGCCCTCGGTGTCGATCTGGTCGCCGCCGGAGGGGTCGAAGCAGAGCCGGGCCAGATGCATGTCCGACATGGAGCGCAGCACCGCGCCCAGGTTCTTGGAGGCGGCGTCGCCGGCCTGCTCCAGGAAGTCGACGACCTTGCCCAGCGAGGGGTCGTCGGCGTTGGAGACCGCCGCGACCGCCTGGATCATCGCCGACTCGCGCTCCTCCGACATGCGCGGCAGCAGCAGGCGCAGGGTCTCGGTGGCCATCGTCTTCTTGGCCGCGAGGTCGTCGCCGAAGGAGAACGGGTCGAGCAGGCCCGGCGCCGCCGAGCCCAGCGGGATGATCCGCGCCTTCCTGCCGCGCTGCTGCAGCAGCCGTACCAGCGAGTCGGCGTCGCCCTTGGGGTCGATGACCGCGACCGTCACCCCGCGCAGCGCCATCTGGTAGATCATCAGCAGCGCCAGCGTGGTCTTGCCGCCGCCGGGCTCGCCGGTGATGGCGATGGCCGTCGGCCGGTTGCGCGTCGCCGCCACCAGCGGGTCGAAGTGCACGATGCTGCGGGCCCGCCCCAGGGTCTCCCCGATGTACGGCCCCATCCAGCCCGAGCCGCCCTCGTCGGCCCGGTCGCCCAGGTCGACGGTGGCGGTGGCCATACCGCCCGCGATGGTACGCAGCGGCTGCCGCTGCGCGTAGGCGTTGACCCGGACCCGTTCGCCCGGCAGCGTCTCGCAGAACAGCGAGAACTGGTCGCCGGTGGAGTTGACGATGTCGATACCCATGTCGCGGTAGTGCTCCACGACCGCCTCGACCCGCTGAACGCAGATCTCCTCGGTCGGGGCCGACACGACCAGGCGGTGCCAGCCGTAGACGAACGGCAGGCGCTCCTTGGTGATGCCGTGCTCCAGCATCCGGGCCGCGTCGATCTGCTCGGCCAGCGCCAGCGGCGCCTCCGCCCCGGCCTCCCGGATGTGGATGTCCATGTCGCGGGCGTGCGCGAGCTGGCGCGCCACGTCCTTGCTGGCCTTGACCGGAGGGATCAGCCGCATCCTGGAGCTGATCTCCACCGGGAAGGGGAGCTGGTCGGCGAAGTGCATCCAGGGCTCCCCGTCGGGGAACGGCATCAGGTCGGGGAACCGGGCGAAGGACATGTGCGCCACGTAGGAGTCGCCGTGCGGCTGCTCGATCCGCAGCAGCGCCCTGCCGTTGTGGATCTGCCCCTCGACCAGGGACTCGATCTCCCCCTGCCCCCACCTGCGCTTGGGGCTCGCCGAGGCCGGCGGATCCCCCAGCGAGCCGGTCGCGGCGTGCTGGAAGAGCCAGGCGAGCTCGACGGAGGTGGCGTGCCTGGCGTACAGGGAGCTGGCCGAGAGCGCGCGGCCCAGCCGCTCGGCCTGCTCGGACCACTTGGCGATCTCCGCCTTGGGGACGTGGTCGTCGTCGATGCCCAGGACCTTCTCGCTGCGCTGGTAGAAGCCGAAGAGCTGGGAGAGCACCCCGGTCCCGAGCTGGCGTCCGCGCTGGCCGAGCCGCACGCCGAGGTAGACCTCCTTGGTCCAGAAGTCCTTGGCCCAGACGTGGCGGTACATGTCCTCCAGGTAGTCGCGCCAGCCCGGTCCCTCGTCGGAGGTGGCGTTCAACGCCATCGCCCACTCGGCCGCCGGGTAGGTGCGGTGCGCCACCCGCAGGTGGACCTCGGCGTCGGGCATCCGGATCGCGGCCAGCGCGATCGTGATGTTGGTGGCCAGCGCCTCCCGCTCCTCCGGGGTGATGAACTCGTAGCTCACGGTGGGCAGCCTGAAGTAGGCCCAGACCGACGAGTCGGTCAGCAGGATCCGATCGTCGAAGTACCGGACGGCCAGGCGGCTGCGCGCCCGGGAGGCGCGGCTCACCGGCCCTCCCCGACCGATCGTCCGGCGGCGCCCGCACCGCTCACGGCCGCACCCTGACGGTTCACGGCCCTACCCGAACCGCTCACGGCCGCACCCGGGCGGTCCTTCGCCGGGTCGCCCGCCCGGCGCCGGCGCGGCACGCTCGCCCGCGTCCGGTCCGGCCCGTTCACCACATCTCCTCGTGCCCGGGGGATCACTGGGCTATTTCCTCCTCGCTGGGTCGGCTCGACTGCACCGTTCCGAAACCCGCCACCACGACGCCCGCCAGGGCCAGGTACGCCCGGCGGCCCGGCGCCCTCAGGTGGGACGGTTCCACCCGGTCGTCCCTGCCGGGGGCCAGCGCGTCCTCCCAGGGGATCCGGACGATCGCCCGGCACCTGCCCCGCGCGACCGACTCGGCGTGCTCCACGTCCTCCATGCTGCGGCGGCTGACCCCGTTGACCACCATGACGGCCCGCCGGCGGAGGTCGGCGCAGCCGTGCCCGTCGAGCCACTCGTAGGTCATGGCCACCGCGTCCGGTCCGTCCTCGCTGGCGGGGACGACGAGGACGAGCTGGTCGGCGTAGGGCAGGACACGGGCGGCCAGGGCCGCCGCCGGGTCCAGGACGATCATCTTGTAGTACCGGTCGAGCATGTCCATCGTCTGGCCGAGCCGCCGGTCGGAGAAGAGGGTGCGGTCGGCCAGGCGCTGCTCGGCCCCGGCGTCGCTGTCCCCGGAGACGACCTCCAGCCCCGAGGCGCAGCGGCTGGTGTAGGCCCGCATCCCCAGGTAGCCCTGGACGCCGTCGAGCCCGGCGAGCAGGGAGCTCAGCGTCTCGGGCGACTCGCCCTGGATCCGGCCGGACAGGGCGTGCGAGCCGGTGCTGGCGTCGACCGCGAGGATCCGGTCCTCCCGGTAGCGGGCCAGGGTGTGGCCGAGCATGAGCGCGGTCGTGGTCTGTCCGGCGCCGCCGGTGCATCCCAGGACCACGACCCGGCGCCCGCCGCTGAACACCGCCCGTGCCCGCGCCTCGTCGACCTCGGAGCCGTCCGTACGGCCACCGCCGCCGGGTCCGATCACCACCTGGGCCAGCCGGCGCCAGCCTCCCGAGGAGTCCCGGCCGACGACCGACTCCACGCGGCGGACCCGGGTCTCGTTCTCGCCGTAGGCGGAGGCCCTGCTCTCGGCCTCTCCGTAGGCGGAGGCGGGAACCGGGGTCGCGGGCGTCACCGGATCGGCCTTGGCCGACCCCGAGGGGACCGCGCGGATCGACATCCCGGCGCCCTGCTGGGTGCCGCCCCCGGCCGGAGCGGCGGGACCCGTCTGCGTACCCGAGGGCCGCTCGGGGGGCCAGGTCCTCGACGTGTCGGCCGGCCGTCCGATGGGGGCGGGCCGTCCCCTGCGGTGCCTGCGCCGCGCGCTCTCCTCGGCGTCCACCGCGTCCACCGCGTCCGCTGCGTCCGCTGCGTCTGCCCTGTCCGCTGTGTCCGTCCTGTCCGCCGTGTCCGTCCTGTTCAAGGCGTCGGCCGTCTCCGTCGCGTCCGCCGTGCCGGCCGGGTCGGTCGTGCGCGCCGTGCCGGCCGGTACCGGACCGACGAACCTCGGTACGAGGGACGGTACGACGGGGTCGGCCGGGTCGGGCACGGGACCGGGCACGGGCACGGGCACGGCGCCGGGCCGTCCTGGCCCTCCGGCGCGTCCGGACCGCTCGGGCGCGCCGGGCCGCTCCCGCCCTTCGGCGGGCACGATCGTCACGGCGGGCGGAACCGATGCGGGCGGGACGGACGCTTGCGGCACCGACGGCACCGACGGCACCGATGGCACCGGCGAGGGCGGTGGCACCGGCGGAGCCGCGTGCCCCGGTGAGGGCTGCGGGGCCTGCGGGGCCGCCGCGGCGCGCTGGGCGTCGGCGGACGCGGCGAGCCTGCGCAGGCGGCGCAGCGCCTCGGCGCCGATGGGCGCGGACGGGAACGGGGACGGGGACGTGGATGCGGGCGCGGACGCGGGCGTGGACGCCGCCGAAGCCTGGGCGGCCGCCGGGGTCGCCGGCACCTCCGGTGTCCGCGGTGACTCCGGCGTCCCCGGTGTTTCCGGCGTTTCCGACCTTCCCGGCGTCTGCGAAGAGGCGGGAACACGCTCCCGGGCCCTCCCCGTGCTCTCCGGATCCTCGGTCCTCTCGGACGTGACGGACCTCGTCGAGGGCCCCGTGGCGGCGCCCGCGGCGGGAACGGGCACAGACGGCACAGACGGCACCGGTGGCACAGACCGTACCGGCGGCACGGTGACCGGCAGCGTGGCCGGCATCGCGACCGGTGCCGTCTCGACGGCCGTGGCCTGGCCGAGCGCGGGGGCGACCCCCTGGCGCTGGGCGCGGGTCTCGCTCCAGGCGATCCGCTCGCGGGCGACCGGGGCGGTGGCGGCGGCAGCCGCCGCGGCGGCCACGGCCGGACGCACCTCGCGGGCCGCGGCGCGCTTGGCCTGGGCCTGGCGGACCTTGCGGGACGCCTTGACCTTGACCGATCCGTACTGGGGCGCGGCACGCCAGACGCGGCCGTTCAGCGCGACCTCGGCCGGTTCGGAGACGGGCGCCATACGGCACCAGGTACGCGGCTCGCCCACGTAGCGCAGTTGCGACTGGAGCAGCTCGGTGAGCCTCTTGCTCTCGATCACCGGCCGGGTGGAGAGCCAGGTGACCACGCCGGGGGGCACCAGGTAGATGACGTGCCAGGGAGCCGCGAAGGGAAGACCGAGCAGGTAGAGCAGGAGCGACCACGGGGCCAGTACTCCCACGAACCCACCGATCCAGACGATCGGGAGCGGCATCGGCAGCCGTAGGTCGTACAGCTTGTAGAGCCGCTTCTCGATCCTCCAGATATTGGTGTACGTGGGCAGATCCACGTGATCCTCCTCTCCGCCTCTCCTTGTTTGACCGTTCGAGCGCGGTCTCAACCCCCCGAGATGCCCAGTGCGCCCGCGATCGCCTTGGCCGTCACCTCGATGATGTTCGGCACGTAGAAGATCACTCCGATGGCGATCGCCAGGATGATGAACTGGACGAACCTGGTGATCTCACGGGTGAAGAGGAAGAAGAGGGCCACCACCGAGACGATGACCAGGAAGAGGGGGGCGAAGAAGCCGCGGAGGAAGTCGGCGAGGCCCTCGGTGTTGACGCCCGCGGGAGGAGCTGTGGGCTGAGCGAGTTCCATGGCGCTCAGCAACATGGTCTTGAGAATCACTTCTTGTCCTCCGTACTCACGATCGTGCCCGCCGGGTGATGACGGGCCCGCGGCGCGTACGCGCGGGAGCCCGGACCGGTGGATCATCGATCAAGGGGGGTCTGCTCACCGTGGACCGGCACCATTCGATCATGAGTTACCCCGCCACGGATCGATATGCGCCGCGAATGTCCTTGACGAACCACTTGTCGCCCTGCTTGACCATGGTGAGCAGGTAGGCCTGTTCGAGCTTGCCCCCCATTTGACCGGGGTCCGCGGGCTCCGGGTCGGCGGACGGCGCCGTCGTCCTGGCCGGGACGCCCCACGAGACCGTCGCCGTCACCTGGCGGGTGGTGCTCGCGGGAAGGGGCACGACGAGGTCCTTGAGCTGGAGGAAGGTGAACGCGCCGGCGAATCCCTCCAGGGTGGTGCCGGCGTCGGCGTACAGGCGCAGGGAGGCGGTGTCGCTCGCCGCGTAGGCCTTGAAGAATCCCTCCAGGGAGGCGCGCAGTTCCTGCTCGGCGGCACGGTCGCGGTCGGGGGCGGGCTTGGGCGGCAGATCGGCCGCCTTGGGCGCCGGCAGGATGCCCGGCCGTCCCGCGACGACGAACCTGCCGGCCGACCGGTCGTGGTAGATCGGCACCGACAGCAGCTGGCGGCGGTTCTCCGACTGGTAGGCGACGGTGACGACGGCGTTCTCGTCGTCGACGACCTCGATCCCGTACGGTTGCACCGCTCCAGCGCTCATGCGCCCGAGGCCGTCCCAGCCGAACTGCGCCTCGACGCCCTCGGGCAGGTAGGGGGCCAGCCTGGACTCCCGCTCCTCCAGGCGCGCGCCGTCGAAGTTCAGGTAGACCTCGGCGAACTGGGCCGCGAAGGCCGAGCCCCTGACGCTGGGGAAGCTCTCCCCCGCGGCGGGGGCCGTGCCGACGGGGGCGTTCGACCGGGTGATGCGGTCGAAGGGGACGCGCACCCCGTTCACCACGATGACGATGATCAGCGCCCAGAGCACGGCGCGGCCGGTCCACACCAGCCAGCGGCCGCCGCCGCCGGACCAGCGGTTGCGGGACGCGCCCCTGCGCCGCGCCGGAGGACGGTCGAGGTCGGGATCATCCGGAGAATCCGGGTATGCCGACAGCTCGGGGTCGCCAGCGATCCGGGGATCACGCTGGACCGTCGACCTTCGAGCCATCACGCCTCCGCTCGCGTCACTCCCGGCCGGTGCGGTGTCGTATTGCCGCTTGCCGCCGATCCCGCCTGCCAGGGTGACGCACTTACTCTAGCCGCCCCGCCGATTCTTCCAGGAAAGCCACGCCTATGCTGCAGGCATCGTGATGACTGAGCAAACCGGGTCTTGAACCCCGGCCAGGCCGCCGATGCCGCAGATGCCCGGCCGAATGTGTATTACCCCTGGCCAGGGCGCGGGTCGATTACTCAAAGGCCACCCATTGCTAACTGGACGGTTCCCGGACTGTCGCGACCTGCGCATTTAATACGAAATACGTCACCGAGTGTGACAAGTGCGGAATGTTCGCAGAGGCGCCGGCCGGGGAGCCCCGCCCCCGAGGCGGTGGGCGTGCCCGGCCGGCGCCCGGGAGACCTACACGCGTCCGGCGTGGTCGCGCGCCCCCGTCGAGCCGGCGGAGCCCGCGGAGCCCGCGGAGCCCGCGGAGCCCGGCGACCTGCGCCCCCTCAGCAGCGAGTCGGCCAGCAACCCGGCGCAGAGGCCGACGAACACGACCCGGAGGACGAAGAGCCGAAAACCGGCACGGCCGCCCCTCTCGCCCATATGAAGGGGCGGGAGAGGGGCGGCCGGGCGGTGAAGCGGTCAGAGGGTGAGGCGGTCAGACGTTGAAGCGGAACTCCACCACGTCGCCGTCGCGCATGACGTAGTCCTTGCCCTCGATCCGCGCCTTGCCGGCCTGGCGGGCGGCGGCGATGGAGCCGGCCTCGACCAGCTCGTCGTAGGAGACGATCTCGGCCTTGATGAAGCCCCGCTGGAAGTCGGTGTGGATGACCCCGGCCGCCTCGGGGGCCGTGGCGCCCCTGCGGATCGTCCAGGCGCGGGTCTCCTTGGGGCCGGCGGTCAGGTAGGTCTGCAGGCCCAGCGTCTCGAAACCGACCCGGGCGAGCTGGGTCAGGCCCGACTCCTGCTGCCCGACGGACTGCAGCAGCTCCAGCGCCTCCTCCTCGTCGAGCTCGACGAGCTCGGACTCGATCTTGGCGTCCAGGAAGACGGCCTCGGCCGGGGCGACCAGTTCCGACAGCCTGGCGCGGAGGGCGTCGTCCACCAGCTCGTCGGCGTCGAGGTTGAAGACGTACAGGAACGGCTTGGCGGTCAGCAGGTGCAGCTCGCGCAGGTCCGCGGGGTCGATTCCCGCGCCCTTGGCCCCGGCGTACAGGGTGGTGCCGCCGTCGAGGAGCTTGAAGGCCGCCTCGGCCGCGTCCAGCGCGGACTTGCGGTCCTTGTTGGTCCTGGACTCCTTCTGCAGGCGGGGGATCGCCTTCTCCAGCGTCTGCAGGTCCGCGAGGATCAGCTCGGTGTTGATCGTCTCGATGTCGCGGCCCGGGGAGACACCGCCGTCCACGTGGGTCACGTCCGGGTCGTCGAAGACCCGGATGACCTGGCAGATCGCGTCGGTGTCACGGATGTTGGCGAGGAACTGGTTGCCCCGCCCCTGCCCCTCCGAGGCGCCGCGGACGAGCCCGGCGATGTCGACGAACTCGACCTTCGCCGGCAGGATCTTCGCCGACCCGAAGATCTCGGCCAGCTTCTCAAGACGCGGGTCGGGGACGCCGACGATGCCCACGTTGGGTTCGATGGTGGCGAACGGGTAGTTCGCCGCCAGGGCGTTGGCGGTCTTCGTCAGCGCGTTGAAAAGCGTTGACTTGCCGACGTTGGGCAATCCGACGATGCCGATGCTCAGGCTCACGTGAGCCGAGTTTACGCGGAATGACCCGGTGCCGGTCGCCACGGGCCCGTCGGCCGATCGCCACGGACCCGTCACCGGGGGCGATCGGCCCGATTCCGGAGGCGTGTCGGCGCGCCAGAAGGGGCCGGGCCTGGAATCATGCCGGGGTGGACCTCATGGCGCTCTCCTTCCAGCTCGCGGTGGGTCTCGCCGCGGGACTCGCGATCGGGTTCCTGCTGGGCCGGGCGCGGGGCGCCTCCGGGGCCGACGCCACGGCCGCGCGGCTGGCCGACGCCGAGGCCCGCGCGAAGATCGCCGAGGAGAAGCTCGCCTACGTCGAGGGGCAGCTCGCCGACCGGTTCCAGGCCCTGTCGACCCGGGCGCTCGACGTCAACAACCTTCGCTTCCTGGAGCTGGCCGAGACCAGGCTGGCCGCGGGCCGGGCCGAGGCGGCCGGTGAGCTCGAACAGCGCAAGCAGGCCGTCGAGCACCTGATCGAGCCGCTCAAGGACACCCTGGCGCGCGTCGAGACCCAGTTGCGCGACACCCAGGCGGGCCAGCGGGCCGCCCACGCCGAGCTGGCCAAGCACATCGACGTCGTCCGCCAGAGCAACGAGCAGCTCCGCGCGCAGACGAGCGCGCTGGTACGGGCCCTGCAACGGCCCGAGGCCCGGGGACGGTGGGGGGAGCTCCAGCTCCGCAGGGTGGCCGAGATCGCCGGGATGCAGCGGTTCTGCGACTTCGACGAGCAGGTCAGCGTCACCACGCCGGACGGCGTCCTGCGGCCCGACATGATCGTGCGGCTGGCCGGCGGCAAGAACATCGTGGTCGACTCCAAGGTCTCGCTCGCCGCCTACCTGGAGGCCGCCGAGTCGACCGATCCCGATCACCAGTCGGCCCGGCTCGACTCCCACTCCCGGCACGTGCGCGAGCACGTGGACCGGCTCGCCTCCAAGTCCTACTGGCAGGCGTTCAGCCCGGCCCCGGAGTTCATGGTGCTGTTCATCCCCGGGGAGGCGTTCCTCGCCCCGGCCCTGGAACGCGACCCGGCCCTGCTGGAGTACGCCATGCGGCGGCGGGTCCACATCGCCACCCCCACCACGCTGATCACCATGCTCCGCACCGCGCAGTACGCCTGGCAGCAGGCCGCGCTCAGCGAGAACGCGCGGGCGATCTTCGAGGTGGGCAAGGAGCTGTACGAGCGGCTGAGCAGCATGGGCCGCAACGTCGAGGCCCTGGGCCGCTCGCTGAGCCGGGCGGTGGAGTCGTACAACAGGACGGTCGGGTCGCTGGAGACCCGGGTGCTGGTGAGCGCGCGCAAGCTCAACGATCTGGGCCTGGTCGAGGAGGAACTGGACGGGCCGCGGCCGCTGGAGGACCTGCCGCGCGCCCTGACCTCACCCGAACTGCTCGCGGAAGAGGAGCCAAGCCCGTCTCTCGTATCCCGCCTGAACGGTAGGTTGACCAACGACCTGCCCTGAAACCGTTCCCCGAGGACGCCTTTGGCCGGACACTGGAGGCGACGGGACCGATGACGCGGGGGCCGAGGTCAGGGGGGCGAGTGGTGGACGAGCGAGGCGGCGCGCAGCCGCCCGGCGGGGTGATCGCATGAGTGAGCTTGACCGGCCCGGCGGCATCCGGCTGACCGTCCGGGGCGCGCTGGTCCTCGTGCTGGTGGCGACCCTGGCGGGTGGCCTACTGCAGGCGCTGCTGGGGCCGTCCATGCTCACCGGCCTGGCGTTCGTGGGCGGCTGCGCGGTCGCGACGGTGCTGGTCAACCCAAGGGAGCTGCTCTCGCTGGTGGTCTCCCCGCCCCTGGTCTTCTTCGTGGCCACCATGTTCGTCGAGACGGTCCGGTCCCTGTTCGCGGCCTCCCCCGTCCAGGCCTTCGGGCTGGGCATGTACACCGCGCTGTCCCAGGGGGCCCCG
This sequence comes from Streptosporangium sp. NPDC023615, assembly GCF_040640155.1. Taxonomy (NCBI): domain Bacteria; kingdom Bacillati; phylum Actinomycetota; class Actinomycetes; order Streptosporangiales; family Streptosporangiaceae; genus Streptosporangium; species Streptosporangium sp. NPDC023615. The sequence continues at coordinate 149,834 of NZ_JBFABE010000012.1, forward strand.
TGGCTGTTCGGCGGGTCGCTGCTGGTGGTGGTGATCGCCTGGCGCCGCGGGCTGACGCGCTGCGTCCGCGAGCTGCGCGACGAGCTCAGGGCGGCCAAGGCCTCCGTGCCGCGCCCCAGGACCGGGGAGACCGCCTTCGCCCCGGAGCCGGAGGGGTACTTCGAGCCCAAGGTGTACGGGACGCCGCGCGACGACCGCTGAGCCGCCTCCCCGGGATCCGGCCGCGCCTCGGGGCTCGGCCGTCTCCCGGGTCCCCGCCGGTCGCGGGACCGGTCAGGCCGTGACGCGCAGGTTCTTGCGGAGCTCGTGCGGGAGCGCGAACCGCACGTTCTCCTCGACGGACTCGACCTCTTCCACGTCCTCGAACCCGTTCCTGGCGAGGCGGGCGAGAACCCCGGCGACGAGATCCTCGGGCACCGAGGCGCCGCTCGTCACGCCGACCGTGGTGACGCCGTCGAGCCAGGCGTCCTGGATGAGCGAGGCGTCGTCGACCAGGTAGGAGGCGTCGGCGCCGTGGTCGAGGGCGACCTCGACCAGCCGCTTGGAGTTGGAGGAGTTCTCCGAGCCGACGACGATCACCAGCTCGGCCTGGGCGGCGATCTCCTTGACCGCCACCTGACGGTTCTGGGTGGCGTAGCAGATGTCGTCGCTCGGCGGGTCGATGAGGTTGGGGAAGCGCTCCTTGAGCCGGGAGACCGTCTCGACCGTCTCGTCCACCGAGAGCGTGGTCTGCGAGAGCCAGACCAGCCGCTCGGGGTCCCTGACCTGCACGGTGCCGACCGACCCCAGCCCGTCGACGAGCTGGATGTGGTCGGGGGCCTCGCCCGCGGTGCCCTCGACCTCCTCGTGGCCCTCGTGGCCGATGAGGAGGATGTCGTAGTCCTGGGAGGCGAAGCGCTTGGCCTCGTTGTGCACCTTGGTCACCAGGGGGCAGGTCGCGTCGATCGTCTTCAGGCTGCGCCGGGCGGCCTCGCGGTGGACCTCCGGGGAGACGCCGTGGGCGGAGAAGACCACGATGGCGCCCTCGGGCACCTGCTCGGTCTCGTCCACGAAGATCGCGCCGCGTTCCTCCAGCGTCCTGACCACGTGGGTGTTGTGGACGATCTGCTTGCGCACGTAGATCGGCGCGCCGTACTGCTCCAGCGCCTTCTCCACGGCCTGGACCGCACGGTCGACCCCCGCACAGTAGCCACGGGGCTTCGCCACTAGCACACGCCGGTTCGCAGGGCTCTCGGAAGTCATGCTCTTATGCTACGTGGACACGCCCACGAGACAGCCCGTACTCCCCATGAGCTCCTAAACTCGTGAGCCCACGAGCCCGTAAGCCTTTAAGCCCTTGAACCCGCGAGGCCGCGACGCGAAGCGCCGCCGTCGGCAGAGCCCGCTCCCGCACCGCCCACCCTTCCCGACACAGACCTCCAGGGAGACGCCATGTCAGTCCCCGACATGATCCGCAGTTTCACACAGAAAGCGAAAGACCTGCCGCTGCACATGCTGCAGACGGCGCTGAGCGGGGTCGGCCAGGCTCTGCTCCTCGGCGACCGGGTACGGAACAAGATCAAGGGCACCTCCGACCGCGAGGAGGACCTCGACGGGTCCCGCGAGACGGCCGCCGACGTGCCGGTGGACACCGAGGACAGCGCCCCCGAGCAGGCGGAGGAGAGCGACAGGCCCGCCCGCCGCGAGCCCGTCATCTTCGCGCCGCGGCCGTCCAAGGCCACGGAAAAGGCGCCCGCCGCCGAGAGCAACGGCACCGCGACCTCCCCCGAGCCGGTCGTCCTCAGCCCGGCCGAGGCCGCACCCGCCGCACCTGCCGCGCCCTCCACGCCCGCGGCACCCGCCGAGTCCGCCAAGTCTCCCGAGTCCGCCGAGTCCGAGGCGCCGGCCGCCGGCACCCGGGACACCGGTGAGGCGCCGGCCGTCGAGACCCCCGTGGCCGACGCCGCTCCCCAGAAGCCGGTCACCGGGCCTGCCGTCGTGACCCCGGTCACCGAGCCTTCGGCCGGCGAGGCGTCGGCCGGCGAGATCTCCGTCACAGAGACCTCTCCCGCGGAGGCGACTCCCGTCCCCGAGGCGCCCGCCGCGAAGCCCAGGCCCTCCAGGACCCCCAAGGCCGCGAAGACCCCCAAGGCCGCGAAGGCCGCTCCCGCAGGGTCCGCCGCCGAGGAGACCGCCTCCGCGAGGACCAGGGGCACGAAGGCCGCCGGCACCACGGCCGAGACCGAGGGCGCGAAGGCCGCCGGGACCGAGACGGCCATCCCGGCCGGGACGCCCGCGACGAAGAAGCCCAGGGCCACCAGGGCGGCCAAGCCCGCCAAGGAGGCGACGCGGGCCGGCTCCACCCCAGCCGCCGCCGAGACCGCCGAGGCCGGGAGCGCCGAGACCGGGAGCCCGCGTACCGAGTCCGAGGCCACCACCGCGAAGCCCGCCACCCGCAGGACCGGCACGAAGGCCGCCGAGAAGGCCGCCCCGACGTCCGGCGCGGCGGCCACGCCGGCCGCCCGGACCCGTAAGGCCAAGGCTCCCGCGAACGCCCAGGCCCTCACCGAGGACACCGAGCGCGCCGGGGCCACCGGGGCCACCGGGGACGCCGGGGCCACCGGGGACGCCGAGGTCCCCGAGGTCGCCGGGGACGGCGTCCCGGCGGACGTCGTGATCGAGACGCCCCCGGCGACGAGGGTCGAGCTCGCCGAGGTCAAGGTGGCGAAGCCGGAGACCCGGGACGCCGCGCTGGTCGAGGTGACCGGCACCCGCGTCGCTCCCCCGGAGACGGCCGGGCCAATCGCCGCGCCGGTCGCCGACGTGGTGGCCGCGGCCGGTGCCGTACCGGCCGAGCCGCTGCCCGGCTACGCCGGCCTGACGGTGGCGTCGCTGCGGGCGCGCATGCGCGGCAGGACGGCCGAGCAGATCAGGGAACTGATCGCCTACGAGCGGGCCACGTCCGCCCGCGAGACCGTCGTGCGGATGTACGAGAACCGCCTGGCCAAGCTGGAGGCCGGGGAATAGTCGCGCCCGGCGCGTAGGCTCCCGCCCATGAGCTCCAAGACCACCCCTGAGCAGCCCCTCCCGGTCCGCACGGTGTTGCAGATGGTCGGAGGCTGGATCGGCAAGCTCGGCACCGTCTGGGTCGAGGGGCAGATCACCGAGCTGACCGCCCGCGGCGGCACGGTGTTCCTGACGCTGCGTGACCCGGTGGCCAACGTCTCGGCCCGGGTCACCTGCCCGCGCGGCGTCTACGAGGCCACGGTCCCCCGCCCGGTCGACGGTGCCCGGATCGTGACGCATCTCAAGCCCGACTTCTGGGTCAACAAGGGTTCCTTCGCGTTCACCGCGCTGGAGATGCGGCCGGTCGGGGTCGGCGAGCTGCTGGCGCGGCTGGAGCGCCTGCGCCGCCTGCTCGCCTCCGAGGGCCTGTTCGGGGTGGACAGGAAACGGCGGCTGCCGTTCCTGCCCGGCACGGTCGGGCTGATCTGCGGCCGTGACTCGGCCGCCGAACGCGACGTGCTGGAGAACTCGCGGCGCCGCTGGCCCGCGGTGCGGTTCACCGTGGAACCGGTGGCCGTGCAGGGGCCGTACGCGGTCGGCGAGGTCATCGAGGCGCTGCGCAGGCTGGACGCCGACACCGAGGTGGACGTCATCGTGATCGCGCGGGGCGGCGGGTCGATGGAGGACCTGCTGCCCTTCTCCGACGAGGCCCTGGTGCGGGCGGTCGCGGCGTGCCGTACGCCGGTGGTCAGCGCGATCGGGCACGAGCAGGACAACCCGCTGCTCGACCTGGTCGCCGACGTGCGCGCGTCCACGCCGACGGACGCGGCCAAGAAGGTCGTGCCGGACGTCGGCGAGCAGCTCACGCTGATCCGCCAGCTCCGCGACCGGGGCCGCAGGGTGGCCAAGGGCTGGCTGGACCGCGAGACGGCGTGGCTGTCCGCGGCCCGCTCGCGGCCCGCCCTCGCCGACCCGGTACGCGAGGTCGAGCGCAGGGCCGAGCAGGCCGAGCAGCTCAGGGACCGGGCGAGGCGCTCCCTCACCGGTTCCCTGGACCGCGCCCAGGACTCACTGGAGCACCTGCGGGCCCGCCTGGTCTCGCTCTCGCCCGCCGCCACGCTGGAGCGCGGCTACGCGATCGTCCAGCGCCCCTCGGGTGAGGTCGTGCGGCGCGCGGGCGAGATCTCCCCGGGTGACGAGCTCACGGTGCGCTTCCCCGACGACCGGGTGACGGTCAGGAGTGATTCCACCAGGTGAGCGAGGGGTAGCCGTCGTCGACGAAGCCGAGCTCCCGGTAGAGCGCCTCGGCGTCCGAGGTGGCGTGCAGGTCGACCCGGCGGACCCCGTTCCGCCGGTACCAGTCCAGCAGGGCGTTCACGACGGCCCGGCCGTGACCTCTGCGCCGGTGGCGGGGGTCGGTGGCCATGCCCTGGACGTAGCCGTAGCGCCCGTCCGGGAGGCTGGGCCCGGGCATCCGCTCGAAGATCAGGCCGATCCCGCAGGCCGCCAGTCCCCGGCCGGGGGCGTCCACCACGTAGACGGCGGTGTCGGCGCTGCCGAGCCTCTCGGCGAGGCTCTCGGCGTACGCCTTCCGCCAGTCCTCCTCGATCGGGAGGGTGCCGTCCTGGGCCATCCTGTCGGCCAGGATCTCGCGGAGCCGCACCAGCTCGGGGATGTCGGCGGGGGTCGCGTCACGAACGCTCATCCGGGAATTCTGCCAGCCGGGGGTGGTGGTGAGCCGGGCGGGGATGCCGGTGGGACGATCTAAGGTGGGTCCGTGGCCGATGAGAAGACACCGTCGTACGAGCAGGCGCGCGAGGAGCTGACCGAGGTGGTCCGCCGTCTCGAGGCGGGCGGGCTCACGCTGGAGGAGTCGATCGAGCTCTGGGAGCGCGGGGAGAGGCTGGCCTCGCTCTGCGAGGAGTGGCTCCAGGGTGCCCGGGTGAAGCTCGCCGCCGCCATGGCCCAGCGGCGCCAGCCCGACCCCGCCGCGGACGCGCCCTTCTGAACGAGCGGCCGCGCGCCGTCCCGGACAGCCGGTGGTGCTCGCCTTTCCGGGCGGGCGGTGGTGGTCGCCTTTCCGGGCGGGCGGCCGCGCCCCTGCCGGGCGGGCCGGGCCCCCTCCGAACGGCCGGACGCGCCTTTTCCGGGGTCCCGTGCCCGCCGCTAGGACGTGATCTTCGACTGCTGCCTGAGGGATCCGGCCAGGGCGGACAGCTCGTCCCAGGCGGCGGTGCCGGTGACGACGACCGTGGCGTCGGGCAGGAACCGCACCAGGGAACGCTGGTTCTTGTCCTCGCGGACGCGCCGTTCCCAGGTCGCGCCGCCGATCTGGACGGTGTCGGTGACGGTGGAGGTGTTGGAGAGCCGGTTGGCGAACTCCGCGGGGGGCTTCTCGTCGCTCTGGGCGAGCATCGCGTGGGCGCGCTTCGCGGTGGCGAAGCCGAGCCTCCAGGTCGTCCGGCCGTCGTCGTTCGTCCTGCGGGAGCTGTTCGGCACCCACCCGGCGGCGACCGGCTCGGGCGCCCAGACCTGGAAGGGCGCCGTACGCCGCAGGTCGGACAGGGTGAGCGCGTAGTCGACCTTCGGGATGTGCTCGGTCCTGCTCTGCGGTGTGATGAGCAGGAAGAGGCCGACGGCCGCCAGGCAGACCGCCATCGCGAACGCGTAGCCGTAGAAGCCCTCAGTGAACTTTCGCACGACCACCGACACTATCCGTTCCGCGGGGTGGTCCCCCCTCAGGGGCGCCGGATCTGCGCGACGATGGCCAGCACGTCCTCGGCGAGCGCCCTGGAGGCGTCCTCGTCGTCGGAGAGGGCGACCTCGGAGACGGCGGCGGCGAGCGCCCCGGTGAGGACCACGACCAGCGCGCCCTCGTCGCCCTCGAACAGGGCCGCGTTGCGCTTGGCCCACTGGCGGAGCCGGTCGCGCATGATGACCTCGAAGCCCGGCGGCCCGTCGCCGCGCAGGAAGAGGGCCGACAGCTCCCGCTCGGCCAGGCAGCCCTCCAGGTAGGCGCGGGCCCCGGCGATGAACAACCGCATCGGGTCGCCCTCGCCCCCGGCCCTGGCCTCCTGGACCGCCTGCTTGGTCCGCTGGGTCTGCCGGGTCTGGAACTCGTCGAAGAGGGTGAGGTAGAGGTCGGCCTTGCCGGAGAAGTGGTGGTAGAGGCTGCCCACGCTCGCCCCCGCCCGGGAGACCACGTCGGTGACCCCGGCCTCGGCGAAGCCGCTCGTGACGAACGTCTCCCTGGCCGCGGCCAGGAGCGCGACGCGCGTGGCGGCACCCCGCTCGGAGGTCCGCGCACCCCCGCCCTTCACCAGCCGTTCCGTGTCACTGCTCATGGTGGGCAGATTATCCTCCGCCGACCGCTCACAGGGGTGCCAACTACGATCGTTGCAACAAACCACGAGAGGGGTTTCCCACCATGTCCGATCAGACGTCCGTTCCCGCCGCCCTCGCCACGGGTGAACACGCACCTGATCGCAACCTCGCCCTGGAGCTCGTCCGGGTCACCGAGGCGGCCGCGATGGCGGCGGCCCGCTGGGTCGGGCGGGGTGACAAGAACGGTGCGGACGGCGCCGCGGTGAACGCGATGCGCCAGTTGATCAACACCGTGTCGATGAGCGGCGTGGTGGTGATCGGCGAGGGCGAGAAGGACAACGCGCCGATGCTCTACAACGGCGAGCAGGTGGGCGACGGCAGCGGCGCGGCGTGCGACGTGGCCGTCGACCCGATCGACGGCACCCGGCTGACCGCGCTCGGCATGCCGAACGGGATCTCGGTGATCGCGGTCAGCGAGCGCGGCTCGATGTACGACCCGTCGGCGGTCTTCTACATGGACAAGCTGGTCACCGGCCCCGAGGCCGCCTCGTCGGTGGACATCGACGCGCCGGTGGCCGACAACATCGCCGCGGTGGCGCGCGCCAAGGGAGGCGAGCCCTCGGACGTGACCGTGGTCATCCTGGACCGGCCCCGTCACGAGAAGATCATCCGGGAGGTCCGGGAGGCCGGCGCGCGGATCAGGCTGATCACCGACGGCGACGTGGCCGGAGCGATCATGGCGGCCAGGGTGGGCACCGGCGTCGACCTGATGCTCGGCATCGGCGGCACCCCCGAGGGCATCATCGCCGCCTGCGCGCTCAAGTGCATGGGCGGCGTCATCCAGGGCAGGCTGTGGCCGCAGGACGAGGCCGAGCGCCGCCGGGCGCTGGACGCGGGCCTCGACCTGGACGCCACGCTCGGCACCGACGACCTGGTCAGCTCCGACGACGTGTTCTTCGCGGCCACCGGGATCACCGACGGCGAGCTGATGCAGGGGGTCCGCTACCGGGCCGGACGGGCCGTCACCAACTCCCTGGTCATGCGCGGCCGGTCCGGGACGATCCGGAAGATCGAGAGCGAGCACCAGCTCTGGAAGCTGCGGGCCTACAGCGCGATCGACTTCGAGCACGCCCGCTGAGGACACCGGGACCGGCGGCGCGGAACCCCTCGCGCCGCCGGGACCTGCGCCGCCGCCACCCTTCGCACGGCCGGAACCCCACGCGCCGCCGGAACCCCACGCGCCGCCGGGACCGCCGTCACCGGGACCGCCGTCAGCGGCGGAACCAGGAGCGGCGGGGACGCTTGGGGGACTTGGCCACGATGTTCCCGAGCGTGACGACGCCGGTGATCTCGATGACCGGGCCGTCGGGCGACCCCGGGACCTGGTTCCTCTTGCCGCCCATGAACGCCGAGGCGGGCATCTCGATCCGCACCCCCTCGGGCACGATCAGGGTCAGGGTGCCGCCCATCACCGTGACCTGGAGGGTCACCCGGCTGGACTGCAGCAGCGCGTCGCACAGGTCGAGCGTGACGTTGGCGCAGATCGCGGTGGCCGAGAACCTGGTCGGCACCACCCAGCGGCCCGAGCGTTTCTCCGAGCCGAAGAACGCCGTCACCGGCCGGACGTCGGTGCGCAGCGGCTGCGCCTCGGGCGGGAGCAGGTCGGCGGTGAGGCCGGAGAGCTCCCCCAGCGTCCGGGCCCGGTAGAGCGCCTCGACGCGCTGTTCGTACTCCTCGTGGTCGAGGCGGCCGTCGGCGAGCGCGTCGCCGAGCACGGCGGCCACCCTCTCGCGGTCGGCGTCCCCGGCTCTGAGGTCGGCGGGACGCGGCTCGGGGACGTGACGGCGGACGGCGGGGGACCGGTGACTCTCCACCCCTCGACCATAGACGCCGCCGGGCTCCGGCGCCCCTCCCGGCGCGCCCCGGATCCGCGCACGGGCGGGCGGAACCGGCAGGTGACGGGCCATTGACCACCGGGTACGCCGCCCATACCCTGACGGGAACTTGAAGCCCTCTCATGTTTTCGGAGATCGTCATGCCGACCCCCCGTGACAGGCAGGCACGCGTGGCGACCTGGGCGGCGTTCTTCGTCCAGGGGCTCTGTTTCGCCACGCTGCTCACCCACGTGGTCGACCTCCAGCGCCGCTTCGGCCTCAGCGACGGCGACCTCACGCTGGTCCTGCTGCTCGTGCCGGTCATCGCCGGTGTCGGCAGCGCGGTCGCGGGCCCTCTGGCGAGCCGGTACGGCAGCGGCCCGGTGCTGCGGATCTCCCAGGCGGGCGTCTGCACGGCCGTGATCCTGTCCGGCTGGAACACCGACCTCGTCGGGCTGTACGCGCTCAGCGCGACGTTCGGCCTGTTCGTCGGCGCGGTGGACGCGGCGATGAACATGCAGGCGGTCGCGGTCGAGCGCAGGTACGGGATGAGCGTGCTGACCGGCTTCCACGCCGTGTGGAGCGTCGGCTCGATGCTGGGCGCCGGGTTCAACTCCGCCTTCAGCGCGCTCGGCGTGCCGCTGGGCTGGTCGTTCACCGTCCCGGTGGCGATCGGCGCGCTGATCTCGGTGGTCATGCTCCCCCGCCTCTACCGGCGCGACGAGGAGGGGGTCGAGACGCCGTTGGAGGCCGTGGCCTCCCGGGCGCCGTGGCGGCCGATCATCCCGCTCTGCCTGGCGATGGCGTTCCTGTACGTCGGCGACGCCGCGGTCTCCAACTACGGCACGGTCTACATGGAGAAGGCGCTGGCGGCGAGCGGGTGGCTGGTGCCGTTCGGCTACCTCGTCTACCAGGCGGCGATGCTGCTGGCCCGGGTCCCCGGCGACCTCGCCGTGCGCAGGTACGGGCCGGCGCCGGTGGTGCGCGCGGGCGCGGTGATCGCGGCGGCGGGCATGCTGGGCCTGGTGCTGGCGCCGGGCGTCGTGGTGGCGGTCGTGTCGTTCGGCCTGGTCGGCATCGGCCTGTCCGTCATCGCCCCGCAGTCGTTCTCGGCCGCGGGGCGCCTCGGCGCCGGGGCGGAGACCGCGATCGCCCGGGTCAACCTGTTCAACTACGTCGGTTTCCTGGTGGGGGCCGCCGTGATCGGCACCCTCAACGACACGGTGAACGTCCGGGTGGCGTTCGTGCCCGCCGTCGTGCTGGTGGCCCTGATCGTCTTCCTGGCCCGGGGCTTCCGGCCGGACCCCGAGCCCTCGCGCAAGACCACGCTCGCCCCCGGCCCTTCCCCGGGACCCGCGCCACGCGAGCCCGGCGCGCGGTCCTAGGGGCGGCTCACAGGTAGGGGCGCCGGGCCTTCCTGGCCTCCTCGTAGGCGGCGCGTGCCCGCCGGGTCCCCTCCCGCCCCGACACCTCGGCCACCGGCACGTCCCACCAGGCCGTGGTCTCCGCCGCCGGACCCGGCACCGTCTCGACGTGCACCACGGTGGTCCCGGTCGCCCGCCTGGCCTCGGCCAGGGCCAGGCGCAGGGACTCCGGCCCGTCGGCGCGGAGCACGTGCGCGCCCAGGCTGGCCGCGTTGGCCGCCAGGTCGACCGGGAGGAACGCCCCGTCCAGCTCGCCCCCGGGGCCGCGCGACCGGTGCGCGGTGCCCAGCCGGTCGGCCCCGACCGCCTCCGACAGCCCGCCGATGGAGGCGAAGCCCCGGTTGTCGACCAGCACCACGACGAGCTTCACACCTTCCTGCACGGCGGTGACGATCTCCTGGGCCATCATCAGGTACGACCCGTCGCCGACCAGCACGAACACCTCCCGCTCGGGCGCGGCCAGCTTCACCCCCAGCCCTCCGGCGATCTCGTACCCCATGCAGGAGTAGCCGTACTCGACGTGGTAGGACCTCGGGTCGCTCGCCCGCCAGAGCCTGTGCAGGTCGCCGGGCATGGACCCGGCCGCGTTGACCACCACGTCCGTGGGCCGCGCCACCTCGTTGAGCATGCCGAGCACCACCGGCTGGGTCAGCGTGTCCCCGGTGGTCAGCAGCGCGACCTGCTCCTGCCACGCGCGGGTCAGCCGGGCCGCCCTGACCGTCCAGTCCGGGTCGGCCCGCCAGCCGTCCAGGGCGGGGCCGAGGGCCTCCAGCGCCGCGCGGGCGTCGGCGACGAGCATCTCGCCGGAGTTCTTGGCCGCGTCGAAGGCGGCGACGTTGACGTTGAGGAACCGGACCCCGCCGGGGGCCGAACCGAACAGGGTGCGCGAGGCGGTGGTGAAGTCGGTGTAGCGGGTGCCGACCCCGATGACCAGGTCGGCCTCGCGGGCCAGCTCGTTGGCGGCGGCGGTGCCGGTGTGGCCGATCGCGCCGACCGCGCAGGGGTGGTCGTACGGCAGCGCGCCCTTGCCCGCCTGGGTCTCGCCCACCGGGACGCCGTGCCGGGACGCGAAGGCGGCCAGCTCCGGCCACGCCCCGGAGTGGGCCACGCCGCCCCCGGCCACGATCAGCGGGCGGCGCGAGGCGCGGGCCAGCTCCGCCGCCCGCGCCAGCGCGGCGGGCTCGGGGACGGGCCGCGCCACGTGCCACACCCTGCGGGCGAACAGTTCCCCGGGCCAGTCGCAGGCCTCGGCCTGCACGTCCTGCGGCAGGGCCAGGGTGACCGCGCCCGTCTCCGCCGGGTCGGTCAGCACCCGCATCGCGGCCGGCAGCGCCGCGAGGAGCTGCTCGGGCCGGTCGATCCTGTCGAAGAAGCGCGAGACCGGGCGCAGCGTGTCGTTGACGCTCGCGCCGGGAAGGCGCGGGTCCTCCAGTTGCTGCAGCACCGGGTCGGCGACGCGGGTGGCGAAGACGTCGCCGGGCAGCAGCAGCACCGGGATGCGGTTGATCGTGGCGAGCGCCGCGCCGGTGACCATGTTGGTGGCGCCGGGGCCGATCGAGCTGGTGCAGGCCAGGACGGACAGCCGGCCGCGGGCCCGCGCGTACCCGACGGCGGTGTGCACCATGGCCTGCTCGTTGCGGGCCGGGTAGTACGGCAGGTCGCCGGAGGTGCCCGCGCCCCGCTCGGCCAGGGCCTGCCCGATGCCGGCGACGTTGCCGTGCCCGAAGACGCCCAGGCACCCGGCCACCAGCCGCTGCTCGGCGCCGTCGCGCTCCGACCACTGGTTCGCCAGGAAGCGCAGGAGCGCCTGCGCCACGGTGAGCCTCATCTCGGCGCCTCCGTCATCGGGAGCCTGGGATCGGCCGGCCGGTCCGCCCACGAGTCGCGGACCCAGGCGTGCCGGGGGTCGTCGCAGAAGGCCATCGACCGCTCGGGCGCGGGCCCGGCCAGCACGTTCAGGTAGTACAGGTCGTAGCCGGGGGCGGCCATCGACGGGCCGTGGTACCCCCTGGGCACGAGGACGACGTCGCCGGACGACACCTCGGCGAGCACCTCGTGGGCGCCGTAGACCCGCTGGTAGCCGGGGCCGCCCTCGAAGTAGTAGATCTCCTCCAGGACGGCCTCGTGCTCGGAGGCCTCGTCGTGCTTGTGCGGCGGGTACGACGACCAGTTGCCGCCGGGGGTGAGCACCTCGACCGCGACGAGCCTGTCGCACTCGAACGCCTCGGGGGCGCAGAAGTTGTTGACCTGCCGGGAGGCCGGGCCCGCGCCGCGCACCTCGACCGGGACCTTCCCCGCCGGGCCGTACCGCACCGGCAGGCGCCTGGTCGCGCGGGCGGACGGGAGCGCGAAGCGGCCGTACCCGGTGATCCGGACGCTCGCGCCGACCGGCACGTAGGCGAAGTCGGTGACCGCCTCGAAGACCGAGGCCCTGCCGTTCAGCGCGACCCGCTCGCCCTCGCACTCGACCACGCACGCCCCCGAGAGCGGCAGGACGATCATCTCCTCGTCCCCGGTGTCGAAGTTCGCGCTCTCGCCGGACAGGCAGAGCACGCGCAGTCCCGAATAGGTCCACCCGGCGGCCTCGGGGGTGATCGACAGGGCCCACGGCGTCCGCGCGGTGCTTCCCGCCGGTACGAAGGTCATGTTCTCTCCTCACGTGACGGCCCGGCGGCGCGGTGCGGGCCGCCGAGGCGGTCCGATCGCCCGTTCAGGCCTCCTCCAGCATCTGCGCGGCGACGTCGACGGCCGCGGCCACGTCGTCGCCGGCGGGGTACAGCAGGGCGCGGCCCACCACCAGCCCCCGCACGCCGGGAAGCCGCAGGGCGCGGCGCCAGGCCGCGTGGACGACCTGCGGAGCCTCGCCCGGGTCGCCGCCCAGCAGCAGCGTCGGCAGCGTGGTGGCGCGCATCACCCGTTCCATGTCGTCCACGACCGGGATCTTCAGCCAGGTGCGCGCCGAGGTCGCGCCGAGCGCCTGGGCGACGTGGACCGACCGGACGACCCCCTGGGGCGACAGGTCGTGGACGATCTCGCCGCCCACCCTGCGCGACCAGAACGGCTCGACCATGGCGACCAGGTCGTGCGAGGCCAGCTCGGTGACGGCCCGGCCGCACTCCTCCAGGGTGCGGGCGGTGACCGGATCGTCCACGCCGATCCGGCAGAGCATCTTGCCGCCGTCCAGGCGCGCCCGGACGATCGAGGAGGCGTCGTAGGCGGTGAACCGGTCGTCGAACTCGAAGGCCGAGCCGTGCAGGCCGCCCCGGTTCATCGACCCGATGACGATCTTCCCCTCCAGCGCGCCGAGCAGCAGGAGGTCCTCCACCACGTCCGGGGTGCCCAGCACCCCGTCCACGCCTGGCCGCGCCAGCGCCACGCAGAGCCGTTCCAGCAGCTCGGCACGGCTCTCCAGGGCCGCGGGACGGCCCCTGACGCCGACCATGCCCCTGGCCGTGTGGTCGGCGGCGACGATCAGGAGCCGGTCGCGATCCAGGAACAGGCTCCTGCGCTCGCGCGCCGCCGCCGCCTCCGCGATCCGGCCGGGGTGACGTGCCCGTATGCCCGCCACCACGCCCGCCGGCCCGTCCCCCACCGGCCCGGCCGCCACGACCGGCACCCGGCCCGGCACCCGGCCCGGCACCGGGCCCGGGACGCCGTCCGCCGCCGCGCCCGTCGCCGTGCCAGGGCCGGTGCCGAAGACGTGCACCCCGTACGACGGCCCGCCCGGCCGGGCGGCGAGCAGGGCCGTCACCTCCTCCTCCCGGGGCATCGCCGGGGCGCAGGCCAGCCGGCCCGCGACGATCGCCCCGGCCGCGTTGGCGAACCGCAGCACGCCCTCCAGCGGCCAGCGTTCCAGCAGGCCGTGGCACAGGGCCCCGCCGAAGGCGTCCCCGGCGCCGAGGCCGTTGACCACCTCCACCTCCACCGGCGGCACCCGCACGGTCTCGGCCGCGGTCATGCCGAGCACCCCTGCCGGCCCCTGCTTGACGATCGCGAGCTCGGCTCCGGCCTCCAGCAGCGCCTCGGCGGCCGCCTCCGGGACGCGCGTGCCGGTCGCCACCTCGACCTCGTCGAGGTTGCCCACCGCCACCGTGACATGCCGCAGGGCCTCGCGCAGCAGGTCGCGCGCCTCGGCCGGGCGCGGCCAGAACATCGGGCGGTGGTCCAGGTCCAGCACGGTGTGCGGGGTGCGGCCCCTGGCCCGCCAGGCGGCGAAGTGCGCGGCGCGGGAGGGCTCCTGGGACAGGCCGGTGAGGGTGGCCCAGAACACCCGCGCCCCGGTGACGGCCTCCAGGTCCAGCTCCTCGGGAAGGATCTCCAGGTCCGGCGCCTTGGGCAGGCGGTAGAAGTACAGCGGGAAGTCGTCCGGCGGCATGATCTCGCAGAACGTCACCGGGGTCGGCAGGTGCGCCACCGCGGTGACGTAGCGGTCGTCGACGCCGTACTCGCGCAGCGCGTCGTGCACGAAGAGCCCGAACGGGTCGTCGCCGGTCCTGGTGATCACGGCGCTGGCGCGGCCGAGCCGGGCGGCGGCCACCGCCACGTTCGTGGGGCTGCCGCCCAGGTACTTGCCGAAGGTCTCCACCTCGCGCAGCGAGACGCCCACCCGCAGCGGGTAGACGTCGACGCCGGCGCGCCCCATCGTCAGGACCTCGATCACGGGCCCGCCCCGTCGCGGGGGCCGGCGAGGCCGTTCAGGTAGGCCAGGCTCTCGGCGACGTTCTCCCGGGGGTCGGCGTGGGCCGCGTCGCCGGGGGCGATCGCGACGTCCTGCTCCAGCACGTACCAGCCGTCGTACCCGGCCGCGGTCAGGCCCGAGACGATGGCCGGCACGTCCACGTCGCCCCGGCCCAGCGGGCGGTAGAGGCCCTCCCTGACGGCCCGGCCGTAGGGCAGCTCTCCTGCCCTGACCCGCTCGGCCATGGCGGCGTCCACGTCCTTGAGGTGGACGTGGGCGATCCGCCCGGCGGCCCGCGAGACCAGCTCGGCGGGGTCGGTGCCGCCCGCGAGCAGGTGACCGGTGTCCAGGCAGAGCTGCACGGCGCTGCCGTCGAGCACCCGCCGCACCTCGTCCGGGTCCTGCACCACGGTCCCGACGTGCGGGTGAAGGGTGACGGAGCGGCCGAACTCCTTGGCGCTCCTGAGGATCCGGCGCAGGTTCGTCATCAGGGTCTTCCAGGCGGCGGCGTCCAGCTCGGGCCTGGCGTCGTAGCTCTCGCCGCCGGTGGAGGCGGCCAGCACGACCGTGTCCACGTCGCCGTCGGCGAAGGCGCGCATCGCGGCCCGGACCACCGGGAGCGGGTCGTGGTCGTCCTCGTGCAGGACCACCGGGACGAACCCGCCCACCGCGCGCAGCCCGTACTGGGCGAGCAGGGCGCGGCAGCGCGTCGGCGAGGGCGGCAGGAAGCCCTCCGGGCCGAGCTCGGTGGCCGTCAGGCCCAGTTCCCTCATCTCGGCGAGCACCCGGGACCGGTCCAGCTGGTACCCCCAGCCGGGGACCTCGCTGACACCCCAGGAGATCGGCGCACCGGCAATTCTCACAGGACCACCTCCGCGACGCGCACCGGGCGCTCCTCGCGCCGGGAGAGCTCCGCGGCCTCGGCGAGGTAGAGCGCGGCCAGGGCGTCCTCGACCGTGCAGGGACTCTCCGTCTCCCCGCGTGCCGCGCCGAGAAACGCGTCCAGCTCGGCCACGTAGGCCGCCTCGAACCTGCTGGCGAAGTCGGGCCAGGGCTCGCCGGGCGGTAGCGGCCCTTCGGCGCCGGTCAGTGGGGTGCGCGGGCCGAGGCCCACCACCCGCGTCCGCAGGGTGCCCGCCAGCTCCATCCGCACGTCGTACCCGGCGCCGTTGTAGCGGGAGCCCTGCACGGTGACGAGGGTGCCGTCGTCCAGGGTGAGCAGCGCGGCGCTGGTGTCCACGTCGCCCGCCTCGGCGAAGAACGCCTCGCCCCGGTTGGCGCCGGTCGCGTAGACGGTCTCGGCCTCGCGGCCGGTGACCCAGCGCAGGAGGTCGAAGTCGTGGATGTGGCAGTCGCGGTAGATGCCGCCCGACAGCGGGACGTACCCGGGGTCGGGCGGCCGGGGATCGGCGCTGAGCATGTGCACCCGGTGCAGCGTGCCCAGCTCGCCGTCGCCCAGCGCCCTGCGCGCCGCGGCGTAGCCGGCGTCGAAGCGGCGCTGGAACCCGATGTGCACGACCGTGCCGCTCCGCCTGACGGCGTCGAGCACGCGCAGGGTCTCCGCCACGCCGGACGCGACCGGTTTCTCGCAGAACACCGGCACCCGGGCGGCGCAGGCGCGCACCAGCAGCTCCGCGTGGGTCGCCGTGGGGGTGGCGACGACCAGCGCGTCGGCCTCGAAGGGGTCTCCCACCCGGGCTCCCAGCCGTGCGGCCGTCCCCGCCGCCCGGCGGCCGTCGGCGTCGCCCACCACCAGCTCGTCGACCCCGGGGTGCGCCGCCAGGGTCGAGGCGTGCAGCGCCCCGATCCTGCCGAGCCCCAGCAGCCCAACACGCATGGTGCCTCCTCGGAAGGAGAGAGCGTTCGGTCTCCAGTTCTAGGCGAGGAGCCGGTCGCCGTCAAGAATTTGTCAGGACATGAGGACGATCCGTCTCAGCGGGGCAGGGCCCGCGCGAAGGCGCTGACCGTCTCGTCGGCGCGGTGGACCGGCAGGCGCGCGAAGCCCATCACCAGCGCGGGCGGGCCCGGGGCGTGTCTCATCGGCGCCACCGGTTCGGCCGCCAGCCCGCACGCCAGGGCCGCCGCCGCCACCCCCTCCTCGTCCCAGCCGGCCGGCAGCTCGGCGAGCAGGTGGAGCCCGGCGGAGACGCCCCGTACGACGATCTCGGGAAGGTTCCCGGCCAGGGCACGCACGAGGGCGTCGCGGCGGGCCCGGTACTCCCGGCGCGTCCTGCGCAGGTGCCGGTCGTAGCCGCCGGTGGCGATGAAGTCGGCCAGGACGTACTGCTCCAGCACCGGCGAGCCGAGGTCCAGCTCGCCGCGGGCCAGCCGCAGCGACCCGGCGATCCGTGCCGGGGCGGCCACCCATCCCAGGCGCAGGCCCGGCGCCAGGGACTTGCTGACGCTCCCGACCAGGATCACCCGGTCGGGGGCCAGCCCCTGCAGGCAGCCCACCGGGTCGCGGTCGAAGCGCAGCTCGGCGTCGTAGTCGTCCTCCAGGATCGTCGCGCCGGTCGCGACGGCCCACCCGATCAGCTCGGCGCGACGGCGGGGGGAGAGCACCACCCCGGTCGGGTACTGGTGCGCGGGGGTGAGCAGCACGGCCCGCGCCCCGGTCGCGGCGAGGGCGGCGACGTCGACGCCCTCGTCGTCCACGCCGACCGCGACCAGGTCGGCGCCGGCCGCGCGGAGCAGCGGGAGCTGGCGGACGCCGGTGGGGTCCTCGATCGCCAGCCGGATCCGTCCCGGACGCGGCGCGGGACGCGTGCCGTCGCGGACGAACCAGCCCAGGCCGTGCCGGTCCGCGGTCACCGGAAGCCGGCCCGCCAGCGCCTGGACCGCGAGGCTCATCCCCTGGGCGACCCCGCCCACGATCACCAGGTCGTCCGGGCCGGTGTCGGCCGCCCGGACCCTTCCGAGGTAGGCGGCCAGCTCCTCACGGAGGGCGAGGACACCGCCGGGGTCGCCGTAGTCCAGCGCGTCGGAGGGCAGTGAGGTGAGCGTCCGCCGCATCGAGGCCAGCCAGCGCTGGCGGGGGAAGGCACCCAGGTCGGGGGCCGTGGCGCGGCGCCCCCGGTACGGATCGTCCCCGGT
This sequence comes from Streptosporangium sp. NPDC023615, assembly GCF_040640155.1. Classification (NCBI taxonomy): domain Bacteria; kingdom Bacillati; phylum Actinomycetota; class Actinomycetes; order Streptosporangiales; family Streptosporangiaceae; genus Streptosporangium; species Streptosporangium sp. NPDC023615. The sequence continues at coordinate 167,212 of NZ_JBFABE010000012.1, forward strand.
CGCGGGGGCGTCCCCGCCCCCGGGGAGGCCGGGCGCGGCGAGGCGGCTCGCGGCCGGGGCCACGACGGTGCCCACGCCGACCCTGGAGAGCAGGAAGCCCTCGGCGACGAGTTGCTCGTAGGCCTCCACCACCACGCCCCGGGAGAGGCCGAGGTCCCTGGCGAGCTCGCGGCTGGCGGGCAGCCGGACCCCGGCCGCCAGCCGCCCGTGCCGTACGGCCTCGCGGAGCTCGCGGGCGATCTGGGCGGCGACGCCGCCCGCCGCCCGGTCGACGGCGAGATGGAGATCGGCCAATTGGCCCTCTTTTTCTCAGGGTCATTGGACCCGGCGGGCGAACCATTGGCTTCCTAGCATCGCGTACATGAAGCGGACTGTCAGCCTCCCCGCGTCCCGGCCGGAGCCGCGCGAGCTCCGCGGGCTCGTCGAGGCCGCGGCGGCGATGTTCCTGGTGGGCACCCTGGCCGGGGTGTCCGGGGTGATCGGCGACTATCCGGTCCACGGCGGCCAGGCCCTGCGGTACCTGGTGGCGGCCGTGATCCTGTTCGCCGTCGTCCGGCTCGCCGGGCTGCGGCCGGTGCGGCCCACCGCCCGGGAGACGGCGCTGCTGGCGGCGCTGGCGTTGACCGGGCTGGTGCTGTTCAACGTGTGCGTGATCGAGGCCACCCGGCACGGCGGGCCCGCCCTGGTCGGCACCGTCCTGGGCACCGTCCCGCTGGCCCTGGCCCTGATCGGCGGGCGGCCCTCGCCCCGGCTCCTCGGCGCGGCGACGGTCGTCGTCGCCGGGGCGACGGTGGCCACCGGCCTGGGCAGCGGTGACCTGGACGGGCTGCTCTGGTCGCTGGGCGCGCTGGGCTGCGAGGTCTGCTTCTCGGTGCTCGCCCTGCCGCTGCTGCCCAGGCTGGGCGCGGTGCGTGTCTCGGCCTACTCGGCGGCGCTGGCCGTGCCGCTGCTGGCGGTCGCCGGGCTGGTCGCGGACGGTACCGCGCCGATCAGGGTGCCGACCCCGGTCGAGGCGGCGGGCCTGGCCTACCAGGCGGTGGTCGTGACGAGCGTGGCGTTCCTCCTCTGGTACGACGCCCTGCCGCGGATCGGCCCGGGGACCGCCGGGCTGTTCGCCGGGCTGATCCCGGTCGGCGCCATCGCCACCGGCGCGGTCCTGGGCCTGGGCGCCCCCTCGGGACCCGACCTGCTCGGTGCCGCGCTCGTGGTGGCGGGCATCGCCGTCGGGCTCGGTCCGGGGCGCTCACCCGCCCGTCCCGGTTCCGGGGGCTCGCCCGCCGCCCCCGGCCCGGAGGGTCCGCCCGCCCGCCTCAGCCCCAGGGGTTCACCCGCTGCCGGGGCACGCTCACGCGCTGCGGGGGCGCGTCGACCCGCCGCGGCGGGCTCACCCGCCACCGGGAGGCCTCGGCCCAGCGGGAGGAGTTCGCCCGGCGCGGGGAGTCACCGGCCCGATGGGGCATGCTGACCCGCCAGCCGGGGTGGCCCGACCGCGAGGACGACGAGGACGACGAGGACGACGAGGACGACACGGCGAGCGGCCGTCCCGGGGAGACGGCGATCCGCTGCCCGGACAGGGCGACGGGTGTCTTCGGCCAGCTCACCGGCCACTCGGGCGTCCGCCCGTCGTTCTCCTTGATGCTCGTCAGCGTGATGGCGATCAGCGACACGGTCAGCCCGGCCACGATGAAGACGGCCACGAGCACCAGCATGACGATGCTGCCGGCCGGGACGGTGTTTCCGATGTCCATGGTGCCCCTCCTGCTTCCACCGGACGCGCGGCCCGGTCTGCTTCCAGCTTCCTCCCTCTCTCCGGACAGTTAGGGACAAAAGCCTCATACCCCACCGACCCTTGTCCTGAATATTCGGGTTTCATCACATATGTCCCTGTCTGTTTGCCCGGGCGGGGGGCGAACGCCCCCTGGCCGACCACCACGATCGGGCGTGCGGGCGAAGCCTTACCCTCTAGGGAAAACGGAGATGACCCTCGCGCGAAGGATCGACGACGATGCCCGAGTTCGACTACACCGACCTGCTCCCCCTGGGCCCGGACGAGACGGAGTACCGCCTGATCACCCCCGAGGGGGTACGGGTCGTCGAGGCCGCGGGGCGCAGGTTCCTGGAGGTCGAGCCCGAGGCGCTGCGGCTGCTCACCGAGACCGCGATCCACGACATCTCCCACTACCTGCGCCCGTCCCACCTCGCCCAGCTCCGCAAGATCATCGACGACCCCGAGTCGAGCGGAAACGACCGGTTCGTCGCCCTGGACCTGCTCAAGAACGCCTCGATCTCGGCGGGCGGCGTCCTGCCGATGTGCCAGGACACCGGCACCGCGATCGTGATGGGCAAGCGCGGCCGGCACGTGCTCACCGACGGCGCCGACGCCGAGCACATCTCCCGCGGCGTCTACGACGCCTACACCCGGCTGAACCTGCGCTACTCGCAGATGGCCCCCCTGACCATGTGGGAGGAGCGGAACACAGGCTCCAACCTCCCCGCGCAGATCGAGCTCTACGCCGAGGACCCGGGCGGCCACGCGGACGCCTACAAGCTGCTGTTCATGGCCAAGGGCGGCGGCAGCGCCAACAAGTCGTTCCTCTACCAGGAGACCAAGGCGGTGCTCAACGAGGCCAGGATGCTCCGGTTCCTGGAGGAGAAGATCCGCTCCCTCGGCACCGCGGCCTGCCCGCCGTACCACCTGGCGATCGTCGTCGGCGGCACGTCCGCCGAGTTCGCCCTGAAGACCGCCAAGTACGCCAGCGCCCGCTACCTGGACTCCATCCCCGTCGAGGGCTCCCCGTCCGGGCACGGCTTCCGCGACACCGACCTGGAGGCCAAGGTCTTCGAGCTCACCCAGAAGCTCGGCATCGGCGCCCAGTTCGGCGGCAAGTACTTCTGCCACGACGTCCGCGTCATCCGCCTGCCGCGCCACGGTGCCTCCTGCCCGGTGGCCGTCGCGGTCTCCTGCAGCGCCGACCGCCAGGCCCTGGCGAAGATCACCCCGGAGGGGGTCTTCCTGGAGCGGCTGGAGACCGACCCGGCCCGGTTCCTGCCGGAGACCACCGACGAGCAGCTGTCGGACGACGTGGTGAGGATCGACCTCAACCGGCCGATGGACGAGATCCTCGCCGAACTGACCCGCTACCCGGTCAAGACCCGCCTGTCGCTGACCGGGCCGCTCGTGGTCGCCCGCGACATCGCCCACGCCAGGATCGGCGAGCTCCTGGACGCGGGCGGCGAGATGCCCGAATACCTCAGGAACCACGCGGTCTACTACGCCGGCCCCGCCAAGACCCCCGAGGGCTACGCCTCCGGCTCCTTCGGCCCGACCACGGCCGGGCGGATGGACTCCTACGTCGAGCGCTTCCAGGCCGCCGGCGGCTCCAAGGTCATGCTGGCCAAGGGCAACCGCTCCCAGCAGGTCACCGACGCCTGCAAGGCCCACGGCGGCTTCTACCTCGGCTCCATCGGCGGGCCGGCCGCGCGCCTGGCCCAGGACTGCATCAGGAAGGTCGAGGTCCTCGAATACCCCGAGCTGGGCATGGAGGCCGTCTGGAGGATCGAGGTCGAGGACTTCCCCGCGTTCGTCGTGGTCGACGACAAGGGGAACGACTTCTTCACCGACTCCACCGGCCCGGTCCTGAGCATCGGCCGTCGCTGACCGGTGCCCTGCACCGGCCGGCTCCGGAACGGCGCGATCCGTCGACGTACCAAAATTATCGGATGTCACGCTTCGTGTCTCAACAATCACAAGCGCGAAAATCTGACCGAAGTTGGCAAGAAGATTCGGCCCGGTCTCTACTGGTCGCATTACGCAAATCGGTAAGCTGCACCACATGCGTGCGCCACCCGGATACCTTCTCGCCGCGCGCTACCGGTTGTCGGAACCGGTGGGCCGAGGCGGCATGGGCACCGTTTGGCGAGCGCACGACGAGTTGCTCAACCGCGAGGTGGCGGTCAAGGAGGTCCGCCTCCCCCTGATCCTCGACGAGGAGCTGCGCGCCGAGCTGTGCGCCAGGACCGAGCGCGAGGGACGGGCGACCGCGATGGTGGCCCACCCCTCGGTCATCACCGTCTTCGACGTCGTCACCGAGGACGAGCGCCCCTGGATCGTGATGGAGCTGCTGCGCGCCAGGTCGCTGGAGCAGCTCCTGCAGGACCACGGCCCGCTGCCGCCGCGCCAGGTGGCGGAGATCGGGCGGCAGGTCCTGGGGGCGCTGCGCGCCGTGCACGCCAAGGGCATCCTGCACCGCGACGTGAAGCCCAGCAACGTCCTGGTCACCGACGACCGGGCGGTGCTCACCGACTTCGGCCTGGCCGCCCTGGAGGGCGACGTGTCCATCACCCAGGCGGGCATCGTGCTGGGCTCGGCCGGGTACATCGCCCCCGAGCGCGTCCTGGGGGCGAAGGCCAGCCCGGCCGGTGACCTGTGGTCGCTCGGCGCGACCCTCTACACCGCCGTCGAGGGCCGGGGCCTGCACGGGCGCCGTACGGCCGCCGCCGCCCTGGCGGCGCTGACCAGCGGCGAGCCGATCCCCATGGAACGCGCCGGACCGCTGGCGCCGGTGCTGCGCGGCCTGCTCATGATCGACCCGAACGCCCGGCTCGACACGGTCCGGGCGGCGCTGATGCTCGCCCGGGTGGCGGCCGGCGGTTCGGCCGAGGAGTTCGCCGCCCGGCCGCCCGTCACGCGGACCGGGCCGAGGCCCTCCCAGGACGGCCAGGACGGCGGCACGACGTTCGGCCGCCGCTCCCAGCACCGCGGGCTGCACCGGGTCGGCTCCGCGCCGCCGCCGGCCCCGCGTCCCACCTCGCCCGTCTCTCCCCCACCGCCGTCGGGGCCGCCGTCGGGGCCGTCGTCGGGGCCGTTCTCGGCGCCGGTGGGACAGTCACGGTCGCACCGCCGGACGAACGAGGGCGTCCACCGGAAAAATGTAGACATATCGGTGAATTACCGCCCACTTGTCCGTTTTATGACGCCGTTCATCAGGTTGGTCCTCCCGCGTCTTCTCTGGCCGAGGGAACTCCGTAAGCGCGGGTAAAGCACTTCTCAAGTGGGAATGGCTATCTTCTTCTCATGCCGGAACAGCAGACGCGCGTGCTCGCGGACCGTTATGAGCTGATCGCGCCGCTCGGCCGGGGAACGATGGGCACCGTGTGGCGGGCCCACGACCGTTCCCTCGGCCGTGAGGTCGCGATCAAGGAGATCCGTCAGGAGCCCGGGCTCAGCGAGGCGCAGCGCACCGAACTTCGGGAACGGATGATCCGCGAGGGTCGTACGGCGGCCCGCATCAGTCACCCCTCGGTGGCCACCGTCCACGACGCCATCGTCGAGGACGGCAGTCCGTGGATCATCATGGAGCTCGTCCAGGCGCGCTCCCTGGAGCAGGTGATCGAGGAGGAGGGGCCGCTCCCGCCGCGCCTGGTCGCCGAGATCGGCGCCGACCTGCTGGGAGCGCTCCGCGCGGCCCACGCCCAGGGCGTGCTCCACCGCGACGTCAAGCCCGGGAACGTGCTGATCACCGAGAGCGGCCGGGTGGTCCTCACCGACTTCGGCATCGCCAAGGCCGAGGGCGACACGAGCCTCACCAAGACCGGCATGGTGATCGGCTCCCCCGGGTACACGGCGCCCGAGCGCGCCCGCGGCGAGCACAACGGCCCCGAGTCCGACCTGTGGTCGCTGGGCGCCACCCTGTACTTCGCGGTCGAGGGCCGCCCGGCCTACGAGCGTTCCACGGTGGCGGAGACCCTGGCCGCGCTGATGAGCGAGCAGGTCGACCCGCCGACCCAGGCCGGGCCGCTCCGCCCGGTGCTGGAGCAGCTCCTGGAGCGGGACCACACGGCGCGCCTGACGGCCCCCCAGGCGAGCGCGATGCTCCGGGCGGTGGCGGACACCCCCACCCACCTGGCGGACTCGCTGCCCTCCACCCCGCCCCCCGCCACGGCCTCCCCGGCGCCCGCGGCGGCCGGGCGCCCGGCCACGACCGCGCCGAAGGACACGGAGCCGCTGCGCGCGGAGCCCGCCGGGCTCTCCGGCGCCGCCGGGGACCGGGACGTCCCCGCCGACGCGGCCGACGCGGCCGTCGTGGACGACGGCGCGGAGGACTTCGACTCCGACCGCACGATGGTGGTCATCCGCCCCCAGGGCGGCCTGCGCATCCCCGGCGCGGCCACGCCCGCCGAACCCGCCGAGCCCTCCCCGCCGACCGGCCGGGCGAGCACGGTGGGCCCGGCGGCCGCTCCCGGCCGGCCGGCGGCCTCGCCCTACCCCGACCGCCCCGTGTTCGCCGACCCCGGCAGGCCCGTCGCGGGACGACGGACCTCCTCCGGTCCCGGCAGGCCGGTCGCGGGAGGGCCGGGCTCCCCCGGCCTCGGCGCCCCCGCCGCCGGGGCGCCCCCGGCACCCGGGGACCGTTCGCCCGGCGCCGCGGAGGAGGCGGACGTCTCCTCGTCGGCCACGCCGCCCCACGGGTTCCCGGTGGCCTCCTCCGACCCCTCCGCCACCCCGCCGCACGGCTTCCCCGCGGCCGGGCCGGACTCCGGGCCCTCCACCGCCGTGCTCGGCCCGCCGATCCCCGGACCGGCCGGTCCGCCGCCGTACGCGCCCTTCCCGCCCGACCGGGCCGCGGGCGCCGGCGCGCTCCCGGCGGCTCCCGGGCGCCCGGGCCCGGCGGCCCCGCAGCCCTGGCGTCCGCCGGGGCCGGAGACGGGCCGCTCCCCCGGCCTGGGCACCGACCTGTTCGCGTTCACCGGGCAGAACGGCTACCCGGCCCCCGGGCAGCCGCAGGCCCCGCCGCGCAAGACCAAGGTCGGCGTCTTCGTGCTGATGGGCGTGGCGGCGATCGCGCTCGTACTGATCATGATCCTGGTGGTGGTGGCCTTCACGTGAGGAACGGCCCGCCGGAGCGGATCCCCGCACTCGACGCCCGCTCAACCGGTTTGATTCCTCTCATAGGACGCAGACTGGATCCATGAGCGAGTATCGGATCGAGCATGACTCGATGGGCGAGGTACGGGTGCCGGCGGGCGCGAAGTGGCGGGCGCAGACGCAGCGGGCGGTGGAGAACTTCCCGGTCTCCGGGCGCGGGCTGGAGGTCCCGCACATCGCCGCACTCGGCCTGATCAAGGCGCTCGCCGCCGAGGTCAACGCCGAGCTCGGGGTGCTCGACAAGGAACTGGCCCAGGCGATCGCCGAGGCCGCCACCGACGTCGCCGAGAACGAGTGGGACGGCGAGTTCCCGGTCGACGTCTTCCAGACCGGTTCGGGCACCTCCTCCAACATGAACGCCAACGAGGTGATCGCCACCCTCGCCGAGGAGCGGCTGGGCGCCCCCGTCCACCCCAACGACCACGTGAACGCCTCGCAGTCGTCCAACGACGTCTTCCCCACCTCCATCCACGTGGCCGCCACGACCGAGGTCTCGTACCATCTGATCCCCTCCCTGCGGCACCTGGCGACCGCGCTGCGCGAGAAGTCGCTGGAGTTCGACGGCATGGTCAAGGCCGGGCGGACGCACCTGATGGACGCCACCCCGGTCACCCTGGGACAGGAGTTCGGCGGGTACGCCACCCAGGTCGAGAACGGCATCGCGCGGGTGCGGAGCGCCCTGCCCCGCCTCGCCCAGCTCCCCCTGGGCGGCACCGCCGTCGGCACCGGCGTCAACACCCCGCCCGGCTTCGCGCCCAAGGTCATCGAGAAGCTGCGCGAGGCCACCGGGCTGCCGTTCGCCGAGGCCCCCGACCACTTCGAGGCCCAGGGCGCCCGTGACGCCCTCGTGGAGCTCTCCGGCCAGCTCCGCACGGTCGCCGTCTCGCTCAACAAGATCGCCAACGATCTGCGCTGGATGGGCTCCGGACCCCGGGCCGGGCTCGGCGAGATCAACCTGCCCGACCTCCAGCCCGGCTCCTCGATCATGCCGGGCAAGGTCAACCCGGTGGTCCCGGAGGCGGTGACCATGGTCGCCGCCCAGGTCGTCGGGAACGACGCGGCCATCGCCTTCGCCGGCGCGTCGGGGACGTTCGAGCTCAACGTGATGCTCCCGGTGATGGCGCGCAACATCCTGGAGTCGGTGCGGCTGCTCGCCAACGTCTCCCGGCTGCTGGCCGACCGCTGCGTGCACGGCGTCACCGCCAACGCCGACCGGATGCGCGAGTACGCGGAGTCGTCACCGTCGATCGTCACCCCGCTCAACCGGTACGTCGGGTACGAGGAGGCCGCCAAGATAGCGAAGCAGGCCCTGGCCGAGCGCAAGACCATCCGCGAGGTCGTCATCGAACGCGGTCACGTGGCCGACGGCACCCTCACCGAGGAGAAGCTCGACGAACTGCTCGACGTGCTCTCCATGACCCGGCCGCCCACGCAACCCGGCTGAGCCCGCCGGTACCCACCGGTGCCCACCGGTGCCGGCCGGTTCCCGCCGGAACCGGCCGGCGCCGGGTGAGACCGGCGCGTCCCCGCCCCGCCCCCGGCGTCACCGCGCGTACCGGTCACCTGGAACACTCTGAACATGACCCAGATCAAGTTCTACGGCCGCCGGGACGTGTGGTCCGACCGGCGCCGGGAGATCTCCGACACCGTCCACGGCTGCCTGGTGGACGTCTGGCAGCTGCCCGAGGACAAGCGGTTCCACCGGTTCCTGCTGCTGGACGCCGAGGACCTGGTCTGCCCGCAGCGCAGCGAGCGCTACCTCATCATGGAGATCGTCTGCTTCGTCGGCCGGTCGGACGAGGCCAAGCGCACGCTGATCCGCACCCTGTTCGCCCGGACCGGTGAGACGCTCGGCCTCGCCGCCGAGGACCTGGAGATCGTGATCATCGAGTCTCCCAAGACCAACTGGGGCATCCGCGGGCTGCCGGGCGACGAGCTGACGCTCATGTACCCGGTCACCATCTGAGCCCCCGCTCCACCGCTTCACCGCGCGGGAGTCGCGGAAGCCCCGGGGGCCGCGGAAGGTCCCCGGGCGGGCGACCCGGGGAAGCCGTACCGGACCCCTCGCACCCCCGGGAAACGCGCGGGGGCCGATCCGGCGCGGCGAGATAACGGATTCACCACATGATGGTGGGAAACCGGCTCCAGACGGCAAGGTTGACCGGTGCCGACTCCCCTGTCCCCCGCGGACGGCCCCCTTCCCGGACCACCGCCACCTCGCCCCGACGCCGATCCCGCCGTGGCCCACACGTGGGCGCCGACGCGCGCACGGCTCGAACAGGCCCACCCGTCGGCGCTCCGGGTGCTGCGCGTGCTGGCCTGCTACGCGCCCGGCGACCTGCCGCGTACCGTGCTGGACGGGCTGGAGGGCACCGACGAGGCCGCCCTCACCGGCGCGCTGGGGTCACTGGCCTCGCACGGCGTGATCACCCTGTCCCCCGACGGCCTGTACGTGAGCCTGACCCCCGGCGTCCGGGCCGCCGTCGTGGACGATCTACCCCCGGACGAGCACACCGCCGACAGGACCGCCGCGGCCGCCCTGCTCGCGGCCGCGATCCCCGACGAGCCCGAGCAGCCCTCCTCCTGGCCCCTGTACGCCCGGCTGCTGCCCCACGCCCTCGCCGTCCTGCCCCCCGACTCCCCCGCCACGGCCTCCATCGTCGACTACCTGTACGCCTCGGACGACAACCGCACCGCCCGGACCGTGCTGGAGCGGCGCCACACCGCCCTGCACGACGCCCTGGGCCCCGAACACGAGGACACGCTGACCGCCCGCGTCGACCTCGCCTCCCTGACAGGGGCGATGGGGGACATCATCGACGCCCGGGACCGGTTCACGGTGCTGGCACCGCTGGTCGAACGGCTCCTGGGCTCCGACCACCCCACCACACTGGACGCCCACGCCAACCTCGCCTACTGGACGGGAGAGGCGGGAGAGGTGGCCGGCGCCCGGGACCGGCTGGCGGAACTGGCACCGGCGGCCGAAAGGGCGCTGGGCCCCGGCCACTCCATCACGCTGAGCATCCGGCTGAATCTGTACCAATGGAGAGGGGACGCAGGGGACGCGGCCGGCGCCCGGGACGAGTACACGACCCTGCTGGCGCTGACCGAGCGGGCGTTGGGACCCGAGCACCTGATCACGCTGAGTGCCCGGACCTGCCTCGCCCGCTGGATCGGGGAGGCAGGGGACCCGGTAGGCGCCCGGGACCGGCTCACACCACTGGCGGCGACGATCGAACAAGTTCTGGGCCCGGACCACAACATCACGTTGAGCGCCCGGATCGGTGTCGCCCGCTGGAGCGGAGAGGCAGGAGACGCGGCAGGAGCCCGTGACCGGTTCGCGGCGCTGATACCGGTGCTCGAACGCACCCGGGGTCCCGAACACCCCGGCACCCTGGGCATCCGATATGCCCTCGCCCGCTGGACGGGGGAAGCGGGAGACGCGGCCGCCGCCCGCGACCGGTTGACGGCCCTGGTGCCGGTGCTCGAACGGGTTCTGGGCCCCGAACACCCCGCCACACTGGAAACCCGTTGCGCCCTCGCACGCTGGACCGGAGAAGCGGGAAACACAGCCGGTGCCCGATACCACCTCGTCGCCCTGATGCCGGTGCTCGAACGAGTCCTGGGCCCTGAACACTTCACCACACTGGATGTCCGCTCTGCTCTCGCCCACTGGATCGGACAAGAGGGGGACGCGGCCGGCGCTCGATACCGGTTCACGATGCTGGTGTCGGACCTCAGGAGGGTTCTGGGCCCGGAACACCCGGCCACGTTGAACACCCGCTCCCACCTCGCCACATGGATGGGCGAGGCCGGGGACGCCTCCGGTGCGGTGGACCAGTTCACGGCGCTGCTGTCGGTCGCCGAGAGGGTTCTGGGCCCCGAACATGCGACCACGCTGACCGTCCGTTTCAACCTCGCCGCATGGACGGGCGCCGCCGGGTACGCGGCCGACGCCCGCGACCGGTTCGCCGCGTTGACACCGGTGCTCGAACGAGTCCTGGGCCCCGGACACCCGGACGTGACGAACGCCCGCGGTCACCTCGCCCACTGGAGGACAGAGGCACGATGGTCGCTTGCGAGGCGATGGGTTCCGGGGCTCTGACCGGCCCGCGGCCCTTCGGGGTCACGGTTCCCGCGACGGGTGACCGGGGGAGGACGGTCGTCCACCACATAGGGACAGGCCGGAGTATGGGGACAGGCGCCATGGGCCGGGATCCGGGGCGTGCCTAGATTCGGCAGCATGACTGACCTATCCGGCCGGCGGGCCGTGGTGACCGGCGCGGGCGGCGGGATCGGGCGTGCCTGCGCGCTCCGGCTGGCCGCGGCCGGAGCGCACGTGGTAGTGGTCGACGTCGACGCCGAGGCCGCGGCCGCGGTCGCCGCGGAGATCTCGGGGACCCCCGTCGTGGCGGACCTGTCGGAGCCGGACTTCGTCCGCGCGATCCCGCCCGGTGCGGACATCGTGGTGAACAACGCCGGGTTCCAGCACGTCGCCCCGATCGAGGAGTTCCCCCCACAGGTGTTCTCCGCGATCCTCAAGGTGATGGTCGAGGCGCCGTTCCTCCTGGTCAGGCATGTCCTCCCGGGGATGTACGAGCGCGGCTGGGGCCGGATCGTCAACATCTCCTCGGTGCACGGCCTGCGCGCCTCCCCCTACAAGTCGGCTTACGTCACCGCCAAGCACGCCCTCGAGGGGTTGTCCAAGGTGATCGCCCTGGAGGGCGCCGCACACGGGGTGACCTCCAACTGCGTCAGCCCCGCCTACGTCCGTACCGCCCTGGTGGAGAACCAGATCGACGCCCAGGCCGAGACCCACGGTCTCGACCGGGACGAGGTGGTCGAGCAGATCATGCTCGCTCCCGCCGCCGTCAAGCGGCTGATCGAACCCGAGGAGGTCGCCGAGCTCGTCGCCTACCTCTGCGGCCCGCACAGTTCCTCCGTCACCGGCGTCTCCCTCCCCCTGGACGGCGGCTGGACCGCCCGCTAGGCGACAATGGGCACCACGAGCACAACCGCCGGAACAGGCCCGGCCGAGCCGTCTCGGGGACCACATGTGAGATCGCGTCGGCGACTGGACTGAGAAGAGGGAATCGTGAGGAGCGAACGATCCCCTCGACGCGGCAAGGAGCCGGATCCAGGCGAGCTCACCGCGACGCGCAGCGTCGCCACGAACACCCTCTTTCTCGACCTGCTGGCCAGGGAGGCGTCGGCGGTCGAGTTCGAGGGGCCCGTCCTCGCGGCGAGGAGCAGGGGCGCCGACGCGCGGGAGCTGGCCGAGCTGGAGGAGGCCAAGCTCGTCGCGCTGAGGGTGCGGGCGCTGCTGCGGCGCAGGGCCAGGCGGGAGGCCGAGCTGTCGGCCCTGTTCGACACGGCGGGCGACCTGGCGGGTCTGCGCGACCTGGACGCCGTCCTGGAGGCCATCGTGCACCGGGCCAGGCAGTTGCTCGGCACCGACGCCGCGTACATGACGCTGCACGACCCCGAGCGCGGCGACACCTGGATGCGGGTGACCGACGGCTCGGTCTCGGCGAAGTTCCGGGCGTTGCGGCTGGCCATGGGCGCGGGGCTCGGCGGGCTGGTGGCGCAGACCGCGACCCCGTACTCGACCGCCGACTACTTCGCCGACGAGCGCTTCCGGCACAAGACCGACATCGACGACGCGGTGCTGGAGGAGGGGCTGGTCGCCATCCTCGGCGTGCCGCTCAAGCTGGGCGCCCGGGTGATCGGCGTGCTGTTCGCGGCCAACCGGAGCGTGCGGCCCTTCACCCAGGACGAGGTGGCGCTGCTGGGTTCGCTGGCCGCGCACGCGGCGGTGGCGATCGACAACGCCCGGCTGCTGCAGGAGACCAGGAACGCCCTGGAGGAGCTCAGCGAGGCCAACCGGCAGGTGAACGCGCACAGTCAGGCCGTGGAGCGCGCCGCGCTCGCGCACGACCGGATGACCGGCCTGGTGCTGCGCGGCGGCGGGGTCGAGGACGTGGCGGCGGTGGTGACGGAGGTGCTCGGCGGCTCGCTGACGGTGCTCGACGACGCCGGGCACCCGATCGTCGGGGACGCGGGCGTGCTGTGGCAGGACGCGCCTCAGGACGGCGCGCCCGGCCGGACGTCCGCCGGGCCCGGCCGGACGGCGGCTCCGGGGGACGTCCGTGGATCGTCCACCACCGCGGACATGATCGCGGACGCGGCCCGGTCGTCGAGGGCGCTGGGC
>NZ_JBFABE010000013.1:0-153614 GCF_040640155.1 Streptosporangium sp. NPDC023615
GGCGACGGCCGTGGTGACCTGCGCGATGCTGCGGACCTGGTCGGTGAGGTTGCCCTCCCGCGCCCGGACGCGACGCCGGGACGGTCAGCCGGTGGCGCAGGCCGTTCCGTCGAGGCCGAAGCCCACCGGGGCGGCCAGGGAGCCGCTGTAGGAGGCGACGAACCCGATCTGCGTCGACGAGCCCGCCGGGATGACCCTGTTCCACGACCTGTTCGCGGCGGTGAGCCGCGAGCCGTCCTGGCTCCAGTCCGCCGACCAGCCCGAGGTGAGGCGTACGGCCGATGTCGGGTAGTCCATCGTCAGCGTCCAGCCGTCGATCGCGGTCGTACCGGTGTTGCGCACGGTGATCTGCGCGTGCAGCCCCGACCCCCAGGACGTCACGTCGTACGACACGGCGCACGACGGGCCGGGCGTCGGCGTCGGCGTCGGGCTCGGGGAGGGGAGCCCCTCCCTGGCCAGGGCCGACAGCGGGTCGGAGGGCGCGCTGAGGTTTCCGGCCGCGTCCCTGGCGACCACGACGTAGGTGTAGCGCTGCCCGGTGACCAGGCCGGACTCGGCGAAGTTCAGGAACTGGGGCGGGGTGATCGTGCCGACCTTGACGTAGCCCGACAGACCCTCGCGGTAGACGTCGTACGCCGTCACCGCCACGTTGTCGGTGGACGGCTGCCAGCAGAACGTGGCGCCCGGGTAGTCCTGCAGGCAGGCGTCCCGCAGCCCGGCCGGCTTGGAGGGGGGCACGCGGTCCCCCGGCAGCGGGGTCGGCGAGGCGGTGGGGGTCATCCCGACCGTCGCGGACACCGTGATCAGGGCCGAGGGCCGGCTGACGTTCCCGGACAGGTCCCTGGCCACGACGTACATCGTGTACGAGCGGTTCAGCTCACCCGAGAAGCCCCCGATCGTGCCGGTCGTGGTGGCGGCCAGGACGAAGCCGCCGACGTCCAGGCGGTACAGGTCGTAGCCGACGACCCCGTTCTCGTCCGTCGAGGCGTTCCAGCAGATGGAGGCGTAGCCGGTGGGGTTGCCGGGGGCCATCGGCACCGGGCAGGGCCGCGTCCCCTCCGGACGCGTCGGTGGCGTGGTGTCCGCCCCCGCCCGCGCCCCCGCCGGAACGGCCACGTGCGCGGCGTCCTTCACCGGGACGGCGGCCAGGGCCTCCCCCGCCGCCGGGCCGAACACCGGCACGGCGACGAGTAACGCCAGAACGAAGAGCCCGAGGGTGAGGAGGGCCGTTCCCACGGCCTGCCTGCCGAATCGCATGTTTCCCCTATCGAATCACGTTCACCTATGACCCCCCGCAGTGAGTGTGAATCATTCCCGACATTCCGTAAAGCGGCATTCCACGGGGCGAGAAGGCCAAAACCCGCACCGCCCGGCACCGGCCGGCCGCCTCCCCGGGGATTTCCCGCGTTTCCGGAATTCGCGGAATCGAAGAAGACCCCGGGGCCGGACCCGGAGAAGGGGCCCCGGGCTCACGAGAAGAAGGGCCGGACGACCCGTCGTCGTCCGGCCCGTGCCCTTCACGTCGCGAGAATCCGGCCCGTCACCTCCGCGCCGCGGGAAACGGCCCCGGCCGGGACTACAGGACCGGCAGGTAGCGGCCCAGCTCGAATTCGGTGACCTGGCGGCGGTAGTCGTTCCACTCGGCGCGCTTGTTGCGCAGGAAGTAGTCGAAGACGTGCTCGCCGAGGGTCTCGGCGACGAGCTCGCTGCGCTCCATGACCCCGATGGCCTCGTCCAGCGACTGGGGCAGCGGCTGGATGCCCAGCGCCCTGCGCTCGGCCGAGGTCAGCGCCCAGACGTCGTCCTCGGCGCCGGGGGGCATCTCGTACCCCTCCTCGATGCCCTTCAGCCCGGCCGCGAGGATCACGGCGAAGGCCAGGTAGGGGTTGCAGGCCGAGTCGAGCGAGCGGAACTCGATGCGGGTCGAGCCGCTCTTGTGCGGCTTGTACATCGGCACCCGGACCAGGGCCGAGCGGTTGTTGTGCCCCCAGGAGATGTAGCTCGGGGCCTCGCCCCCGGCCCCGGCGATCGCCTCGGCGCCGCCCCAGAGCCGCTTGTAGGAGTTGACCCACTGGTTGCAGACCGCGGTGATCTCGGCGGCGTGCGTGAGCAGGCCCCCGATGAAGGAGCGGCCGATCTTCGAGAGCTGGTAGTCGGCGCCGGGCTCGTAGAAGGCGTTGCGGTCGCCCTCGAACAGCGACATGTGGGTGTGCATGCCCGAGCCGGGGTGCTCGGTGAAGGGCTTGGGCATGAAGCTCGCCCAGATGCCCTGCTCCAGCGCGACCTCCTTCATGACCAGGCGGAAGGTCATGATGTTGTCGGCGGTGGTGAGCGCGTCGGCGTAGCGCAGGTCGATCTCCTGCTGGCCCGGGCCGCCCTCGTGGTGGCTGAACTCGACGGAGATGCCCATGGACTCCAGCATCATGATCGCGTTACGCCGGAAGTCGTGGCCGGAGCTGTGCGGGGTGTGGTCGAAGTAGCCGCCGCCGTCGATCGGCTCGGGCCGGCCGGTCCCCTCGGGCCGGTTCTTCAGCAGGAAGAACTCGATCTCGGGGTGGGTGTAGAAGCTGAAGCCCATCTCGGAGGCCTTGGCCAGGGTCCGCTTGAGCACCCAGCGCGGGTCGGCGTGCGAGGGCGAGCCGTCGGGCATGAGGATGTCGCAGAACATCCGGGCCGCCCCGGGCGTCTCGCTGCGCCAGGGAAGGATCTGGAAGGTCGACGGGTCCGGCTTGGCGAGCATGTCGGACTCGTAGACGCGGGCGAAGCCCTCGATCGCCGAGCCGTCGAAGCCGATGCCCTCGGCGAAGGCCCCCTCCAGCTCGGCCGGGGCGATGGCCACCGACTTCAGGAACCCGAGCACGTCGGTGAACCACAGCCGGATGAACCGGATGTCGCGCTCCTCGAGGGTGCGGAGAACGAACTCCTGCTGGCGGTCCAAGGCTTCTCCTTCATTGCCGACGTGCCACGACACGCCTGATGGTCTCTCAGTCTGCCCTCTCAGTGTTTCGCACACGTTACGAGGAAGAACGGTGAGATATGGCATCGGGCCCGTCGCGCCTCCGCCCGGTGGGCCCCGTCTCCTCCTACAGTGTGCGACCGGAACCGCTGGGAACTCGATCCGGGGGAACGATGACGAGCACCGAGATCCACAGATCACCGCGTACGACCGGCCGGGGAGGGGCGTCGGCCAGGCTGACCGAACGGCTCGCGGCACTGACGATGCCATGCCCCGTACACCCGTCGTCACACCTGGTGGAGGCGGCCACCACCGAGTGGGCGCGCGCCGTGGGCCTGGAGCCCGACCCCGCCGCCCCCTGGCTGGCCGCGCGGGCGTTCGCCCGTTGCGAGACGCGCGCGGTCACGCTCTTCGCCCGCTGGCTGACCCTGGCCGCGCGGCTGCGCGAGGACCCCGGGGCGATCGGCGGGGCGCTCGCCGTGGCCGGCGGCGCCGAGCCCGGTCCGGCGCCGCCGGAACGTGCGTTCACGGGCCTGTGGCGGTCGTGCGCGCCGGGGATGAGCGAGGCGTGGCGCGAGCGGTTCACCGGCGCCCTCGCCGCCCAGCGCGAGGCGCTGCTCGCGACCGGGGCGCCCACGGCCGAGGACTACCCCTCCACGGGCAGGGACGCCTTCGGCCGCTACCTGTTCGACCTGGTGGAGCCGTGCCGCGAGACGGAGGTGCCGGAGGCGGTGGCGCTGAGCCGGCAGTGGCGGGCCCTGGCCGAGGCGGGCGCCGACGTGGCCGCCTGGTGCCTGGACGTGGCCTCCGGACGCGGGTACGTGAGCGTCGCCGAGGCCCTCGTGGAACGTTCCACGATCGACGGGGAGGCGGCCGAGGAATGGGTGATCGACCGCCTGGCCGTCCGGATGGAGGAGCTGTGGGCCGCCGCCCGGGCCGTGCCGGCCCTCACCGAACGGTACGGCCTGGGCTTCGGCGTCTCCCGCGAGGTGACCGGGGTGGCATGCGCTTTCTTGACCGTTCCCAGGGCTTACCTGGAGTGGCTGATGCAAAAACCCCGCTATCGTCACTGCGGGTAGCGGAACGAGTCCTACGAGTGACATTGGAGTAAACGGTGAGCACCACGCTCCTCAACCGCAAGCTGGACCGTGCCTTCGCGCACGTGGACGCGGACGGCAGCGGATCGATCGGGCGCGACGACCTCCTGGGCCTGGGTGCCCGGATCCTCGTCGGTTTCGGCGAGTCGCCGACCTCTCCGGCGGGCAGCAGGCTCGCCGGAGGCATCGAGGAGATCTGGCGGACGCTGGCCGCGGAGATCGGCACCCGCGGTGACTCGATCTCTCCCGAGGAGTTCCGGGCCGGCATGACCTCCGCGTTCGTCGAGGGCGACCGGTTCGACGAGGTCTTCGAGCCCGCCGCGGCGGCGCTCGCCCGGCTCTGCGACACCGACGGCGACGGCGCCGTGGGGCCGGACGGGTTCTGGGTGATGATGGACGCGTTCGGCACCCCGCGCGAGGACGCGACGGCCGCCTTCACCCGCCTCGACGGCGACGGCGACGGCGCCCTGTCCGTACGGGAGCTCGTGGAGGCCACCCGGCAGTTCTACACGAGCGCCGATCCGGACGCGGCGGGCAACTGGCTGTTCGGTCCGCTGTAGTGGCCCGCACCCCGGCCTTCGGCCAGTCCCCGCCCTGTCCCCGGCCCCTTCCCACGCCCCCGCCCCGTCTCCCTGCCTCCCCCCACCCCGCGCCGCCGGCCCCCGCCGACCCCGCCGACCCCGCCGACCCCGCCGGGGCACTCCCGCGCCCCTCCCGCGGGGTGGCTGCGGACGCGCTGCTCCCCCTGGTGGAGCTGGTGCCCGCGATGTCGGCGCCCTGCCGGATGCACCCCTCGGTGGATCGCGTCGGAGCCGAGCTGGCCGCCTGGGCCCGCGACACGGGGCTGGAGACACCCCCGGGCGCCGGTTTCGAGCGGATGGCGGGGCGGGCGTTCGCCGCCTTCGACACCCGGGCGGCGCTGCTCTTCGCCAAGTGGCTGACCTGGCTGTTCCACTTCGACGACGAGTGGGACGAGAAACCCGCCGGACGGGCCGCCGAGATCATGGAGACCGCCTTCGGCAGGCTCGACCGCCTCGCGCGGGCCCGCGCCCACGCGCGCTCGCCCGTCGAGGTGGCCTTCGCCGACCTGTGGGAGACCACCTGCGGGCCGATGAGCACCCGGTGGCGGCACCGGTTCCTGGCCGGACTGGCCGCGCAGGGCGTGGCCTGCCGCACCGAGGCGGAGAACCGGTGCGCCGGCCGGGTGCCCTCCCCCGCGGAGTACCCGCGGCTGCGGCGCGGCACCGCGGGCCCGTACCTGTTCGACCTGGTGGAGCCCTGCCTGGGGGTGGAGGTGCCGGCGGGGCTGCGCGAGAGCGTGACCTGGCGGACGCTCGTGGACGCCTGCAACGACGTCACCGCGTGGTGCAACGACATCGCCTCGCACCACAAGGAACGGGCCAACGGCGACGTGCACAACTACGTGACGGTCGCCGCCGACGCGTTCGGGCTGCCCGACGGCGCCGCGGTCGGCTGGGTCAACGACCGGATCGCGGCCCGTGCCGAGGACCTGCGCACCTCGGCGCGCCGCCTGCCGGCGCTGTTCGACCGCTTCGGTCTCTCCACCTCACAGGCCAGGGACGTCAGCAAGGTCGCGTGCGCCTTCCTGTCGGCCCCCCGCGCCCAGCTCGAGTGGCTGCTGGAGTCCAGCCGGTACGACGTGCCCTGACCTGCCGTCCCGCATGCCGGGGAACCGCTCGCGTCCACCCGCGAGCGGTTCCCCCAGGGGACGACGTCATGTCCCCGGCCGGGCCGGGCCCGCACTCACCGGGCCGTTCGACGGCGGATCACGGCGGTCCGTGGCGGGCGGACCGAAACCACCGGACCGCGGGCCCCCGCCCGTCCCCGGTCTGACCGGAGATCCGGGCAGTTCCAGGGCATACACGGAGATCCATCGATCTTTAAACGCTTATTGATTGGATTGCGGCTTAAGCCGGTTAAGGTCCCTCCAGGTACACGATGAAGGGCCGGGACCATGCGCGGGCTGAACCGGGTGTCGCCCTGGGTGACGCCCGTGCGGGCGCGGATCACGGCGGTGCTGGTCACCGCGGCGTCCGTGACGATGGAGTGTGTCGGCACCCGGGTGACCGCGCGGCTCCCGCAGCCCCCCCGCACGCCGCTGCCGTTCTCGCCGGAGGACGTGACCGGCCCCGCGTTCCCCGCGTTCCCCGCGTTCCCCGCGCTGGACGAGCCCGGCCGGGGCGGTGGCGGAGACGGCCGGCCCCGGCGCCGTCCTGGAGACCAGGGGCGAGCTGTCGGGACTCCCGGTGAACGTGAATGTGGAGATCTGACCACCGATGATTCACTTACGGCCTCGAACGATGGTGAGTGTTGCCCTATGACATTGGCCCAGGTACTCCTACCCTTGCGCCTGCGATGCTGACCTTTCGTGCCCTCGGACCGTTCCAGGCCTGTCACGGCGACACCGTGCTCGACCTCGGCGGCCAGCGCCAGATGGCGGTGCTGGCCCGTCTCCTCGTGGCGGGCGGCCGCGCCGTGCCGGTGACCGTGCTGATCGACGAGCTCTGGCCCGGCGAGCCGCCCGCCCAGGCCCTGTCGACCATCCAGGGGTACGTGTCGCGGCTGCGGCGCGCCCTGGAACCGGGCCGCGCGCCACGGGAGGAGGCGGAGGTCCTGGTCTCCGCCCCGCCCGGGTACGCGCTGCGCGCCTCCTCGGAGCAGGTGGACACCTGGCGGTTCGAGAGGGCGGTCAAGACCGGCGGCGAGCCGGACGTGGTCTGGGAACGGCTGGACGCCGCGCTCGCCCTGTGGCGCGGCCCCGCCCTGGCCGAGTTCTCCGACCTGTCGTGGGCGGTGGCCGAGGCGGGACGGCTGGAGGAGCTGCGGTTGATCGCGGTCGAGCGCCGCGCCGACGCCGGGCTCCTGCTGGGGCACTCCGGCGCGCTGGTCCCCGACCTGGAGGCGCACGCCTCGGCCCATCCGCTGCGCGAGGAGGCCTGGCGGCTGCTCGCGCTGGCCCTGTACCGCAACGGCAGGCAGGGGGACGCGCTGGGCGCCCTCCGGCGGGCCAGGATGCTGCTCCGCGACGAGCTCGGCCTCGACCTGGGCGCCACCCTGCAGCGCCTGGAGTCGGACATGCTGACGCAGGCCGTTCACCTCGATCCTCCGGCGAGGCCGGCCGCGGGATCCCCGCCGGAGCTGCGGGTCGTGGTCGCCGACGACCAGGCACTGGTCCGCACCGGGCTGCGCGTGGTGCTGGACAGCGAGCCGGGTTTCCGGATCGTCGGGGAGGCCGAGAACGGTGAGCAGGCGATCGCGGTCGTCCGCGGGACCCGCCCCGACGTGGTGCTGATGGACATCCAGATGCCCAGGCTGGACGGGCTGACCGCCGCGCGGCGGATCCTGGCCGACGAGGCGCCGCCGAAGGTCGTCATGATGACCACGTTCGGCACGGACGACAACCTCTACGCGGCGCTGCGCGCGGGGGTGAGCGGTTTCGTGCTCAAGACCTCGGCGCCCGAGCAGCTCATCACCGCGATGCGGGCCGCGCAGGCCGGTGACGCGCTGATCGACCCCGCCGTGACGACCCGCCTGATCGCGGCCTTCGCCGGGCGTACCGACCCGGCCGCCCCGCCCGGCCTGGCCGGTCTCGGCGACACCGAGCTCGACCTGCTGAAGCTGGTCGCCCGCGGGCTGACCAACCGGCAGATCGCGGTGACCCTGGCGGTGCCCGAACGGGCGATCTCGGAGTCGGTGGTCAAGCTCCTGGACCACCTGGGCCTGTTCGACCGGGCGCAGCTCGTCGTCGCCGCCTACGAGTCCGGACTGGTCAACCCGGGCGACGTGGTCGGACGGCGATGAGCCCGCGGGTGCGCGGCCACGGCCGGACCCTGCCCGGCGTCGGCGACGTGTCCAGGCGGGCCGTCGACGGCGTCGTCACGGCCGGGTCCCGCTCCGCCGAGGCCGCCCCGCTCGCGCGCGGGCCGCTCGGCTCGTGGTGGCGGGTCGCGGCGTTCTCGACGGCCGCGCTGTCGGCGGTGCTCGCGGTGACCTCGGTGGTGCTGTACCTGGCCGCGCCGCCGGAGTGGCGGCCCGGCCGGCCCGCCTCGCCGAACCTGTCGGCGGGGCTGATGTTCCCGCTGGTGGGCGCCTTCCTGCTGGCGCACCGCGCGCGCCAGATCACGGCGTGGCTGATGTGCGTCGGCGGGCTGATGTGCTCGGTCATGGTGTTCTCGGAGGTGGCGGTGTTCGCGTTCGCCGCCTCGGGCGACATGGACACCGCCGGCTACCTGCGCTGGCTCACGAGCCCGGGAAAGGTGATCGGCGGCATCCTGCTCGGCGTCATGCTCCCGCTGTACTCCCCCGACGGCCGGCTGCCCTCCCGGCGCTGGCGGCCGGTGGTGGTGGCCGTCACGGTGGTGGGGGCGGTGGACATCGTGGTCAGCACGATCCGCCCGGCGCCGGACCCGGCGTACTACCCCTGGCCGAGGGTCGTGCCGAACGTGCTCGCCGTGGAGGCGCTGGCCCCCTACGACATGGCGATACGCCAGGTGACCGGCGTCACGATCATCGGTTTCGTGGCCCTGGCGATGGTCTCCCTGCTGCTGCGTTTCCGGCGGGCGGATCCGGCGGCGCGCCGCCAGATCGCCTGGCCGCTGTTCGCGTTCGCCGTCTACGTGCTCCTCCTGTTCCTCGGGACCCTGCGCGCCGAGTGGGACTGGTGGCCGGTCACCACGCTCTGGGCCGGCCTGATCCCGGTCGCCATCGCCTTCTCCGTGCTGAGGTACCGGCTGTACGGGATCGACACGGTGGTCAGCCGCGCCTTCGTGGCCGCCGGGCTGATCGCCGTGATCAGCGTCCTCTACGCGGGCGGCACGGTCGTCGGGCTGGCGCTGTCGGGCTACGACCGCGTCGGCGGCCTGATCGCCGCCCTGCTGGCCGGGGTGGTCTTCCATCCGATCCGGCACCGGCTGCGGCGCCTGATCGACCGGCTCATGTACGGCACGCACGGCGACCCCGAGGCTCTCGCCGCCCGGCTGGCCGGTGAGGTCCGCGACAGCGAGCCCGGCAACGCCCTCGCCGCCGTCGCCGCGGTGATCAAGGACGGGCTGAGCGTCACCGGCGTCGCCGTCGAGGTCCACGATCCCGGCGCCCGGCAGGTGCGGGTCGGCCTGCTGGGACCCGCGCCGCGCGGGGTGCCGCTCGTCTGGCACGGCGAGCCGGTGGGGCGGCTGCTGCTGGGGATGCCGGGCCAGCGCAGGTTCGCGGCCGCGCACAACGACCGCCTGGTGGCGGCGGCGACCCCGTACGTCGCCGACGTGGTGCACGCCGTCCGGATGACCGCCGACCTGCAGCGGTCCCGGGAGCGCATCCTGACCGCCCGCGAGGAGGAGCGCCGGCGGCTGCGCAGGGACCTGCACGACGGGCTCGGCCACGCGCTGACCGACATGGCGATGTCGATCAACATGGCCAGGATCAGCCTGCGGTCCGCCCCCGCCTCGGCCGACCGGCTCCTGATGGAGCTGCGCGGCGGCATGGACGCCGTCAGCCAGGAGATCAGGGACCTGGTGTACGGCCTGCGCCCGCCCACGCTGGACGAGCTGGGCCTGGCCGGGGCGGTGCGGGCACTGGCGCAGGAGGGGGCACCGCGGATCACCGTGGAGACCGAGGGCGACCTGTCGGACCTGCCGGCCGCGGCCGAGGTGGCCGCCTACCGCATCGCGCAGGAGGCGCTCACCAACGTCCGCAAGCACGCCGGGGCCGCCCGCGCGGTCGTCTCCCTGCGGCGCGCGGAGTCGCTGACGGTACGCGTCCAGGACGACGGGGCGGGACTTCCCGCCGGGCCGCGCTCGGGGGTCGGGATGCTGTCCATGCGCGAGCGCGCCGCCGAGCTGGGCGGGACCTGTGTGATCGAGGCGGCCCCCGGCGGCGGCACGGTCGTGGAGGCCGTCCTGCCGCTGCCCGCCGTTCCGGCCGTCACCGGCCGGCGCTGAGGCGCCCCGACCGGCGGTGGGACACCCCGGCCACCGGTTAACCTCACGGTCACAGGCGAAACCTAGGATGGCCGGGTGGCTCAACTCCGCATCGCCCTGGCCCAGACCAATCCCGCCGTCGGTGACCTCGCCGCCAACACGGACCGGCTCGTCGAGTGGACCCGGCGCGCCGCCGACCGTGGCGCGCACCTGGTGGTCTTCCCCGAGATGTTCCTGACCGGCTACCCCGTCGAGGACCTGGTGCTGCGCACCTCGTTCGTGGAGGCGTCCGTCGCCGCGGTCGAGGAGGCCGCGCGGCGGCTCCAGGGGGCCGGGCTCGGCGAGATCCCCGTGGTCGCCGGATACGTCGACCGCGCGCGGCTCGCCCCCCGGGTCGGCCAGCCCAAGGGCGCCCCTTTGGACGCCGCCGCGCTGCTGCACCGGGGCCGGGTGGTGACCAGGACCGCCAAGCACCACCTGCCCAACTACGGCGTCTTCGACGAGTACCGCTACTTCGTCCGCGGCGACCGGATGCCGATCTTCCGGCTGCACGGCGTGGACGTGGCGATCGCGGTCTGCGAGGACCTCTGGCAGGAGGGCGGCCCGGTCGCGGTGGTGGCCGGGGCCGGGGCCGGGCTGCTGGTGGTGCCGAACGCCTCGCCGTACGAGAAGGAGAAGGACGACGTGCGGCTGGCCCTGGTGGCCAGGCGCGCCCGCGAGGCGGGCTGCGCGCTCGCCTACGTCAACCAGGTCGGCGGCCAGGACGAGCTGGTCTTCGACGGCGACTCGCTGGTCGTCTCCGCCTCCGGTGAGCCGATCGCGCGCGCGGCGCGCTTCCGGGAGGAGCTGCTGGTGGTGGACCTGGAGCTGCCCGAGGGCGACGGCGAGCCCGGCACGTTCCGGATGGACGCCGCCGACGGCACGGAGATCACGGTGGAGCGGCTGGAGCTGTCGGGGCGCGCCCTGGACGCCTACGAGCCGGAGCCGCCCTCGGTCGCCGGGCAGCTCGACGACACCGCCGAGGTCTACTCGGCGCTGGTCCTGGCGGTCCGCGACTACGTCGCCAAGAACGGTTTCCGCTCGGTCGTCCTCGGCCTGTCCGGCGGGATCGACTCGGCGCTGACCGCCACGATCGCCTCCGACGCCCTCGGGCCCGACCGGGTGCACGCGGTGCTGATGCCCTCCCGCTACTCCTCCGACCACTCGCTGAGCGACGCGCGGGAGCTGGTCGACCGGCAGGGGATCAACGCCCGCACGGTGCCGATCGCCGACATCGTCAGCGGCTTCGAGAAAGAGGTCGAGCTCACCGGGATCGCCGCGGAGAACCTCCAGGCGCGGGTGCGCGGAATGATCCTGATGGGCCTGTCCAACGAGCACGGCCACCTCGTGCTGACCACCGGCAACAAGAGCGAGCTGGCCACCGGGTACTCCACCCTCTACGGCGACTCCGCGGGCGGTTTCGCGCCCGTCAAGGACGTGCTCAAGACCCTGGTGTGGGAGCTGTCGCGCTGGCGCAACGCCCAGGCGGGCCGCTCGGACGAGCTCCTGCACGGGTTCGCGGTGCCGCCGATCCCGGAGAACTCCATCGAGAAGGAGCCCAGCGCGGAGCTGCGGCCCGGCCAGCGCGACACCGACTCGCTGCCCGACTACGCGGTCCTGGACCGGCTGCTCGGCGACTACGTCGAGAAGGACATGGGCTCCGCCGAGCTGATCGCGGCCGGGCACGACCCCGAGCTGGTCACCCGGGTGATCCGACTGGTCGACCTGGCCGAGTACAAGCGCCGCCAGTACCCCCCGGGCCCGAAGATCACTCCCAAGAACTTCGGCCGCGACCGGCGCCTGCCCATCACCAACCGCTGGCGCGAGAGGGACTGAGGATCAGGCGGGCCGGGCCGTGCGACGCGGCTCCACCCGGCCGGACCGGCCGGCGATCCGGCCCGTCGCGTCCTCGGACGCGACGGGCCGGGCGTCGAGGTCCACGCCGTGGCTCGCGGCCACCGCGTGATCCTCGGTCGTCCTCACGGACCCCGGACGATCACGCGGTGGCCGTCCTCACGCGTCCTCGGCCGGAAGGTCCCGGAACGTCACCGGAGCACTAGTCGAGGACGAGGAAGCGGAAGGAGCTGAACGCGTTGTCGTAGCCTGCGTTCTCGGGCCTGTTGTGCCCGAAGGGCTGGAACCGGTGCGCGTTGCCGCGCCAGTAGGAGTCGGTGTAGAACATCGCGGCGTTGCGGCTGGTGTGCACGCTGACGGAGGTGATGCGGTCGTTGACGTTGGTGCCGTTGGTGAACTTGTTGTTGGAGAAGTTGTTGTCGGCGGTGGTGAAGCCGGCGACCGCACCGGTCCCGTCCTTGCCCTCGTACGCGCAGACGGCGTCGGTGCAGGCGGCGGCCGAGGCCGGTGTGACGGTCGTGACCGTGACGGCCGTGCCCAGCAGGACCATGGTCATGAGAGAACGTGTGACGCGATTCATTCGGCGTGATGCCTTTCTTTTCCTTTGTCGGACTGAGCCGGGAAATCCCGGTCCAGGAGCAATGTGGGAGGGGCGGGTCATCTCCCCCGCACGATCGTCCGGGCGGCGGTCACCAGAGCCGCGAGAGTGTTCCTCGCCTCCCGCAGTTCCGTGCGCCGCTCGGCTATCGCCTGTTTCTGGTAGGCCGCTTCGACCGCAGCCCAGATGGGGACGACCTTCGTCTGCCGTTTGCACCGGACGTCCGCGACGGCGGTCGCGATCTCCCGGGGGGTCGGCTCGTCGGTCCTGAACGCGGCGTCGTTGTTCGCTGCCCTCGGGGTGGGATAGTCGTGGCCGAGCCGGGCCATGCAGGACGACCATGCCGCGAAGACGGCCGTGACCCGGCTGTCGCGCAGCGAACGTTCCCAGCTCCGGCTCCGCAGGTCGTCGACCCGCCGCATGGCGTCGGTGGCGCTCGCGGGGATCAGCTTGTCGTGGGCCTCCCTCTCGCAGCCTCCCGGCGGGGCGGGGACGTTCCCGTCCCCGCCCGTACGCCCGGCGCCGTTGGCCGCGGCGAGGTACCGCGTGTTGAGGGGACCCTCCGGCTTGCCGGGGGTCTGCCGTGTCCCGGCTCGCAGCGCCTCCGACAGGTGGTAGCCACGGGTCCGGGCGGCTTGTTCGTCCTCGAGCAGGTAGCGCTCATGGTCGACGACCACGGGGGCCCGCTTTTCGAGGTTCCGCGGAGGAACGGTGAAACCGAGTCTCGCCATACAGCCGCGGAAGAGTTCGGTCTGCGCCTGTACGACGACGCCCCGATCCTCCGGGGAGATCTGATAGGCGTCGACCGGCAGGACCAGCGGTCGCCGGTCGAGACGCAGGCTCGTGTCCAGGGGCGGCTCCTGCTCGGCCGCACACGCGGTCAGGGACAGCAGGCACGCCGCCGCCACGAGCGGCACCTGCGACATGAGGCGCCCACGGATCACCCTCATTCTCGAAACCCCCCGACAGCATGGTTCAGCCTCTGTTGCTCGAGCTCCGCACGGCGGAGACGTCTTGCCGCGACAGCCGTCCCGCCGATCAAGACACGCGGGCGAAGGCCGTCATGAGAACGAATTTCCCGGGACCCGTTGATTTCCTGTCGCGGAATCACGACGGCAGGCACAGGGGAACATTCATGCCCCAAAGCAGGAACAATTGATTATCTGCATTGATTCGGACAGCCGTCAACCGCGATAGAGGACGGAGGAAATGGCGCGGACAGGCAAGGAGGTGGCACGCAAAGACAAGAGTCAGCGAGAAATTGGCGCACAGAGGCAAGGAACCGTGGAGGAATGGCGCACAGAGGCAAGGAACCGTGGAGGAATGGCGCGCAAAGGCAAGAAGGGACGCAGGAATGGCACGCAAAGGCAAGAAGTGGCCGGGAAGACCGGCACGCGAAGGGAGAAGAATCCGAAAAGACGGCGCGCAGGGGCAAGAACGGACGGGAAGGCGTGCGGAGGACACGGGTGGCCGGCCGACCTCTTCGCCCGCCTAGGGAGCGCCCGCGACGAGTGGGACGTCTTCGTCGCGGACGCGGAGCCGGGCGCGTTCGGCCGTCTCGGCGCCTGACGTCCCGGCGGCCCGAGGACCCACGGCCGCGCGGGAAGGCGTGTCAGGGGGCGAGGCCCGCCAGGAGCTGGTCGACGATCCGTTCGGCCAGGTCCGGGCGGGAGTGGTCGCCCTCGGTGCGGATGTACCACATGACGGTTCCCACCAGGGTCGCCATCGCGATCCCGAGGTCGAGGTCGGCCCGGAGCTCCCCGGTGGCGATACCGCGCCGCAGCAGGGCGTCCACGGCCGCCTTGCGCGGCTCGATGGCCTCCTGGTGGATGCGCCCCACCAGGCGCGGGTGCCGCTCCGCCTCGTTCATCGCGATGCTCATCACACACCGGCTGCGCGCGTCGTTCGCGTCGCGCTGGAAGACCCGCATGCAGGCGATCAGATCGTCGCGGACCGAGCCGCCCCCGGGCGGGGGGAACGGCGACTTGAGGGTGGCCACCGCGTCGACGAACAGGTCCTCCTTGCTGGACCAGCGCCGGTAGATGGTGGTCTTGCCGACCCCCGCCCGAGCCGCGATCGCCTCGATCGACAACTCGAAGAGACCGATGCCCTCCCCGATCATGTCGAGGGTGGCGTCGATGATGGCCTTCTCCGCCTTCGCGCTGCGAGGGCGACCCGCGGGGCGGGCGGCGGGAGAGGCGGTCGTCTGGGTCTCGCCGGTGGTCGTCATCGCGATCCTTACACTACTGCCGGTTCCTTGTCATGGTCGATGGTCTGCGGGGCGGGGGCGGGGGAAGACTTACCGGGCAGCCACTTGAGTACTACCAGCGCTCCGGCCAGTGCGATCGCGGCGGATACCAGGGCGGTGACGTGCATCCCCTCGACGAAGGCGAGCTTCGCCGGATCGATCAGCGCCGCGCCACGGGCGCCGAGTTGCTGGGCCACGGTGAGCGTGCCGGTCAGCGACTCCCCCGCGACGTGCCTGGCCTGCTCGGACAGCCCGCTCAGCGCCGGGGCGATCTGGTCGCGGTAGGTGGCCGAGAGCAGCGAGCCGAGCAGCGCCACGCCCAGGGCGCCGGCCACCTGGCGGACCGTGTTGCTCATCGCCGAGCCCACACCGGCCTTCTCCCGGGGAAGCGCCTCCATGATCGCGGTGGTCGCGGGGGGCATGATGTTGGCCATCGCCGCGCCCTGGACGAAGAACACGATCTCCAGCACGAGAATCGGGGTGTTCTGGTCCATCAGCGCGTAGGAGGCCAGCGCGCAGGCCACGATGACCATGCTGACGGTGGCGGACAGCTTGCCGCCGAAGCGCCTGGCGATCTGCTGGCTGAGCGGGGCGAAGATGAGCTGCGCCGCGGCGAAGGGGATCATCAGGGCACCCGCCTGGAGCGCGCTGAAGCCCAGCACGATCTGCAGGTAGAAGACCAGGAAGAACATCGCGCCCATCATCGCGAAGAACACGATGCCGATCATGCCGATCGCGGTGGCGAAGCGGGGGTCGCGGAAGTAGCGGACGTCGAAGGCCGGGTGGTCGATGCGGCGCTCGTACCAGACGAAGGCGGCCAGCACGGCGACACCCAGGAGGGTAGGGACCAGCACCTCGGCGCTGGCGATCGTGGCCAGCTCGCCGCCCCGGATGATGCCGTACGTGACGGCGACCAGGCCGATGATCGACAGGATCACCCCGACGGGGTCGAGCCTGGAGGGCTTGGGGTCACGCGACTCGGGCACCACCAGGCCGATGAGCACCATGCTGACCGCGACGATCGGCAGGTTGATCAGGAAGACCGAGCCCCACCAGAAGTGCTCGATGAGCAGGCCGCCGGTGATCGGCCCGATCGCCACGGCCAGGCCCACCCCGGCGGCCCAGACACCGATCGCCTTGCCGCGCTCCTGCGGGGGGAAGACGTTGGAGATGATGGCCAGCGTGGCCGGCATGATGGCGGCGCCGCCGATGCCCATGAACGCGCGGGCGACGATCAGCTGCGTCGGGTCCTGGGCGTACGCGCTGGCCAGCGAGGCCAGGCCGAAGAGCACCATCCCGACCAGGAGCATGCGCTTGCGGCCGGTCCGGTCGCCGATCACGCCGAAGGTGAACAGCAGGCCGGCGAAGACGAGCGTGTAGGAGTTGATCGCCCATTCGAGCTGACTCTGGGTGGCGCCCAGGCCCACCGGGAAGGGAGAGGCGATCGTCTTGAGCGCCACGTTGAGGATGGTGTTGTCCAGCACGACCGCCAGGAGGCTGAATACCAGCACTCCCAGGATCTGCCACCGTCTGGGATGGCCGAGTTGTTGTTCCACGATTGCCCCGTGTTCCGATACACCTTAGTTTCGAAACACCACCGTATCGCTCACCTTTTCGATACGCAACTGTACCGTTTCGAATGTGCCGGGGCGTCGTGCCGGCGCGGCGTGAGAGCGCGCGCCGGAGAGGGCGGACCGGCGGACCGACGTGTCGGCGGGCCGCATCGGCCCAGGTGGAACCGGGCCGGTCAGGGGGAACCGGGCCGGTCAGGTCGTGACCGGCACCGACCGCTCCACCGAGCCCGGGTCGGAACCCGAAGCCGGGTCGGGGTCGGAAACCCGGTCGGGGTCGGAAACCGGGTCGGAGCCGGGGTCCGGATCCCGGTCGGAGCCGGGCTCGGAGACCGGGTCCACGACGGAGGAGTCCGAGCCTCGCCGCCAGAACGGCAGGGCGATGAGCACCATCACCACGCTCACCAGCCCGGCGGCGGCGAAGGCCCAGTCGGGGCCGGGGCCGTCGATGATCGCTCCCGCGACGGGCGACGCGACGCCGACCCCGACGAGCAGGGCCGTACCGTGCAGGCCCATCGCCTCGCCCCGGGCCCCGGCCGGGACCCAGCGGGTCATCGTCTCGATCGTGGACGACAGCGCGGGGGCGCAGAGCACGCCGGCCGGCAGCATGGCCAGGAGCAGCCAGAGCCAGTGCCCGTCGACCAGCCCGATCGGGATGGTGAGCACTCCCATGGCACCGATCAGGACCAGGGGCGACAGCCCCCGGGGCATCATGCCGTACACGAAGCCGCCCACCAGCGAGTAGAAGCACCACAGGGCGATCGCCAGCCCGAGCCACTCGCTGGCGTGCCCCTGCTTCATCGTCGCCACCAGCGAGAGCTCGGTGGCGGACAGGATGAACGTCGCCGCCATGACCGTGCCGAGCAGGCCGAGCAGGCGAGGGGTGAGCCACTGGCGCCGCGGGATGCGGCCGGCGGGCTCCTTGAGCTCCTCGGCCGAGCGGACGGGCGGGTTCAGCACCAGCAGCGTCGTTCCCGAGGCGACCAGGCCCGCGGCGACGATGCCCATGGTGGGGGCGCTGCCCAGAAGGCTTACCCCCGCGACGGCCAGGGCCGGGCCCACCATGTAGGAGAGCTCCACGAGGATGGAGTCGAGGGAGAACCCCACCCGTTGCTGCTCCACCGGGACCAGCGCCGCCAGGCACTGCCTGATCACGCTGAAGACGGGCAGGCTGAGCAGGCCCGCCGGGATCGCGGCGGCGAGCAGCAGCGGGAACGGCATCATCCAGGCGGTGGACCAGAAGGCGAGCTGGGCGAGCGTGGTCACCGCCAGCACCGGGCGCAGGCCGTGGCTGTCGACGAACCTCCCGGCCAGGGGCGAGCCGATGGCCGTCCCCACCGTGCTCGCCGTGGCCAGCAGGCCGGCCAGGACGAAGTCGTCCAGGTTCAGCCCGCTCCGGTCGACGACGTGCAGGGTCAGCGTGATGGAGACCGCGGTCGTGGGCACCCGGGCGAGCAGCCCGACCAGCAACAACGACCGCACGCCCGGGAGTGCCAGCAGGCGGCGGTAAGGTTCGACAGCCATGGTGATTACTTACCTCCACAGGCATTGTGCCGTACGTCCCGGGGGTCCCCGCCACCGGATTACCGCGTGGCCCCACCCCGGGGGGTCCTGGCCGGGAGGGGTGCGAGGGACGGGCCGGGCCCCCGGGGAGCGGGCCGAAAGCTTCCGCGAGGAGCGGGCCGGGCCCCTGTGAGAAGCGGACCGAGGGCCGGACCACCGGCCGGACGACCGGGGGACGGCCCCGCGCCGGGGTCCGGATTACCTGGAGGATCGGGTCTGTTGAACCTGCCGGGCGCGTGCAATCATCGAACCGTCCGGGGACGCCACTGGGGCGCCTCGAGACTTCACTGGAGGTCCCACATGTCCTCTTCCGTCACCAACCGGCCGACCTCTCTCTACGGCGGCCAGGCTGGACGCAGGGTGACCGTACGTGACATCGCCACCGCCAAGGAGCGCGGCGAGCGGTGGCCGATGGTCACCGCGTACGACGCGATGACCGCCAGGGTCTTCGACGAGGCCGGCATCCCCGTGCTGCTCGTCGGCGACTCCGCCGCCATGGTCGTGTACGGGTACGACTCGACGCTCCCGGTGTCGGTGGACGATCTCATGCCGCTGACGGCCGCCGTGGTGCGCGGTTCCTCGCGCGCCATGGTCGTGGCGGACCTGCCGTTCGGCTCCTACCAGGCCTCCCCCCAGCAGGCCCTGGAGACGGCGGCCCGGTTCATGAAGGAGGCCGGGGCGCACGCGGTCAAACTGGAGGGCGGCCGGCGGGTGCTCCCCCAGGTCGAGGCCCTGGTCTCGGCGGGAATCCCGGTGATGGCCCACCTGGGCCTGACCCCCCAGTCGGTCAACGCCCTGGGCGGCTACCGGGTGCAGGGCCGCGGCCAGTCGGGGGACGAGCTGATGGCCGACGCCAAGGACCTGGAGTACGCCGGGGCGTTCTCGGTCGTGCTGGAGTGCGTTCCGGTGGACCTGGCCGAGCGGGTCACCGCCTCCCTGTCGATCCCGACGATCGGCATCGGCGCCGGCCCCGGCACGGACGCGCAGGTGCTCGTCTGGCAGGACCTGATGGGCCTGACCGCGAGCCCGGCGAAGTTCGTCAAGAAGTACTTCGACCTGGCCGGGGAGATGGACAGGGCGGTGCGCGCCTTCGCCGACGAGGTGACGACCGGCGCCTTCCCCGCGCCCGAGCACAGCTACCGCTGACAGACCCCGCCGCCCCTCACCCCGGACGCCCCCTCGGGCGGGACGACCGGCGCCCGGGGGACGGCGCGGAGGCGGCCCGGCGACCGATGACGGCGGTGGAGGCGTGGCCTTCGCCGCCGTCACGCGCGGTGGGCCGCGCCACCGGGGTGAGGTGGGCCGCGCCACCGGGGTGAATCCGCACACCCTCTCAGGCGAGGGTGGCGGGATCGGTGTTGGCGCCGCACACCACGACGGCCACCCGCTCCCCGGGAGCCGGGCGGTAGGCGCCCGACAACAGGGCCGCGTAGGCGGCGGCTCCGGCGTGCTCGACGGCGATCCGGAGATCGCGCCACATCCGGCGCCGCGCCGCGACGATGGCCTCGTCCGGGACGAGGACGCTCTCCACCCCGGCCGCCGCGGTGATCTCGTAGGCGAGCGCACCGGCACGGCTCGCGCCCAGCGCGTCGGCACCGACCCCCGAGACCTGGACGGGAACGGGGCCACCGGCCTCCAGGGCCCGGTTCAGGGTGGGGATGAGCTCGGGCTCGACGGCGACCACCCGGGCCCGGCCGGCGAGGGCGACGGTGATCCCGGCGACGAGCCCGCCCCCGCCGACCGCGACCAGGACCGTGTCGACCCCCCCGGTCTGCTCCATCAGCTCCAGGCCGGTCGTGCCCTGCCCGGCGATCACCTCGGCCTGGTCGTAGGCGTGCACGTCCAGCGCCCCGGTCTCGGCCGCGCGCTTGACCGACGCCTCGTACGCCTCCG
Organism: Streptosporangium sp. NPDC023615; assembly: GCF_040640155.1. Lineage (NCBI taxonomy): Bacteria > Bacillati > Actinomycetota > Actinomycetes > Streptosporangiales > Streptosporangiaceae > Streptosporangium > Streptosporangium sp. NPDC023615. The sequence continues at coordinate 19,753 of NZ_JBFABE010000013.1, forward strand.
CGTAGAAGGCGCCGGTCTGCGTCACCTCGGCGCCCAGCGCGCGCAGCCCGGCCACCTTCACCGGGCTGGACACCGTCGGGACGAAGATCTCGGCCCGGACGCCGAGGTCGCGGGCCACGTGCGCCACGGCCAGGCCGTGGTTGCCGCCGCTCGCCGCGATCAGTCCCGCCTCCGGGAGCTCCGGTGCCGACAGCGCCCTGTTGAAGCCTCCCCTGGCCTTGAACGACCCCGAGTGCTGGAGCGACTCCAGCTTCATGAACAGCCCCGGTGACACCTCGATCACCGGTGTGCGCCGGACGTGCCCCGCGATGCGTCCGGCCGCCTGTTCCACGTCCTCGATCGACACGCTCACGCGCGTCCCCCCTCCGGCGGGCGACTCCGAGGCGCCGGGGCTCCGGCGGCCTCCGTGCCGCAGTCTAGGAGACGCCCGGACGCCGCCCGCGGGCTCTGCCGCGCCGGACGGGCGGCGGGCGGACCCGTCAGGCGAGCGCCTGCTCGATGTCGGCCCACAGGTCCTCGATGTGCTCGATGCCCACGGCCACCCGTACGGTGCCCTCGCCGATCCCGTGCCGGGCCAGCTCCTCGGCGGTCAGCGTGCGGTGCGAGGTGGTCGCGGGGTGCATGACGAGCGTCTCGACGCCGCCGAGGGACGGGGCCAGCAGGGCCAGGCGCACCGCGCCCATGAACCGCTCCCCCGCCTCCCGCCCGCCGACCAGGTCGAAGGAGAAGACCCCGCCGAAGTCGGGCAGGAGCTTGGCCGCCAGCTCATGCGAGGAGTGCGAGGGCAGGCCCGGCCAGTACACGGTCGAGACCGCGGGATGGGCGTCCAGGCGGGTGGCCAGCTCGCGGGTGTTGAAGCAGTGGCGCTCCATCCGCAGCGACAGCGTCTGCATGCCGCGCAGCGTGAGCCAGGCGGCGAACGGGTCCGGGGTCGCGCCCAGCTTGCTCGCGAAGGACCACACCTTGCGGTACAGCTCGTCGGAGGCGAACACGGCGATCCCGCCGAGCACGTCGGTGTGGCCGCTGAGGTACTTGGTGGTGGAGTGCACCACGATGTCGGCGCCGTGCTCGATCGGACGGCACAGGATCGGGGAGGCGAAGGTGTTGTCGACCACGGAGACCAGGCCGGCCTCGCGGGCCACGGCGCACATGCCGGGCAGGTCGGCGACCTGGGTCACCGGGTTGGCGATGGTCTCCAGGTAGACCAGCCTCGTCTCGGGCCGGACGGCCGCGCGCAGCTCCGCCGGGTCGTCCTCGGCGACGTAGCTGACCGCGATCCCGAACCGGCCCGCCATGTCGTTGATCATCGCTGCGGTGCCGCCGTAGAGCGGCTTCTGCGCGATCAGGTGGTCGCCGGGGGCCAGCAGCCCGAACAGCACGGCGTTGATGGCTCCCATGCCGGAGCCGGTGGCCACGGCGCCGACGCCGCCCTCCAGCCCGGCGACGGCCTCCTCCAGGGAGCGCACCGTCGGGTTCGACATGCGCCCGTAGACGAACGCCCCGTCGGGGCGTCCCATGCCGTCGGCGAAGACGGCCGGGTCGTCGAAGGCGAAGCCGGAGGTCTGGTAGAGCGGCACCGTGATGGGACGGCTGCCGTTCAGCGGCGGCTGGGGAAGATGGACGGTGCGGGTCTCCGGACGAAAATCAGTCATGGACCAAGGATGGACGCAAAATAGGTCCGTTGTCAGATCCAATCCGGCAAGATTGGTCCATCATGGGAGCCAATAACGACGAACTGATCGCCAGGCTCGGCCGCTGGTCGTCCGGCAGGGGCCCGCTCTACGTGCTGCTCGCGGCGCGGCTGCGCGCCCTCATCGACGACGGCGAGCTGCGACCGGACACGCCGCTGCCGCCCGACCGGGAGCTCGCGCGGTCGCTGGCGGTCGGGCGGGGCACCGTGGTCGCCGCCTACGACCTGCTCCAGCAGGAGGGGCGGGTCGTGCGGCGCCAGGGCAGCGGCACCCGGGTCTGCGCCGCCCAGCACCCGCCGCCGGGCACCGCCGACGCGAACGACGGGGGCGGCGCGGGCGGTGCGGGTGGCGCGGGTGGCGCGGGTGGCGGCACGACGGCCAACCCGCTGCTGCTGCACCTGCTGGACCCGCCCGAGAGCGTCATCCTGCTGAGCTGCGCCGCCCCGGAGGAGCCCCCGCCGATCCTGGCGGAGGCGTACCTGGAGGCGGTGGCACGGCTGGGCCGGATCCGGCACGACATCGGCTACCACCCGGCCGGACACCCCGAGCTGCGCGAGGAGATCGCCTCCTACTACCGGGCGCGCGGCGTCCCCACCTCCCCCGGGCAGATCCTGGTCACCAACGGCGCCCAGCAGGCCCTGACCCTGCTGGCGAACCTGCTGCTGTCCCCCGGCGACACCGTGCTGACCGAGGCCCCGACCTACCCAGGCGCGCTGGAGTCCTTCCGGGAGGCCGCCGCCCTGTTCCGCACGGCCGCGGGCGCCGAGGAGTTCGGTGCCGCGCTGACCGACCGCCCCGCCCTGGGGTACCTCATCCCGACCTGCCACAACCCGACCGGCACGATCATGCCTCCGCTGGTACGGCGTCGCCTGGCCGCCCTGGCCGGCGAGCACGACGTGCCGCTCGTGGAGGACGAGGTCCCGGCCGAGCTCTGCTTCTCCGGCGAGACCCCGCCCCCGCTGGCGCACTACGGGGACGGCCGGCGGATCATCACGGTCGGCTCGCTCAGCAAGCTCGTCTGGGGCGGGCTGCGGGTCGGCTGGATCCGCGCGGCGGCACCGGTGATCTCCCGGCTGGTACGGCTGCGCGCCGTCCACGACCTGGGCGGCGAGATCGTCGGCCAGCTCGCGGCGACGCGGCTGATCTCGCAGGTGGACCGGCTCCGCCGGGACCGGATCGCCGTCCTGAGGCGCCGCCACGACCACCTCCTCGGCGAGCTCGCCGCGCGGTTGCCCTCGTGGCGCGCGGAGCCCGCGCTCGGCGGGCAGACGATCTGGGTGCGTCTCCCCGGCGGCGACGCCGGGGCCTTCGCCCAGGTGGCGCTCAGGCACGGGGTGGCGGTGCCGCAGGGGCGTTCCTTCGACCCCTCGGGCGGCCACGGCGACCACCTGCGGCTGCCGTTCCTGTCCGGCGAGGAGACGCTCACCGAATCCGTCTCGGCGCTGGCCGCGGCCTGGCGCGACTACGACGGCACCCGCCGTCCCGGCACCCTGCAGGCCCTCGTCGTCTGAGCCGTGCCGGCCGTCCGAGCCGTCCGCGCCGCGTGGGCCGCGCCCGCCCCGCGCCCCATCCCCTCCGGGGCGGGGCGGTCAGATGTCGGTGAGGCGCAGCCCGGCGTGGGCCTTGTAGCGGCGGTTGATCGAGATGAGGTTGGCGGTCAGCGCCTCGACCTGGTGGGCGTTGCGCAGCCGGCCGCCGTACACGCCGCGCACGCCCGGGATGCGGCCCGCGAGCCCCCGGACGATGTCGGTGGCCTCCCGGTCCTCGCCCAGGACGAGCACGTCCAGGTCGATCTCGGCGACCTCGGGGTCCAGCAGCAGGACGGCCGAGACGTGGTGGAAGGCGGCGACCACCCGGCTGTCGGGCAGGACCGCGGCGGCCTGCTGGGCGGCGCTCCCCTCCTCGACCGGGAGGGCGTAGGCGCCCTGCTTGTCGAAGCCGAGCGGGTTGACGCAGTCGATGACGATCTTGCCGGAGAGCTCGGCGCGGAGGGACTCCAGCGTGGAGCGGTGCCCGTCCCAGGGGATGGCCACGATCACCACGTCGGCCTCGGCCGCCACGGACGCGTTGTCCGCTCCGCGTACCGGCCCGCCGAGGGCCGCCGCCGCCTCCTGGGCGCGCTCGGCGCTCCGCGAGCCGATCAGCACGGTGTGTCCCGCGAGGGCGAACCGCCGGGCCAGCCCCTTGCCCTGGTCGCCGGTGCCGCCCAGGATGCCGATCGAGATGCCGCTCACGTCCGGAACATCGGTCGGAATGTCAGTGCTCACTCGCCGCTCCTCGTCGTCCCCGGTCACTCGGAGCCGGACCCCGGCGACCGTATCGCCTGTTCCGATCATCTCAGGGTCGCGTTCCCGGGATCGCCGCGGGGTCCATGCGGCACGATAGGCCGTATGGACGCCGGTTCGGTGACACTGCTGCGCGAGATGCTGGCCTCCACCGGCTGGGTGGAGCGGACCCGCGAGCTGGGCCTCGCCCTGCGCGCGACGCGCTCCCCCGGCGGGCTGATGGTGGTGGGCACGCCCGAGGAGGAACCCTGGCACCTGACCGCGCACCTGAGCGACGAGGCCAGGCTGTCCGGGCTGCCGCAGCTCGCCCCCACGCTGGTCCGCTGGGCCCCCGCCCCGGACGCGCCGGCGCACCTGCGGGTCGGGCTGGAGAGGATCGGGCGGGCGCGACGGGGTGAGACCCTGTTCGTGGTCGCCGAGGAGGCGGCCCCCGAGACGCTGCTGGAGCGGGTGAGCGACGCCCGCAGGACCGGCACGACGATCCTGGCCCTGGACGGCGGCGACGCCGAGCTGGCCGGTCTGGCCCACGACGCGCTGACGATCCCAGAGCGGGCGCCGTTCTCCTTCGACGGGGCCCAGCACCTGGTCAGCATGGCCGCGGGCGAGGTCGGCCGCCGCCCCGGGCTGCGCGACCGGCTGGCCAGGCTGCTGGAACGGGTCAGCGGCCCCCAGGTCCCCGACTAGCCCCCGGCCCCGTACGGCCCGGTACGGCCCGGTTCCACCGGCCGGGCCTTCGAGACCGTCCGGAGGACCCCCGGGGCCCCGCTACGGCCCCCGGCCTCACCGGCCGGGCGCCGACGGTGCGGTCAGGAGGCCTTCCAGCGCGCCCCGAGCCGTCCGGCCAGCTCCTCGGCCGCCTCCCTGAGCGCCGCGATGACCACGGCCTGCACCGGGTCGGGCTCACCCGAGCGGGTACGGCTGACACGGGTGACCGCCTCCAGCTTCCTGGCGCCCACGCCGGTGATGCCGGTGACGACGACCTCGCCCTCGGGGAGGTCGAGCAGGGCCAGCGACGGCACGATCGCCACCCCGTGCCCCGCCGCGACCAGGGCGAGCGTGGGCGGGAACTCCTGGATCAGGTGCACCCGGCTCGGGGTGAACCCGTGCAGGGTGGCGAGCCGCTCCAGGGCCTGGCCGCAGGCGTGGCCGGGCGGTCCGGCGATCCAGGGCAGCCCGGCCAGGTCCGCCACCTCCGCCGGGACCTCCGCCCACCCCGGCGGGGCCACGATCCGGTACTCGTCGACGTGCAGGGGGTGGGAGGCGATGGCCTGCCGTACCACGACGGTCTCGTCCGCGTCCTGCTCGGTGATGGCGAGGTCGACCCCGCCGAGGCGGAGCTCCTGCAGCGCGGGCGGGCCGTACAGCTCCCGGATGCGCGGCGTGATCCGGGGGTGGCGCTCGGCCAGGATGCCGAGCGCGGGCACCAGCAGGTGCCGGATGACGGTGGGGAACGCGGCGATCGCCACCGGCCCGGCCAGCCGCTCGGTGAAGCGGATCAGCTCCCGCCTGGCCTCGCCCAGTTCCTCCTCGACACGCTCGGCGTACCCGGCGAGGACCCTGCCCGCGGGGGTGAGGGCGACCCGGCGCTGCGACCTGTCGATGAGGGAGAGCCCGACCTCCCGTTCCAGGAGCGCGAGCTGCTGCGAGACGGCCGAGGCCGTCAGGTGGAGCGCCTCGGCCGCGCGCACGACGCCGCCGCGACGGGCGACCTCGTGGAGCACCCGCAGTCGCCGGGGATCGATGTCCATGTAGCCAAGCTTACGTGGAAGGTAAGAGAACTTTATTTGCCCTTCAGCGACTGCTGCGGAGAGCATGGAGGCATGAACTTCTTCCGATCGGGAGCGTGATCTCGTGTCCCTCTTCGTCGACCTGCTCGGCTGGGCCGGCGCCGCCGCCCTGCTGTACGGGTACGCCATGGTCTCGACGTCCAGGACGTCCGGCGACGGCAGGCCCTACCAGGTGATCAACCTCGCCGGGGCGGTCGCCCTGACGGTCAACTCGGCCTGGCACGCGGCCTGGCCGTCGGCGATCCTCAACGTCGTCTGGGGCGTGATCGGCCTCGTCGCGATCGGCCGGACGGTCGGGGCCCGCGCGGGGCACGGGGGGGGTGAGCGTCCCGTGAGCCGGCTGGTCGAGCTGAGCCACCGCATCACCGAGGGCATGGTCACCTACCCCGGCGTCCCCGGCCCGCGTCTGGGCGTGCACCTGAGCCGGGAGGCCTCGCGGGAGGTCTACGCGCCGGGCACCGAGTTCCACATCGGCAGCGTCGAACTGGTCGCCAACACCGGCACCTACCTCGACACCCCCTACCACCGCTACCCGCAGGGACCCGACCTGTCACAGACGCCGCTGGAGTCGCTCGCCGATCTGCCGGGCCTGGTCGTCCGGGCCGAGGGGGCACCCTCGGTGGGCCTCGACCGGCTCGCGGAACTGGACGTGCGCGGCAGGGCCGTACTGCTGCACACCGGCTGGGACCGGCACTTCGGCACCGAGGCCTACTTCCACGGTCACCCCTACCTCGAACCGGAGGCGGCTCGCTGGCTCGCGGAGCGGGGGCCGGCGCTCGTCGGCATCGACAGCCTCAACATCGACGACACCCCGCCCCGCGGTGAGCGTCCCGCGCACACGCTGCTGCTCGGAGCGGGCATCCCGATCGTGGAGCACATGACGGGGCTGGCCGCGCTGCCCGGCAGCGGGTTCCGCCTCCACGCCGCGCCACCGCTGCTGGCCGGCATGGGGACCTTCCCCGTGCGCGCGTACGCCGTCGTGGACGGCTAGCGGGCCGGCCGTCCGGGCCGCGGTCTCAGTCGTCGTCCCCGTCCCAGCCCTTGTCGTTCTTCTTCCAGTCCTCGTTCCGCCGGGCCGCGGTCTGCAGCGCGGCGGCCGCGGCCTCGCGGGTCGGGTACGGCCCCATCCGGTCCTTGTTCGGGCACCCCTTGTCGGGTTCGACGGCCTGATGCGTGAGACAGAACCACCATTGATCACTCATGCCGCAATCCTGCCCAGTGACGAGACAACTAGACTGGCGGACCATGACGACACTGCTCCAGCCCGGGCGGATCTCTCCCCTCCGCAAGGTCCCCTCCCACATCCAGCGGCCGGAGTACGTCGGGAAGAAATCCCCGAAGACCGGAGAGCCCGACGTCAAGACCCCCGAGATCATCGAGCGGATGCGGATCGCGGGCAGGCTGGCCGCCCAGGCCCTGGAGGAGGTCGGCAGGCACGTGGCCCCCGGCGTCACCACCGACGAGCTCGACCGGATCGGCCACGAGTTCCTCTGCGACCACGGCGCCTACCCCAGCACGCTCGGCTACCGGGGCTACCCCAAGTCGCTGTGCACCTCGATCAACGAGGTGATCTGCCACGGCATCCCGGACGACACCGTGCTGCGCGACGGTGACATCGTCAACGTCGACATCACCGCCTTCATCGGCGGCGTGCACGGCGACACCGACGCCACCTTCCTGGTCGGGGACGTCGACGAGGAGTCGCGCCTGCTGGTCGAGCGCACCCGGGAGGCCACCGAGCGGGCCATCAAGGCCATCGCGCCGGGCCGCCAGCTCAACGTGGCCGGCCGGGTGATCGAGGCGTACGCCAAGCGCTTCGGCTACGGCGTGGTCCGCGACTTCACCGGGCACGGCATCGGCACCACGTTCCACTCGGGCCTGATCGTCCCGCACTACGACGACCCGTCGCTGGCGGTCACCCTGGAGCCGGGGATGACGTTCACGATCGAGCCCATGCTGACGCTCGGCACCATCGACTACGACGTCTGGCCCGACGGCTGGACCGCCGTCACCAAGGACCGCAGGCGCACCGCCCAGTTCGAGCACACCATCCTGGTGACCGAGACCGGCCGCGAGATCCTGACCCTTCCCTGAGCCGTCACCCGGGACGGGCCCGCGCCCGGCCGGCCCGGACGAGCCGGTGCGTGCGGGCGGCGGACCGCGGCGCTCCCCGCCCCGGCTCCCGGTCTACCCTCGGCGGGGCAGCACCCCGGTGACGGTGGTCCCCTCTCCGGGGCTGCCGTTGACGCCCAGCGACCCGCCGAGCCGGTGGAAGTGGGCGCGCATGGCGGTGACGCCCCGCCCCCGGGCCTCGCCGAAGAAGCCGACGCCGTCGTCACTGACCGTCATGCGCAGACCGCCGTGCCCGTGCGTGACGGCGACGGAGACGACCCGGGCGCGGCTGTGGCGCTCGACGTTGGAGAGCGCCTCCGCCAGCACGGCCAGCACGACCTCACCGAAGGCCGCCGGGACGTCACGGCCGGGCAGCGCCCAGATCTCGACGGCGATCCCGGTGCGCTCGGACCATTCGGTGAGGTGCTCCTCAAGGGCCTGGGCCAGGGTCCGGCTCCTGTCATCCCGTACACGCACTTCCTCGGACACCGCTCAACCTTCCCTGATGCACATGTCAGTCACCGGCCCCCCGACCGGATGTGACTCGGCGTGGCGCGCGATGACGATGCGCTGCGCCCGCTGCGGTGAGCACGAGCCCCCTGTGAGATACCAGGCTACCCGGGAGGGACCTCCGAGAAGGGGGAGGGTAGAAGGGCGTAGCCGTACGGCTACCGACCGCCGTCTCGCCTGTTGAGTTTGGCCAGGTAGTCGTTGTAGTCGTCGAGCCTGCTGTCGCCGCTCCCGCCCGTGCGGGCCGCGGCCGCCTCGGCGCGGCGGTCGGCGTGGCGGGCCCCGCGGTCGTCGGCACGCCACCACTGGAAGGCCAGCGCGAGCAGCACGATCAGCGTCGGGATCTCCCCGAAGCCCCAGGCGATGGCACCGCCGGCCTGCTGGTCGGCCACACCGGAGGGCCCCCAGGTCCGGCCGAGCTGGTCGTACCACTCCGAGGCCAGCACGGTGGTCATGCTCATCAGCGCGATGCCGAAGAACGCGTGGAACGGCATGGTCACGAACAGCAGGATGAGCCGGGCCACGTGCGGCAGCCGGTGGGGGGCCGGGTCGATGCCGATGATCACCCAGAAGAACAGGGAGCCGCTGAGCAGGAAGTGCACCGTCATCGCGATGTGGCCGAGGTGCTCCTCCATGGCGGCGGCGAACAGCGGCGTGAAGTACAGCGCGTAGGTGGAGACGATGAAGATCGTCGTGGCGATCGCCGGATGCGAGACGAACCGGACGAACCTGCTGTGCAGGATCGTGGTCAGCCACTCCCTGGGCCCCCGGTCGCCCCGGCGGGCCGCGGGGGCCAGGGCGCGCAGCGCCAGGGTCACGGGCGCGCCGAGCACCAGGAAGATCGGCACCATCATGGAGAGCGTCATGTGCTCGGCCATGTGCGCGCTGAAGAGCACCTTGGCGTAGCGGGCGACGCCGCTCTGGGTGGCGATCAGCAGGATCAGGACGCCGACGAACCAGGCGGCCGTCCGGCCCTTGGGCCAGGAGTCGCCGCGCCGGTGGAGCCGGACGAGACCGGCGATGTAGAGACCGGCCAGCAGGGCGATGATCGTGCCGGAGAACAGGTCGAACCACCACAGCGACGCCAGGTTGGCGAGCGAGATCTCCGGGGGCATGGTGTAGCCGAGCAGTTCGAAGGCCCTGTCCACCGGCAGGACGGCGGGCGGCGGCGCGGTGCGGGACAGGGCGACGCCCAGCCCGACGGCCGCGAACATGACGACGATCTCACCGGTGGCGAACCGGACGAACGGCCCCGACCCCTGCGTGGCCAGCAGCGGCAGCGTCCGCCTGCGGTGCCACCAGCCGATGACCCCGAGCAGCGCGAACGCGGCGGTCTTGGCGAGCAGCAGCAGCCCGTACGCCGAGGTGAACAGCTCCGAGACGGAGGTGAGCCTGGCCATGACGCTGAACACGCCGGACAGCCCCACCCCGATGAAGCACCAGAGCGCCAGGGTCGAGAAGCGGGTGGCGGCGATCTCCAGGTGCGGCCGCCGGCGCAGCGCGTGCGCGCAGAGCACACCGAGACCGCCCACCCAGAGCGCGAGGACGATCAGGTGCACGGCCACGGCGGTGGTGGCCAGGTCGTGGTTGGGCGAGGAGGAGGAGTGACCGGTCAGCGCGGGCGGGAGCATCGTGGCCAGGGCCAGCACCAGCAGGCCGCCGGCCGCGCCCACGGTGATCGCACCACGCGCGAAGAGCGCGATGGCGACCGAGAACAGCACCACCAGCGTCAGCGCGATGCCCTGGGAGACCTGGCTGGCGAAGCTGGTGAGCTCGTCACCGCCGAGCACCTCGGTCACGGGCAGCCCGAACACGTCCGAGAGGCTGAACACCATGGTGGCCGCGGCGGCCCCGGCCCAGACGAGGGCGGCCCAGGAGGCGGCCCTGACGTAGGCGAGGGCGGGCCCGCCCAGCAGGCCCTTGTCGCTGGGGAGCAGGATCGCGGCCGCCAGGAGCGCGCCGACGGTGAGCACGCCTGCCCCGTCCATCGTCAGCTTCGCCAGCGGCAGCCCCCACCGGGTGAAGGCCCCCTGGTCCGGCAGGCCGGGGATGATCCGGGGGAACGCCGCGCCTCCGGCGATCATGGCGACCACCAGGGCGACGACGGCCGCGCCGGTTCCGGCCAGGACGAGCCGTACGGTCCCGCCCTTCGCCGCCGGGGTCGTCTCGGCCTTCTGCGCGGCCCGCGCGGGGCCGCTCACGGCTGCTTCTTGCCGCGCATGCTGAAGAACAGGCCGATGCCGACGCCGGTCAGGGCGCCGACGACGATCCACACCCAGCCCGGTACGCCTCCCGAGGAGCCGGAGTCCCCGGTCGCGGCGGCCGGGGCGAGCGAGTCCGTGGCAGGGGCGGCCGAGGCGCTCGCGGCCGGGGCGCTCGCGGCGGCGGAGCCGGACCCGGCGTCCGCCGGCGGCGACCCGGAGGAGCCCGGGGACCCAGGGGACTCAGGGGACGCCGAGGACGCCGAGGACTCAGGCGGGGAGGAGGCCGTGCCGAGGAGGGTGAAGGGGATCTCTCCCTCGATCGGGTGACCGTCGGAGGAGACGACGCGGTAGGCGATGACGTACCTGCCGGGGGGCAGGTTCTCCTTGACCTTCTGGGTCACCACGGGGCCGTCGACGGAGGACTTGCCCTCCTGGTGGTTCTCGTCGCCGGAGCGGACGACGACGTTCGGGAAGCGCACCGAGGCGCTGAACGTCAGCTTCACCTCTTTCAGGCTCTCGACCTCCGCGCCCTTGGCCGGGTCGCTGCTCTTGAGCCGGTCATGGGCGAGTACGGGCGAGGCGAGGGCCGTGCCGAGAACGAGGACGGCGAGGAGCGCGAGGAGGGCCGCGACAGGGGAAGTCTTCATGGCAACCACAAGGCTACCGACGCGGTACCGCGGTCTCGACCCCCCACCCGATCCACGGCTGCGTGTCCTTTCCCGTCCGGTCCTGTCCGGTCCTCCCGGGACGGGTGCGCCCCGTCCCGGGAGGACCGGCGAGGCCCGCGGTCCGGCGCCGACCGGTGCCGCCCGGGGAGAACCCGGCGCCGCTCCGAATCCAACGACATCAGGAACATCGCAGGCATCGAAAACATCACAGACATCGGGGACATCGGGGACATCGAGAGCCTCGAAGGTATCGGGTGGCCTACAACCCGACGCTGGCCAGTGCCCGCTTGTAGGCGTCGACGCTCCGGGCGGGCTCGTCGATGCGCTCCAGGACCTGCGCGGCGGTCAGCCACGCGTGTGCGGTGTCCCTGGTGGTGGGCGAGCGCTCCAGGCACTCGGCCCCCGCCCCCAGCTCCCGTGAGGCCTCGTCCTGCCTGCCCAGCTCGGCGAGGGTCTGGCCGTACAGCAGCCGCGCCTCCGCCTGCATGATCTGCGGCAGGCCGTCGAGCATGCCGCAGACGACGCTCATGCGCTCCGCGGCCGGCTCGGGCCGGGCCAGCAGCAGCTCCACCCGGGCGAGGTTCATGGCGCAGCGCATCTTGTCCATCGGGTTGGCGGCGCTCTCGGAGAGCTCGCTCTCCACCTTCAGCAGCACGTCGCGCCAGGCCTCCGCCTCCATCGGCCGGGCGGTCAGCAGCACCTGGGCGTAGTCGCCGCGCAGGCGGGCCAGCCGGCGCGGGTCGCCGTACTCGGACTGGATCGCCAGGGCCCGCTCGACGTGGGCGACCGCCTCCTGGGCCTGCCCGCTCTCGACGGCGACGATCGCGGAGCCCCAGTACGCCAGGGTCAGCGCCTGCGGGGTGCCGAGGACCTCGGCGGCGGCCAGCAGCTCGGTGGAGAACTGACGTGCCCGGAGCAGGTCTCCGCGGCTGATGTAGGCCACGAGGAGCTGGCCCCCCAGCCTCATCAGGTCGTCGTTCCAGGCGGGACGGACCGCGCCGCCGAGGATCTGCTCGGGAACCTGCACCGCCCGCGCCAGGTCGCCCTTCTCGCGGTGGCACCGCGAGAGCGCGACGGCGACCGCGATGTGGCGCTCGGGGTTCATGACCACCAGGTCGTTCTCGCGCAGCCCCTCGAGCAGGGCGATCGCCTGGTCGAGCTCGCCGCACGCCTCGGTCGCCAGGGCCAGGCCGTACTCGGCGTCCTGCCGTAGCTGCGGCAGGCCCGCCAGGCCGCCGTCCGCCAGGAGCTCGGTGTAGCGGGTGCGGGCCTCGACGACCTCGCCGTTCTCCATGGCGAGCTTCGCGTAACCCAGCGCGAGTTCGATCTCCTGCATCTGCTCGGCCGTGACCCCGTTCACCAGATACGTGAGCGAGCAGTCGAGTTTTTCGGCGAGAAGCTCCAACACTGCGGGGGTCGGAGTGCGCTTGCCGCTCTCGATGAGGGACACGTAGCTGTCCGACAGTTCCGGATGGGCGAGCTGCGCCTGGGAAAGACCTCGTTGCCGACGAACGGTCTTGATGCGTTGCCCCACTAAGTCTTGACCGGTCACGTTGCCCCTTGAAAGATAGTGTTGAGAAGCAGAACCCACGACAGGAGTCTCCCCGTGCGCCGACGCCTTACCTTGTCCCTGTCTGCCCTCGCCATGCTATTTGCGGCTGCTTTTGCCGCCTCTGGCAATGTTACGACCGCGAGTGCTGATTCGTCTGCCCCTCAGAACGCCGCCGTTGACTATTCTTTGCCGGTGAACGCCATGGGCGAGCTGGGCTGGAATGGTCCCGACTAAGTCGTGACTCAGTTCGCCGGGTGAAATCGGAAGTGGATCAGAACCGGATCCTCTTCCGCGAAGGGCTTCCAGACCTTGGGCCACCGATCCCGGTGACCTCGGTGTCGTGTCGTCGACTTCCTCCCCCGGGTCCGGCGTGAGCGTCCCTTGAGGCCAGGTCCATCACGGATCTGGCCTTTCGCTTGTCGCGAACACGCCCGCCCGCCATGGCCTCGTCCGTGCCCCTCCCGGGACCCCTTCGGTCCCCCGGGCGCTCCTCTTCCGGTCCGTCCCCAACCCTCCCGGGATCGCGCCGGTCACGCCTGCCGCCCCGGCCCGGGGCGGTCTCGGGTCATGTGCCCGACTCGCAGGCCACACCGTCCCCGTCCCCGTCGACGTACCACTTGTACTCCTCGTGGGAGTCCCGGAAGTAGGGGCCGTACCCGTTGGCGGCCACCTGCTTGCAGTCGGCGTACTTGGGGTCGAGGCCTCCCGCCGACGTGTCGTTCCGGGTAGCGGGGTTCGTCGCGGCGGGACCGTTCGTGGTCGAGCCGTTCGTGGCCGAGCCGTTCGTGGCCGAGGTGGTCGCGGCGGGACCGGTCGCGGCCGGGCCTGTCGCGGCGGGACCGGCAGGGGCCGAGGTGGTCGCGGCGGGGTCGGTCGCGGCGGGGTCGGTCGCGGCGGGGTCGCCGACGGGCGGGGTGAAGACCGACTCGCCCGTCTGGGGGGCGGACGTCGACTGCGGTACGGGGGCGCCGGAGCCGCGCAGCCGGACGACCATCGCGTCCGCCTGCTCCTTGGTGAGGGCTCCGGCGATGCTCAGGCTGTCGTCGGTGATCGCCTGGACCACCCGGGGGGCGGCCACCACCTTCTCCCCCACCACGATCGCGATCTGCTGCCTGACCGGGCTCTCCGCGTTGACCGCCTCCTCGGTCAGGGCGTTGATCTGCTCACGGAAGGCGGGGGCGAAAGCGATCCTCACCGAGTAGACGCCGCTCTTCTCCTGGACGGCCTCGATCTTCCGCACCGCGTTCACGCTGATTCCCGCGGCGACCGTGTAGCAGTTCTGCCCGAGGTCGTCGGGGTAGGTCTCCGGAACCGTGCAGGCACCGGCCTTCACCTCGGTCACCGGCGCGAAGTGGATGGGGGCCGCCAGCTTGCTGGGCGGCGGGGCGCCGAGCGGCATGTCGGGGTTGCGGGTCATGAGCACCGCGATGGTGCCGAGGATGCCGGTGACCAGCACGACCACCACGAGGGCCGCCACCAGGATCGCGGTGGTGGCCCGGCTCGCCCGGGGCACCACCGGCCCGCCTCCGGCCGGTGGCCCGCCGCTTCCGGGCGCCCCCTTCCCGGGAACGCCGGTGTTCCCGGGCGCCCCCAGGGGATCCGCCACACCGGCGATCGCGGGCGCGCCCAGGGGATCCGGCACGCCGACGTTCCCGGGCGCCCCCAGGGGATCCGCCACACCGGCGTTCCCGGGCGCACCGGGACCGGGCATGCCGGTGGCCCCGCCAGGACCGGTACGGGGCACGCCGGGACCGGGCACGCCGGGACCGTGCGCGTCCGGACCCGGTACCCCGGCGGCCCCGGGCGCATCGGCGCCGGGTGCGATCGCCCCGAAGCCGGCCACCCGCGTCGGTTCCTCCCCGGGCTCGTCCGCGCCCCTGCCGTCGCGCTCCTGCCACGCCTCCCCGGCCCCCGGGGCGCCGCGGGTGTGGCGTCCCGGCCGGGCGCCGGGACGCGGCGGCGGCGTGAAGGCGTCATAGGTGTCGGACGTGAAGATCTCGGAGATTCCGGGCCGCTTGAAAACGTCATGGACGTCGGGCACGGGGACGCCGGGGGTGCCGGGCCGCCGGAAAGCGTCGTAGGCGCCGGGTGAGGACTTTCGCCGCGCCCCGGACGGGTCGTCGGAACCGGCTGGAGGCTCCTGCGGTCCGGGCGGCACCCCACCCCGCCCCGCGTGCATCCCCATCGTCACGTCCCCGCGTTCCTCGCAGCCGTTCGCGTCCGTCCGCGGCGAGCCTACCGATCTGCGCGACCAGCCGGTAACCCCGTACGTCAGGACATGTGCCGAAGAAGGATCATGTCCGTGGCCGGGAGGCGCCCCGGACCCGGCGTGGGGCCGCGGCCCGGCGAGCGGCGCAGGCTCCTCGGCACCTCCCGGCCTCGCCTCCGCCCGTGGCGCGCGTGGCCGCCCTCTTTCGGGGAACGCACACAGGGAGAGCACGGTCACGGTGCCGAAGAGCACGGTGCCGCAGAGGACACGCGCCCACCCTGGAGGAGCCGTGAGGATCTCAGTTCCCCGCGAGGTCAAGAACCACGAGTACCGCGTGGCCCTGACCCCCGCCGGAGCGCACGAGCTCGTCCGGCACGGCCACCGGGTCTTCGTGGAGAAGGACGCCGGGCTCGGGTCGTCCCTCCCCGACGACGACTTCCGGAACGTGGGCGCGACCATCCTGGACTCCGCCGACGACGTGTGGGCCGAGGGAGACCTGGTCCTGAAGGTCAAGGAGCCCGTCCCCGAGGAGTACCACCGGATGCGCAAGGGGCAGGTGCTCTTCACCTACCTGCACCTGGCCGCGTCGCGGGCGTGCACCGTGGCGATGCTGGAGTCCGGCGTCACCGGAGTCGCGTACGAGACCGTGCAGAGCCCCGTGGGCTTCCTGCCCCTGCTGGCCCCGATGTCGGAGGTGGCCGGGCGGCTCGCCCCGCAGGTGGGGGCGTACCACCTGATGCGCCAGGGCGGCGGGCGGGGCGTGCTGATGGGCGGGGTCTCGGGGGTGCGCGCGGCCTCCGTGGTCGTGATCGGCGCCGGGGTCTCCGGCATGAACGCCGCGGTCATCGCCCTGGGCATGCAGGCGGAGGTGCTGCTGCTGGACCGCGACATCGACCGGCTGCGCCAGGCGGACGTGATCTACAAGGGCCACTGCAAGACCGTGGCCTCCAACGCGTACGAGATCGAGCGGGCGGTGCTGGAGGCCGACCTGGTGATCGGCGCGGTGCTGGTGCCGGGCGCGAAGGCGCCCAAGCTGGTGAGCAACGAGCTGGTCTCGCGGATGAAGCCGGGCTCGGTGCTGGTGGACATCTCCATCGACCAGGGCGGCTGCTTCGAGGACTCCCACCCCACCACCCATGACGACCCGACCTACCGGGTGCACGGCTCGGTGTTCTACTGCGTGGCCAACATGCCGGGCGCCGTACCGCACACCTCGACCTACGCGCTGACCAACGTGACCGTCCCCTACGCGCTGGCGATCGCGAACCGGGGCTGGCGGGAGGCGCTGCGGGCCGATCCCGCGCTGGCGGCGGGCCTGAACACCTACGAGGGACACCTGACCAGCCGTCCCGTGGCCGAGGCCCACGGCCTGGAGGCGGTGCCGGTGGAGGACGTCCTGCGCGGCTGACGCCGGTCTCCCCGGGGGCCGATGCCGCGAGAGCGGGCCTTGCGGGGGCACCCGTCCGGGGCCGATCCCGGCGAGGGGGCTCGTCACCGGCGGCGGGTCATCGCGGGGTGGCCTCCAGGCCCTCCTCGACGGCCTCGACGACCTCGACGGCCTCGACGACGATCCGGAGGCGGTTGCCCTTGGTCGCCCACCAGCCGCCCGCCGACGCTGGAGGAGCTCTTCATGCGCCCCTGCCGAAGCGAGCCGGCCCACCGGCCCCCTCCGGCTCCCCGGCCCGGAGGGGGCCGGGGGCGGCGGGGTGCCCGGTCGTCAGGGAGCCGGGCTGGCGCTGGGCGCGGGGGTCGCCTCGGGGGTGGCCGCCGGGCTCTGGCCGGGCGTGGCGGTCGGGGCGGACGACGGGGCGGCGTCCGGGATGGGCGCCTGGGCGGTGGTGGTGCCCACGGCCCCGCTGCAGGACGCGCCGAGCTCGGGGGTGTCCGGCCCGTTCTTGTACTTGCTGATGAACTTGGGCAGGCGCGGGTCCTCGGCGCTGTTCAGCGTGAGCTGCTTGTTCCAGGAGCTGGCCACCACCTTGGCGGGCAGGCCCGGGTAGGGGCTGAGCAGCATGTAGTCCTTGGAGGCCAGCTCCTTGAGCCTGTCCAGCTCGGCCTTGGGCAGGTCGGGCCGGTAGGTGATCCACACCGCGCCGTGCTCCATGGAGTGGACGGCGTTCTCGTTGTTGATCGGCTGGTCGTAGATCCCGCAGTTCTGCCAGGCCGAGCTGTGCTCCCCGCCCATCGGCGGCGTCTCCTTGTACGAGACCTTGGTCTCGACGTGGACACTGCCCGGGTACTTGGCGGTCGTGACCGCGTCCAGCGACGTCTGCGAACGCTCGCTGATCAGATAGAAGGCGACGAGCCCGACGAGCAGAACGATGACGAGGCCGCCTCCGCCCCACATCAGGAGCGCGGTCCTGCGTTCCTTGCGCTTCTGCTCCTCACGCATCCTGGTGAGGTGCTCTCGCCTCGCCTGCGCCTTTTCCTTGGTCATCGACCCTCCAGCCGGCAAACAACTTCGGGTCACCTTATGCCCTACTGGCGTATGTGGAGAATAAGCAGTCGACAACGCCTGATACAGCGACGATTCCTGACAGTGGGTACTCTGGGGGGATAATGGAGACCGGGGTTGGAGACGGCGCACGGCCCGGACGCGGGGTCGCGCTCGGCGTGCTGCTCGGCTGCCTGCTGGCGGCGGTCGTGTCACTGCTGGTCGTGGGGAGGACCGCCACCCCGACCGACGCCTCGCCGGAGGCGGGGTTCGCCCGCGACATGTCCGTCCACCACGCCCAGGCCGTCGAGATGTCCTTCATCGCCAGGGACGGGAGCGAGGACGAGGCGCTGCGGCGGCTGGCCTACGACATCATCGTCACCCAGACGGCACAACGCGGGATCTTCACCGGCTGGCTGCAGCAGTGGGGGCTCACCCAGTCGGGTGAGCGGCCCGCCATGGCGTGGATGGCCGGTCACGGCGGTCACGGCGCTCGGAGCGGTCAGGCCGTAACATCGGCCGCCTCGGCCACGATGCCCGGTATGGCCTCGCAGGACGAGCTCACAAGGCTCGGGCGGGCCACCGGCAGGGAGCAGGAGATCCTTTTCCTGCAACTCATGATCCGTCATCACGAGGGCGGCGTGCAGATGGGCCAGGGCCTGCTGAAACTGTCCGACCGCGACGAGGTGGCCACGATGGCACGGCACATCGTCAACGGTCAGACAGGTGAGATCAAGTTGATGACCGACATGTTGCGGCAGCGCGGCGCCCAGCGGCTGCCTTCCATCCTTTAGTGGCGTCGGCGCGTCCCTGTGCGGCCGGTTTCCGGCCAGGGCAGCATGGAGCCAACCTGGCCGGAGGAATGAGAATGGTGAACGACGAACCGGAGAACCGGCTGGAGGTGAGCATCTCCGCCGAGGTGGAAATGGGGCAGTATGCGAATTTTGCCTCTGTGTGGCACACCCAGGATGGCTTCGTCCTGGACTTCGCGGTGATCACCAGGCCGCCCCAGCTCGACAACGACCCCTCCTCCGGGGAGCACTTCGTGAGCGTGCCGACCCGGATCGTCAGCCGGATCCGCATCCCTCCCAGCCAGGTGTTCGAGCTGATGAAGGCGCTCGAGCAGCAGCTCACCGCCTACGAGCACGAGACCGGCCACAAGAACTGACCGCGGGCGCCCCGCCCGCGCGCCCTCACGCTCCCGGGTCCGCCCGTACCCGCCCGCGCCCGGACCCGGGGCGGTCCGCCCCGGGTCCGGGCGCGTTCACGCGGGCGCCCGTTCACGCCGAGGCGCGCGACTCCTCCGCCACGGCGGCGGCGAACGCGTCCACGTCGGCCTCGGTGGTGTCGAACGCGGTCATCCAGCGCACCTCGCCGGTGGCCTCGTTCCAGGTGTAGAAGCGGAAGCGCTTCTGCAGGCGCTCGGTCACGTCCCGGGGCAGGACCGCGAAGACCGCGTTGGCCTGCACCGGGCGCGGGATCCGCACGCCGGGCACGTCCCGCACCGCCTCGGCCAGCCGGTTGGCCATGGCGTTGGCGTTGCGGGCGTTGCGCAGCCACAGGTCGCCCGCGAGCAGCGCCTCGAACTGCACCGAGACGAACCGCATCTTCGACGCGAGCTGCATGGCGGTCTTGCGCAGGTAGCGCAGGCCCCGGACGGCGCCGGGGTCGAGCACCACGACGGCCTCGCCGAACATCAGGCCCGCCTTGGTGCCGCCGAAGGAGAGCACGTCCACCCCCGCGTCGGTGGTGAACGCGCGCAGCGGCACGTCGAGCGCGGCCGCGGCGTTGGTGGCGCGGGCGCCGTCGAGGTGGACGACCATGCCCAGGCCGTGGGCGTGGTCGCAGATCGCCCTGATCTCCTCGGGCGTGTAGAGCGTGCCCAGCTCGGTGGTCTGGCTGATCGAGACGACCTTGGGCTGGGCCCGGTGCTCGTCGCCGAAGCCCCAGGCCTGCCTGTCGATCAGCTCGGGGGTGAGCTTGCCGTCCGGGGTGGCGACCGGCAGCAGCTTGAGCCCGGCCGACCGCTCGGGGGCGCCGCCCTCGTCGGTGTGGATGTGCGCCGACTCCGCGCAGACCACCGCCTCCCAGTGGGCGGTCATCGAGCGGAGCGCGACCACGTTGGCGCCGGTGCCGTTGAACATCGGCCAGACCTCGGCGGCCGGCCCGAAGTGCCGCCGGAAGACGTCCTGCAGCGCGGCGGTGTAGACGTCGTCGCCGTAGGAGGTCTGGTGCCCCCCGTTGGCGAGCGCGATCGCCTGGAGGACCTCCGGGTGCACCCCGGCGTAGTTGTCGCTGGCGAAGCCCTTCGCCAGCGGGTCGTGCCTGCGGACGGCGTCCGTCATGGGCTCTCCTCCCCCCGGCCGGCGCCGCGCCCGGCCGTCAGATCGATCCGGGTGCCGTTGGCGTCGCTCTCCCACAGCCGCTCGACCGCCTCGGCGAGGTCGCCGACGTCGGTGAAGCCGGGAAAGGCCCGCTCCGGGCTCGCCTCGCGCATGCCCTCGTGCACGAGCGCCTTGACGACCAGGATGTTCGCGGTGGCGCCGGTGCCCTCCAGGGCGTCGGCGAAGGCCAGGGTCCACGCCTCCGAGGCGGCCTTGGCCGTGCCGTACGCGGCGTTGCCCTGGGTGGGCCGCTCGGCGGCCTTGGCCGAGACGATGGCGAACCGGCCGCGCTCGGCGGCCTTGAGCAAGGGCTCGAAGGCGAGCGTGACGTGCTGGAGCGTGCGGATGAGCAGGTCATGCAGGAGCGCCCAGTCCTCCAGCGAGGTCTCGGCGAAGGTCTTCGACCCGCGCCAGCCGCCGACCAGGTGCACGATCCCGTCCACGTGGCCGTGCTCGGCCGCCACGTCCCGCGCGAGCCTCCCGACGGCGTCGGCGTCGAGCAGATCCACCGCGAGCAGGCCGTCGGCGCCGCTCCTGTCGACGCCGATCACCGTGTGACCCTGCCCGGTGAACCTGCGCGTGACGGCCCGGCCCGCGGGACCGCCCGCGCCGGTGACAAGGATGATCATGCTCGGATGCCCTTCGTGGAGTCGACGACATCGCCGAGCTTACGGCGCAGGGCCTCGTAGAACATGCTCAGGGGGAACTCGTCGGGCAGTACCGCGTCCACCGCGGTCTTCGGGAATCCCTCGGCGGGCAGGGCGGCCGCGCCGCGGGCCCAGACCGAGGCCGGGTGCGGCTCGACGTAGGCGGCGACGAGCTGGTGGGCGGCCAGCCAGTGGGCGAGCTTGGAGCGGTCGATGCCGTCCCGGTAGAGCTTCTCGACCTCGGCCCGCAGGTCGGCGACGCCCCCGGCGAGCCGGTCCCAGTCGACGCCGAGACGGTTGTCGGTCCAGCGCACCACGTCGTTGCGATGCAGGTACGCGAAGAGCAGCTGCCCGCCCAGGCCGTCGTAGTTGCGGACCCGGCCGCCGGTGATCGGGAAGCGGAACAGCCGGTCGAACAGGATCGCGAGCTGCACGTAGCGGGCGTGCGGCACGTTCTCGCGCTCCAGCATCACGGCCTCGCCGAACGCGGTCAGGTCGCAGCGCAGCTCCTCCAGGGAGTACAGCCAGTACGGCATGCGCTGCTTGATCATGAACGGGTCGAACGGCAGGTCTCCGTGGCTGTGCGTGCGGTCGTGGATCAGGTCCCAGAGCACGAAGGTGTCCTGGGCCAGCTCCTGGGAGGCGATCAGGCGGGCCGCGTCCGGCGGCAGGTCCAGCTTGAGGGTGGCCGCGGCGGCGGCGCTCACCGCGCGGAAGCGGGCGGCCTCGCGGTCGGCGAAGATCCCGCCCCAGGTGAAACGGGGCGGGGTCTCGCGGACGGCGACGGTCTCGGGGAAGAGCACCGCCGAGTTCGTGTCGTAGCCGGAGGTGAAGTCCTCGAAGGCGATCGGCACGAACATCGGGTTGTCGTAGCGGGTCCGCTCCAGCTCGGCCAGCCAGTCCGGCCAGATCGTGCGGATCCACACCGCCTCCAGGTGCCGGAAGACGGTGCCGTTCTGCGTGTACATCGGGAACACCACCAGGTGCTCCAGGCCGTCGGTCCGCTGGGTGTCGGGATGGAACGCCTCCAGCGCGTCGAGGAAGTCGGGCACCCCGAGCCCCTGGCCGGCCCACTTGTTCAGGTCGGCGACGACGGCGGCCAGGTAGGCGGCGTCGTGCGGGAAGCGCGGCGCGAGCCGCTCGACGTGCCCGGCGATCTCGGCGACCAGCCCGGCGGCCCGCTCCCGGTCGCGTTCGACCGAGCCGTCCTTGGCCTGCAGCGGCCGGAGCGCCTCCACCGCCTGCTTCAGCGCCCGGAACTCGGCCCGGCCCGCCGGCTCCGCCGCCTCGTCCGCCCTCCGGCTCGCGTTCGAGGGCAGGCGGGCGGCCCAGGTGACCAGGTTGCCCCAGAGGGCGGCGTGGTCGTACTCGGCGATCGAGTCGTCGCCGAACAGGTCGGAGTCGGCCAGGACCACGACCCGGCCCTCGCCGTGCCGCAGGGCCACCGCCAGCGGGCGGTCCGCCGGGGTCGCGGTGGGAGAGCCGCGGAACAGCACGGTCGCGTCCTCGGGGGCGGTGAGCGCCCCGGCGCGGTAGAAGCAGGCGCGCCGCGCCCCGGCGAGCAGGTCCTGCCCGGCCGCGGTCCCCGGCCCGGGGACGCCCAGGACCCAGGAGGCCACGCCGTTGTGGGCGTTGGCGGGGTCCTGGACGAGGGTGCTCTCGACGCCCACCCCGAAGCGGGCGAGCAGCTCGGTGAGGTTGCTGCCGTACTTCTCCTGCTCGTACTCGGCCGTCACGACCAGGCCGCCGCCCGCGCGCACGTACTCCTCGACGGCGTCCAGCTCTCCGGCCGCCAGGACGGGGTCGCCGCCGGTGGTGCGCTCCCAGGGCTCGGCGGCGGGGTGGGCGATCACGAGCACGTCCTGCCCGGCCAGCAGGTCCGGGGTCAGGGGGCCGCCGGTGTGCGCGGCCACGGTGTGTCCCAGCCCGCGCAGCAGGCCGGCGGCGCGGACGTAGCCGCTGTCGTCGGGGTTGCCGGGATTCATCGCCTCGGCCACGTCCCGCCGGATGGTCCACGACTCGCCGTGTGCCTCGTCGAACAGTACCCGCGGTAGCGCCGTCACGATAAATCCTCCTTCTCATTGAGCGTAATGCCGGAAAATATACACACTACCGTCCTGTTTCAATAGTTCTGTGCTGGCTGAAGGGGCGGAGGGGTACGCCCGCGGACAGGGTCCGCAGCAGGGACCGCCTTCCCGGTGCGGAGTCACTCCGGGCGCGTTCGTCCGCGCCCGTATCGCTCGAAGTCGTGCCGTGACCGCGCCGGGAGGTGGGTTCGGCCGAGGCCCGGTCGCGGCGCGACATCGTCGCCTGAGCCGCTGAGCAGCTGAGCAGCTGAGCCGCTGAGCCGCGGCGCCGCGGCTCAGCGCGAAGGTCGGCTCCCTGGCGAGTACCTACCTGCGAGGGATGAGTGCCAGGAGCTGGATCGCCGCCAGCGCGTACTGGCTGGCGTCGTTGGTGGAGACGTAGGGGGCCTCGTCGACGGGCATGAGGACGCTCACGTCCCGGACGTGGGTGAGCCGCCAGTCGCGCCGGGCCTGGAGGGGGTTGACGTTGAGCTGGTCGCCCTCGCCGACGTCGAAGGCGTGCCAGGCCACGTCGGCCAGACCCCGGTCTCCGGTACGGCCGGCGGCGTAGGCCGCCAGGCGGCTGTGCGCCTGGATCAGCGAGACCCCCCTGAGCTCCGGGTCGGTGAGATAGCGGCGGCAGTACTCCAGCCAGATCTCCTCGAAACCGGCCACCCCCAGGTCGAGGTCGATCAGTTCCGCGCAGATCTCCGGCAACCCGAAGACCGCCGACAGGTGGGAGAGGGTGATCTCGTCCGCCGTCCGGCGGAGACGGCCGTCACGCAGCTCCGCCTCCCCGGCCAGGAAGCCGTGCGGCAGGGCCGCCAGATCGGCCATCGTGCCCAGCAGCCTGTCGCGCGCGCCGACGTCGCGGTGGCGCTCCCACCGGGTGAGCCACATCGCCGCGAGCGCGCCCCAGTCGGTGCCCAGGCCGATCCTCGGTCCGGGGACGTCGCGATACTTCCGCAGGGGGTCGAGCGCGGCGACCGCGTCCTCGGACAGTTCGTCCATGAGGTCGCCGGTGCGCTCGTCGGCGGTCAGGTAGTAGAACATGCGCCGGTAGATCGCGCTGGAGATGCGCAGCTGCTTGCAGGAGCAGCCCCAGTGCTGCACGTTGTGCCTGGAGCCCAGGCCCTTCCAGGGGCCCAGGTGGTAGACGTCCACCTCACCGGTGTGGCGGGTCATCGCCTCGGCGAAGCGGAACACGTCGGCACGGCCGGTGCGCAGGAACTGGTACCACAGCCACAGGTCGGGTGACAGCTCGGAGTTGTCCCACGCGTAGCCGCCGACGTCGTAGCGCCAGGTGTGCCGGTCGGCGTCGTAGGTGTGCATGACGTCGCCGTAGTCCCAGAACCCGTACCAGCGGCGTTGCTCCCGCTGCGCGAGGTAGTGGTCGAAGAGGAAGTCCAGCCGCTCCTCGATCGGCGCGTCGTCGGAGCGCGGGGCCCACGTGCCGAAGACGCCCGCCTCCTTGATCCGCTCGGGGGAGGCGACCAGCAGCCCCGGGGTGAGACCGGCGGCGCGCTCGGCCAGTTCCTCGTTCGGCGGGGTGGCCTCGAACAGGCACAGCGACAGTTCGTGGGTGCGGGCGATGCCGTACGGCGTGCCGTACCCGGGCTCGTGGTCCTCGTAGGTGATCTCCAGGCCCTCCAGCTGCTCAGCGTGGCTCTCCTGACCCAGGCCGTCGTGCCAGAAGCGCAGGTCCATGGGCCGGGCGCCGGGAGAGTGGAGCCAGACGGTCGCGGTCGCCAGGCCGGTGGCGGCGCCGCGGATGTCGAGCCGGGTGGGATGGAGCTTCCAGAAGTCACGCAGTCCGAAGCCGAGACCGCCGCTGACGCCGCCGACGTAGCCGTACCCCTCGGAGCGGGTGCCCGACGGGATCGTCACCCAGCCGTGCCCCGGCTTGGTGCGCTTGCGCAGCAGGAAGCCGTCGGCACTGTTCTGGTCGAGCGTGTAGTCGCTCCAGGTGGGGATCAGGTGCAGGTGGCCGGCCAGCGCCGACGGATCGGCCGCCCGCCCCTCGACCTGCGCCCGCCGTACGGCCTCGCCGGGGTCGCGGCGCAGGCCGGTCAGGCCGCGCACGGCCTCGGCCAGGAACCCGGTAAGGAACCCGGTCGCCGATCCCGCCTCACCGACCTCCCTGGACGGCCCCGCCAGCCGGACGTGCCGGTCGTGCGGCTCGTCGCGCATGATCACGTCGGCGCGCAGGCCGAGGCCGCGCAGGAAGTCGCGCTCCGGATCGCCGTCCCAGACGAAGCTGTGGACCAGGCGGACCTCGGGCGAGCCCGCGTAGAAGTACAGGCGCACGGTGAACGGCAGTCGGCCGGCGTGCCGGTCGCCGTGCCTGCCCTCGACCCTGACCACCGCGCGGATCGGGCCGGCCTGCTCGACGGTGACCCGCTCGACGGTGGCGGTCACCTCGTCGTCGTGGACGCTGACCAGGCGGACGTTCCTGACGATCTCGCGGGAGCCGTGTCGTCGCGAGCCCTCCGGCTCGGTGTACGAGATGGACTCGATGAGCCCGCCGCCGAGCCGCCAGGTGACCGGGCCCGAGCGGACCGTCCGGCCGGTCACGGTGACCGGATGCTCGGGCGGGGAGGTGACGGCCCGAGGGCGGAGCTCGTAGGCGTCGGAGGGGTCGCCCTGCGGGCCGATGGCGTGGGCGGACCACTTGACCGAGCCGTCCGGCCAGGTGGCGGTGACCCAGCTCTGCACCGGAGTGCCGTCGCGCAGGGCGAAACCGGTCCCCGCGGCCACGGTGCCGCGCGGCCAGGGAACCCCCCAGGTGACCCCCTGTCCGCGTGGCCCGTCGAGCCAGCGCACTTCGGTCATTCCTTCACCGAACCGATCATGACGCCCTTGGCGAAGTGTTTCTGCAGGAACGGGTAGACCAGCAGGATCGGCAGGGTCGCGACGACCACGACGGCGAACTTGATGCCCTGCTCGGGGAAGAGCACCGAGTCGAAGGCCGAGACAGAGCTCTCGGCGTCGACGCCGGTGAGCATCCGGACCAGTACCTGGAGCGTCCACTTCTCGTTGTCGTTGATGTAGAGCAGGGGCGACATGTAGTCGTTCCAGATGCCGACCGCGTAGAAGAGCGAGAAGGTGGCGATGATCGGCTTGGACAGGGGCAGCACGATCCGCCAGAAGACCCCCAGCTCGTTGCAGCCGTCGATGCGGGCGGCCTCTTCGAGCGCCTCCGGCAGTTCCTGGAAGAAGCTCTTGACGATGATCAGATAGAAGGGGTTGATCGCCAGGGGCAGGATCAGCGCCCAGTAGCTGTCGAGCATGCCGAGGTCCCGCACCACCAGGTAGGTGGGGATCATGCCACCGCTGAACACGATGGTGAAGATGACCAGGTTCAGCACCAGGGTCCGGCCGGGAAGTACCCGTTTGGACAGCGGGTAGGCCATGGTGAGCGTCAACATGACCTGTATCAGCGTGCCGACCGCCGTCACGCAGATGGTGGTGATCATCGCCCTGAGGAAGACGGGCGTGCTGAAGACGTAGTCGTAGGTGTCGGTGATGAACGTCTCCGGCCACAGGAAGAACGGCCTGGTGGCGATCTCCGCCTCGGTGGCGAAGGACCCGGCCAGCACGTACATCAGCGGCAGGATGGTCACCAGCGCCAGGCCGACGAGGAACGCGATGTTGAACGCGTCGAAGAGCCGGCTGCCCCAGGAGCTGTAGTTGCTCACCGTGGCGGGGGTCTCCGCCAGCTTCTTCGCGGTCAGGTTGTGCGCCATGCACCCTCCTTCAGAACAGGCCCCGCTGGCCGAGGCGCTTGGCCAGCCAGTTGCAGCCGAAGATGAGCACCAGTCCGGCGACGCCCTTGAACAGGCCGACCGCGGTGGCGTAGCTGTAGCCGCCCTGTGTGATGCCGACGTAGTAGACGAAGGTGTCGAAGACGTCGGCGACGTCCGCGTTGAGCGAGTTCCGCAGCAGCCAGAACTGCTCGAAGCTCTGGTCGAGCAGGTTTCCGGAGGTGAGGATGGCCATGATGACGATGGTGGGCCGGATGGCGGGCAGGGTGATGTGCCAGAACTGGCTCCAGCGCCCGGCGCCGTCCATGCGGGCGGCCTCGTACAGGTCGGGGTTGACCCCGGCCAGCGCGGCCAGGTAGATGATCGTGCCCCAGCCGGTGGTCTTCCAGACCGTCTGCAGCATGATGATCGGCCGGAACCACGCCTCCTGGGCGACGTAGTCGATCTTCTGCCCGCCCGTGATCGAATGGATCCATTCGGCGATCACGCCGTAGTCGACGGAGAAGAGCAGGTACGTCAGCGACGCGACGATGGTCCAGGCCAGGAAGTGCGGGATGTAGATGAGCGACTGGACCGCGCGTTTGAGCCAGCGCACCCGCAGTTCGTTGAGCAGGAGCGCGACGATGATCGGCGCCGGGAAGGCGATCAGGATCGTCAGCAGCGCGATGATCATCGTGTTGCGCATCAGGCGGCCGAAGTCGGGCCCGGTGAACAGGTCCTCGAAGTGCTTGAGCCCCACCCATTCGCTGCCCTCGACGCCGAGGAACGGCACGAAGTCCTTGAACGCGATGGACAGGCCGTACATCGGCCAGTACCTGAAGACGGCGAAGTAGGCCAGGCCGGGCAGCAGCATCAGGAGGAGCCAGCGGTGGCGCCCGAACATGGACAGGCGTGAGGACAACCTGCCGCGTGGCCCTGCGGGCTCGCCGGTGGCCACCTCGGCGGGCTCCGGTGCCAGGTCGGTGGCCATGACGGCCTCCTTTCTCGCGTGTTCCGCGAGGGACCCGGGGGGAGTCCCTCGCGGAACACGGCGTGTCAGGGCGTCAGCCCTTGTTGATCAGTTCCAGGAGCTCGGCCATGACCTGGGTGCCGCCGCTGTCGTACCAGCGCTTGATCTCGGCCTTGAACTGCTCCTCGGTGAGCTCACCCGCGAGGAACTTGATCCGCGCGTCGGTGGGGATCGGGTTCAGCGTGGCGCCCTTGTCCACCGCGGTCTTGGAGATGTAGGGCAGGGTCGGGTCGTGCTGCGCCGTCTGCAGGTCGAGTTCGGACAGGGTCTTCTTCTCCTCCTCGATGGCCTGCTCCTCGGGGGTGGCGCGCTTCCACGCGTACGCCTTGTCGCTCGAGAAGCCGACGCTGGCGCTGGTGCCGAGCTGGATGAAGGCCTTCTCGACGTCGTTGTTGATGGTCTGGACGGCCGGGTCCTGGTCGTTGATCTTGACCGCGTACTCGCCGTCGACCTTGAAGTTCTTTCCCTCGATGCCGTTGTTCAGGAGGGTCGCCCCTTCCTTGGAGGCCAGCCTGTCCAGCATCGCGAGCACCTCGTCGAGCTGCTCCTCGGTCCTGACGGTCTGCTTGGAGATGGCGACGACGTCGTTGTAGCCGGTGAAGGGCAGCGAGAACTTCTGGCCGTCGGGGCGCTTGAGGTTGCCCGCCATCGCGACCTTGGTCTGGTAGTCGCTCGCGTCCGCCTGCTTGAACAGCTGGAACAGCTCGTCGGCGCGGACGTTGACGTCGATGATGATGCCGCCCTTGCCCTGGACGAACGGGTCGAGCCACTTGACGGTGTCGAGCGTGGCCCAGTCGGGGTTGGTCAGGCCCTCGTCGATGAACTTCTTGATGTACTTCTGCGCCTCCCAGAACTCGGGGGCGTCGAACTCCGGCACCAGCTTTCCTTCGCGCACCGCGTGGCCGTTCGGGGCGCCGAACCAGACGTCGATCGCGTTGTACGGGCTGGAGGCGCTGAAGTTGGGAGCCGGCCACTTGGGCAGGATCAGGCCGTAGGTGTCCTTCTTGCCGTTGCCGTCGGGGTCCTTCTCGGTGAAGGCCTTGGCGATCTCGTAGAGGTCGTCGGTGGTCTCCGGCTCCTTCAGGTCCAGCTTCTCCAGCCAGTCCTTGCGCAGCATGATCGCCGAGCGGAGCAGCGGACGGATCCGGTAGACGCCGTAGCTCTTGCCGTTGGTGGAGGCGTTGGCCAGGATCCGGGGGTCCTGGGGCAGGTTCGGGTACTTCTTGATCTTGTCCGTCAGATCCCAGAAGGCCCCGGCCTCGGCCGCCTTGGTGAACGCGGCGTCCTTGGGGTTGACGACCAGGAGGTCGGGCAGCTTGTCCGAGGCCAGGGTGACATTGGTCTTCGAGGCGTAGTCCGCGTTCGGCACCCAGGTGATGTTGAGCTTCTTGCCGGCGAGCTTCTCCACGGCCTTGTGCATCTCACCGTTGGGATCCGGTGCGGTACCGAAGAGCTTGACCATGAGGTTCAGCCCGTCGGGCGCGGCCTGGCCCCCTTCGTCCCCGCTGCCGCACGCGGCCACGCCGAACAGAGTAGTTAACGCAAACATGCCGGCCAGCAGCCGGCGGGGGGTGGTGTTCATCAGTTGCCTTTCGCAAGCAGGAGCGCCTCGTTCTCGGCGAAGAAGCGCAGGACCAGCCAGGTGTTCAGCTGGATCCAGCCGCCCACGGCGAGCGTGGGAAGCAGGAGGGGCAGGAGTGACACCGCGTAGGCCGTCGCCGCCAGGGCGAACAGCAGCACGATCGAGGACGCGGGCCGGGCGAGCGCGAACCGCGACGCCTTGGGGAGGTAGTCGCGTGGCCGCAGGTCGAAATGGACGTACATGGGCAGCAGGTACGCCGCGATCATCGCCAGGAGCAGCAGGGCGATCAGGGAGGCCGCGCCGTACAGGGTCGTGGTGGACAGTACGGCCGCCGCCAGGAGGATCGGAAGTACCAGCAGCGAGCCCCGCGCGAACTCCCGCCGGTAGGTGGTGGCGAACGCTCGCAGGGGCGGGAAACTCTCGCCCATCGCGTGTCTGCGGGCGAGGGCGTAGGCGGCCACCGTCGCCGGGCCGACGCCCAGGACGACGCCGCCGGCCAGGGTGAACAGCAGCCACAGCGCGTTGAGGCGGATGGCCCACCACACCTCGTCGAAGGCCGGGTAGAGGCGCATCATGGCGAGGTCGCCCTCGGACCGGCGTGCTCGCCGATCGGCGGAGCCGTCCGGCGAGAGCCGGTCTTCCCACCGGGCGGCGGGTGCTCGTCGCGCCGGCGGAAGCCCTCCAGGCCGTCGACGGAGAAGGCGACCCCGGCCCCGGCCACGGTCAGGCGCATCTCGTACGGCTCCTGGGCGTCGAGCGCCGTGGGCGGCGGGTCCGGCCCCTGGGCGACGAGGTGGGAGCCGTGGCCCTTGCGCGGGCCGCGGGCGTGCCACCGGCGTTCCGGCGGCCACATCCGGCGGAAGCAGGAGACGCGGTCCAGGCTCGTCCCGGCCACCGCTCCGGGTTCCGGGCGCCGCCGTAGACGATCACATGTTCTCCTGGCTCTTGTCAGCTCTGCGTTACGGGGGATTAAAACGTTCTTCTTGTGGCAGCACAAGACCCCAATTCAGGAAACGGTGTTCGGGGACCCTCCTCCGATGGGTGGACACCTCGAGTGCCGGATCACGGAGATCTGGGGAACACGGAGTTCCGCATGGCCACGAAGGCCCCCTGAGCCGGTTCACGGCCGACGCGGTCGCTTCGGCACCCGCCGGACCCGACCCGGACGTACGCGTCGGCGACCGGGGACCGACGCCTCCCGCGGGGTCACAGCTCGCGTACGGCGATACCGGGATAGTCGAGCACGAGGCCGGACTCGTCGTAGACCAGGCGGCACGCGAAGCCGAAGGCGGGCGAGGCGTAGTCGTAGCACCGGCGGGAGCCCTCGTCGCCGACGCGGAGGTAGTCCTGCTCCAGCCGTTCGACGGCGAGGTCGGCGGCGCGCACGTAGGCGGCGGGGGCCTTCGCCGCGGCTCCGGGTTCGAGACCCAGCCGGTGCACGGGAAAGGCGTTGGTCATCGCCGAGGACTCCAGGTCGACGTCCAGGCAGCCGTCCAGACGGGGGGCCGGTTCGCCGTCGACGCGCCAGCGGCCCGTGCCGTCGGCCTCCAGCATGGTGCTGCGGGACCCCTCGGCCGAGTGCCCGCCGATCCCGGCGCTTCGCGTGACCCAGGCGGCGTCCACCTCGATGACGTAGCCGACGGCCCAGGTCACGCCGTCCTCGACCGCGGTCGTCCACCCCTCGACGCGGTGGCCGTCGTCCAGGGGGTGGAAGTGGACCACCTCGAAGCCGGTGCGCGCGTCGCGATGCCGCCAGGCCGCCGCCCGCGGCGGTGTCGCGAAGGTCATGTCCGCTCCTTCCGTGATCCCGTACGTCACCTGCCCCGATCGTCGTGTTCGTATCGGTGGTACGGGCGCGGCGGCGCGCGGGACATGATCGTCCCGCGCGCCGCCGGGGCCGGGGCGCTCCGGACGGGAGGGGCTCAGTGGTAGGAGTAGATGTTGGGCGCCGGGTGGTTGTCCTGGATCTCCCGGTGGTTGCTCTCCGCGCCCCAGAGCGACCTGTAGGCCTGGACGTCGTGCTGACGGGCCCTCGCGTGCTGGCCGAACACGACCCAGGTCACCGGCTGGAAGTAGACGTCGCTCTCGTCGGGCGTGGTGAGCGAGCCGGTGTAGCGGTAGGTCGTGTGGTTCGCCGGCAGCAGGTCCCTCAGGTGGACGCCGCGCAGGGGCCTGGAGGCGCCGAGGGCCGGGGGTGAGGCGATCAGGTGGTCGTGCTCGGACAGGCCGTGGAAGTCCTTGGAGTCCACGAGGACCGAGAAGACCACGTAGCCCTTCGTGCCGGTCGCCTTCTCGTGGACCAGGTGGGCCTCGAGGGGGGCGAAGGGCTGGCCGGCGAACCTGTGCTCGGCGTGCCCGTGGAAGTGCACGTTGATCAGGTTGTACCGCCGTCCGCCGTAGGTGATGTACGGCTGGGCGCCTCCGGTGCCGATGACGAACCGGACGTCGTCGTGCTCACCGGCCTCGCCGACCGGAGCGCGGTCCTGGAACAGGAGCGTTCCGTCGACGCTGCTCGGATAGTGGACCTCGAGCGGGGCCTGGGCACCCGGGCACGCCGCCGAGCGGTCGATCGTGATGGGACTCTGCACCGCGGCGTCGGTGCCGGTGCCGTGGCACGGCCGTTCGGCGCGCGCCTGCACGGGGGCGGGGAGGGTGATGAACGGGAGGAGGAAAGCGGCAGCCACCGCGAGGGGAGCCAGACGATACCGCACCAGAATGCCTTTCATACGAAGTATGTCCGCTATGTCACCTGAAGACACGCAAGAGCCCTATGCCAGAATTAAAGGTGACATAAAGCATTGGTGAGACTAGTGGGAGAAAGTGAATTCTCAACCTGGTTTTCAGCGCCCCGCGCGATCACAAGTAAACATCTGATTACAAGCGGGGGCGGACCTCGGTGACGGCGGTCACGGGGTCGTCGTACCGGACGGCGCCGGGTCGTCGCCGCACTCCCCCGCGGGCAGCTCGCGCAGCGAGCGCAGGGGTGAGGCGAGGGCGACGGCGACGCCGGCGAGCATCACGCCGCCGCCGACGACGAGGGTGGCCCGCAGGCCGAGCACCGATCCGAGCAACCCGCCGAGAAGCGCGCCGAGGGGCTGCGTCCCGTAGACCAGGAATCTCCACGTGGCGTTGACCCGGGAGAGCAGGGCGGGGGCGATCAGCGCCTGCCGGAGCGTCTGCTGGTTGACGCCGTAGAGCGACGGCCCCGTCCCTCGCAGCACCTGGGCCACGACCAGGATCGCGAGCGTGAGCGTCAGGGGGCCGCCCGCCGTCGCGAGGACCGGGCCGGCGACGGCCGCGAGGGACATCCCCGCGACGAAGGACGGGCCCGGACCGATGCGCTCGGTGACCCGGGTCACGACCAGGGCGCCGAGGACGCCCGCCACACCTCCGGTCGCGACGACCACGCCGATCAGCGCCGGGGAGAGCGTGAGGTCCTCGACCAGGTAGAGCATCAGGACGACGTTCTGGACCTGGCCGCCGAGCGCGCCGAGGGTGGCCGCCAGCGTCGTGGCGCGGACGATCCGGTGGGCGAGGACCGCGCGGACCCCTTCGAGGACGTCGGCCCACAGGTGCCGCCGGTGCCCCGCGGCGGGGACCGCGGCCGGTCCGGGGGTGCGGATGCGCGCCTTGCACAGCGCGGCGAGCAGGAACGAGACGGCGTCGACGGCGATGGCGACCGGCGCGGTGAGCAGCGACACCAGCAGGCCGCCCACGGCCGAGCCGGTCGTGGCGACGGTCGCGTTGCTCAGCACGAGCGCGCTGTTGGCCGGCAGCAACCGCTCGCGCGGCACCAGGAGGGGGGTGAACGACTGGGCGGCCACGCTCTCGAAGAGGCCGCAGACGCCGACGAGGACCACCACGGCGTACAGGTGCCACATCCGCAGCGACCCGAGCACGGCCATGACCGGGACCGCGCCCAGGAGCGCGGCCTGCGCCAGGTCCGCCAGGACGAGCGTCCGCCGGTAGGACATGCGGTCCACCCACACCCCGGCGGGCAGGCCCAGGACGAGGTGCGGGAGCAGCCCCGCCGCACCGAGGAGGCCCATCTGGGCGGGCGAGGCGTCCAGGTGGACGACCGCCGTCAGCGGCAGCGCCACCGTGGTGACGCTCGACCCGAGCAGCGACGTGGCGTTGCCGGCGAAGAGGCGGCGGAAGTCGGGATGCCGCCGCAGGACCGGCCGGAGCCGCGACGGGGGGCGGTGACCGTCGCCGGCCTTCTCCGGTGGTGCCGGGGCCTCCCCTTCGTCAGCGGCCATGGCCGGACACTACCGAGCTTTCCGGGCAGACGGGGCGGGGATGACACGAGGCGGGGACCCGCTCACCGGCGGGCCGGGCGAGGCGTCGGACGCGCCGCGCGCCGCCGTCTCCCGGCTCCCGGCTCCCGGCCCGAGGAGGCGCCCCCTTCCGTGAGGACGCCCGCCGCCGTCTCCCGGCCCGAGGAGGCACCCTCTCCCCGGGGACGTCCGGCCACGGGCGCGCACGGGCCGAACCGGTGGGCTCCGCGGCCCGGCCGTGTGATCGGTAGGGTCGCGTCATGGAGAGCAGGACCAGGGACGAGGACCACGACGGTTCCGCGCGGGCCCGCGGGACCGAGGCGCACGAGGCGGGGACCCCCGGGACACGCGTCCCCGGCACCTCCGGGACCCGCGTCCCCGAGGCCGACGAGGCGCGGATCCGCGAGGTCCTGGCCGCGCGGCTGCCCGGCCACCGGGCCGGCACGGTCACGCCCCTCGGTGAGGGCGAGGACAACAGCGCGTACGAGGTCGGCGGGGAGCTGGTCGTGCGCTTCGCCAAGGAGCCCGATCCGGTGCTCCGGGCGGCGCTGGTGGAGCGTGAGGCCCGGCTCCTGGCCGTGGTCGCGGACGTCTCCCCGCTGCCCGTTCCCGAGCCGAGGTTCACCGACCCCGAGCGGGGCTGCCTGGCCTACCCCACGCTCGCGGGCGTGCCGCTGCTCGGCCTGCCGGGGTCGCGGCGGGCGGCGTACGCCGGAGCGGTGGGCACCGTGCTCGGCGGGCTGCTCGGTGCCCTGCACGCCGTCCCGGCCGAGCGGGTGGACGGTCTGGTGGAGGAGGACGGCACGGCCCCGTCGGAGTGGCTGGACGAGGCGGCGGAGCTCTACCCGGCGCTCGCCGGGGAGCTGCCGGCCGCCTGCCACGAGGCCGTACGGGCGTTCCTGGGAACCCCTCCCCCGGACGGCGGGCACCGGCCGGTCCTGTCCCACAACGACCTGGGCATCGAGCACGTCCTCGTCGATCCCGGCACCGGGGCGGTGACCGGTGTCGTCGACTGGAGCGACGCCGCGCTCGTCGATCCGGCCTACGACTTCGGCCTGCTGTACCGCGACCTCGGCCCCGACGCGCTGGAGGCCGCCCTGTCCGCCTACGGACCCTCCGGTGCCCGTCTGCGCGAGCGCGCCGTCTTCTACGGCAGCTGCCGCGTGTTCGAGGACCTGGCGTACGGGATCGAGACGGGCCGGGAGGTCTACGTCGGCAAGTGCCTGGTCGCGACGGAGTGGCTCTTCCCGGGGTAGGCGCCGCGCTCCGGTGACGGCACCTCGCGCCATGCGACGGCGCGCTCCGCGGACGGGACCTCTCACCGGGCGACGGCGCGCTCCGCGGACGGGACCTCTCGCCCGGTACGCCGATGACCGGCGCCTTCGGCGGTCATCGGCGGACGCCTCAGATCAGGCCGAGGGAGAGCATCGCGTCGGCGACGCCCTTGAAGCCGGCGATGTTGGCACCGGCCACGTAGTTGCCCGGCATGCCGTACTCGTCGGCGGTGCGCAGGCAGCGGCCGTGGATGTCCTTCATGATCTCGTGAAGGCGGCCCTCGGAGAACTCGAAGGTCCACGAGTCGCGGCTGGCGTTCTGCTGCATCTCCAGCGCGCTGGTGGCCACGCCGCCCGCGTTGGCGGCCTTGCCGGGACCGAAGGCGACGCCCGCCTCCTGGAAGATCCGGACGCCCTCCGGCGTGGTGGGCATGTTGGCGCCCTCACCGACCGCGACGCACCCGCCGCGCACCAGGGCTTCGGCGTCCCTGCCGGTGATCTCGTTCTGGGTGGCCGACGGCAGCGCGACCTCGCACGGCACCTCCCAGATGCTCCGCCCCTCCACGAAGGACGCGGTGCCGCCGCGACGCGTGGCGTAGGCGTCCATCCTGAGGCGCTCGGCCTGCTTGACCTGCTTGAGCAGGTCGAGGTCGATGCCCTTCTCGTCGACGACGTAGCCCGAGGAGTCGGAGCAGGCGACCACGGTGCCGCCGAGCTGCTGCACCTTCTCGACGGCGTAGACGGCGACGTTGCCCGAGCCGGAGACGACGACGCGCTTGCCGTCGAAGGAGGTGCCGCGCGCCTTCAGCATCTCGTCGACGAAGAACACGCAGCCGTACCCGGTCGCCTCGGTGCGGACCTGGGCGCCGCCGTAGCCGATCCCCTTGCCGGTGATCACGCCGGACTCGTACCGGTTGGTGATGCGCTTGTACTGGCCGAACAGGTAGCCGACCTCGCGTCCGCCGACGCCGATGTCACCGGCGGGGACGTCGGTGTACTCGCCGATGTGCCGGTAGAGCTCGGTCATGAAGCTCTGGCAGAAGCGCATGACCTCGCGCTGGGAACGGCCCTTGGGGTCGAAGTCCGAACCGCCCTTGCCGCCGCCGATCGGCAGGCCGGTCAGGCTGTTCTTGAATATCTGCTCGAAACCGAGGAACTTGACGATGCCCAGGTAGACCGAGGGGTGGAAGCGCAGCCCGCCCTTGTAGGGGCCGAGCGCGCTGTTGAACTCGACCCGGAAGCCGCGGTTGATGTGCACCTCGCCCTGGTCGTCCTCCCAGGGCACACGGAAGATGATCTGCCGTTCCGGCTCGCAGATCCGCTCGATGATCTTGGATTCGGCGTACTCGGGGTGCTTGCCGAGGACCGGTCCGATGCTCTCCAGCACCTCGCGGACGGCTTGGTGGAACTCGATCTCCCCAGGGTTGCGGCGCAGGACACTGTCGTAGATCGAGTCCAGTTTCTCGTGCAACATCACTCGTCTTTCCGGTCGTCGGTTCACACACGGTGCTCCAGACCTTATGAGGCGCACATCTCACACCTTCAACCGGTCCGTAGTGAGATCTTCCTACCCCGCCGGACGGCCACCGGATCAGTCCCGCGACGGACGACCCTGCGCGGGGGCCTTCCCTACGGTGCCGGGTGGCAGGCCGTCGCGACCCCGCGCGGACAGGGAAGGTCCCGTGTTCGCCCACTCCCCCAGGTCCCCCGGCCTCCCGGACCCCTCCGGTCCCGGCCGGTCGTCTCCGGCGCCCCCTACCCGACCTGCCCGACCTGCCCGACCTGCCCGGTCGATCCGCCCGGCCGGACCACGCCCGACTCGTACGCGAACACCACCGCCTGAGCCCGGTCGCGCAGGTGGAGCTTCATCAGCACCCGCGCCACATGGGTCTTGACCGTGGCCTCGCCGACGAAGAGCTCGGCGGCGATCTCGGCATTGGTCAGGCCCCGGGCCAGCGAGCGCAGCACCTCCAGCTCACGCGGGGTGAGCTCGGCGAGCCGCGGCGGGGGCGCGGGGTCGTGACGTCCGGCGAAGGAGGCGATGACGCGGGTGGTGACGGCCGGGTCGAGCAGGGCGTCGCCCGCGACGACCACGCGGATCGCCTCCACCAGTTGCTCGGGCGGTGACACCTTGAGCAGGAACCCGCTGGTCCCGACGCGCAGGGCGGAGTAGAGGTTCTCGTCGGTGTCGAAGGTGGTCAGCATGACCACCTTCGGCGGGTCGGGCGCGCCCAGGAGCTCCCTGGCGGCGGTGAGTCCGTCCATGCGGGGCATCGAGATGTCCATCAGCACGACGTCCGGCCTGGTCCGGCGGGCCACGGCGACCGCCTCGATCCCGTCGGGGGCCTCGCCGACCACCTCCAGGCCCGGCTCGCTCTCCACCACGAGCCTCAGCCCGGCGCGGACCATGGCCTGGTCGTCGGCGATGACGACGCGGATGTTCACTTCTTCTCCTGGACCGGTGACCGGCCGCCTCGTTCCCGGGACGCGCGTTCAACGGCCCGGGCGGCCGCGCGCGGATGCCGAACGGGAGAGAAGAACCGCCGTTCGGGGAGACTAAGGGCTGGTGACCGTCTTGCCCATAGGACAAAACGCCCGGACAAGCCGATCACAAGTGGGGCACAAGTCGCTTTCTCGAAGGGCCGCGAAGGAGACGCCCGCACGAGCCCGGAAAGCCGGAGGGCACCGGCGCCGCAGGGCCGACAGGGCGGGCCGTACGCCCCCGGAAGGGCGTGAAGAGTCGTACGGCCCCGCGGGTCCGGGAGGCCTTACGGCCTCAGAAGGCGGGGAAGGAGACGCTCCGCTCGAACCGGTAGGCGACCGCGGCGTCACAGGTGCCGGGCGCGCAGAAGTAGATCAGCAGTGCCGCCTCGTCCGGCCGGTCGACCACCCAGCCGGTGAAGTCGAGCCGGCCGCCGCGCTGCGGGTCGGCGATCGTGCCCTGGAGCCGCGATGCCGTCCTGCCGCCCACGTTCGTCTGGACGACCTGGGAGAAGACGCTGACGGTGCCGGGGAGGGAGGACTGCAGGGCCTCCTGCAGCCGCTCGGCGCCGCTGCGCGGGTCGAGGGTGTCGAGCGTCTGCGCGTACAGGCCGGTGGCCTCCTGGGGAGCGTCCTTGATGGTCTCGTTCGCGGCGGCCCAGTCCGCGGTGACGGGCGTGGCGAACAGCGTCCGGAACCGGTCGGCCCGGGGCGCGGCCATCACGAACACGTCCGCGTGCGGCTCCAGGGACCAGCCCTCGGGGTGCTCGAACGCGATCGGCACCGCGGCCGAGCCGCGGTACTCCGTCCAGGCGTCGCCGCCGCGCAGGAACGTGGCGAGCAGCGCCACCAGCACGACGATCGCGGTGATCGCCACGCTCGCGCCGATGAGGATGCCCTTCCGGCCGGAGGCCGCGCCCGGCTTGTGCCCGGGAGCGGTCGGCGCCGTCGAGGGGGGCGCCTGGGTGAGCTGGTAGGGACGGTCGGTGCCGCTGATCGCGTCGCGCAGTTCCGCGACGAACCGGCCGCAGGTCTCGTAGCGCTGCTCGGGGGACTTGGCCAGCGCCCGCGTCATGACCCCGTCCACCTGCGGCGGCAGGTCCGAGCGGAGCGTGGTGAGCGGCGTGGGGATCTCGGCGAGATGGGCCCACAGCAGGGCGATCTCGTTGTCGCGCTGGAAGGGCAGCCGCCCGGACAGGGCCTCGTAGACCACGCAGGCCAGCCCGTACTGGTCGCACCGGCCGTCGATGTGCTCCTTGTTGATCTGTTCGGGCGACATGTAGCGGGGGGTGCCGATGAACTGGTTGGTCTGGGTCAGCCCGGAGATCGAGGTGCGGTGCTTGGTGATGCCGAAGTCGGTGAGGTAGGCGTGGTCGCCCTCGGTGTGCGCGGCGATCAGGATGTTGGCGGGCTTGACGTCCCGGTGCACCAGGTCGTGGGCGTGCGCGGTGTCGAGCGCGGCGGCCACCTGGGCGAAGATCCGGTTGACCTGGCCGACCGGCAGCGGGCCCCGGTCGTAGAAGAGCTTGCGCAGGTCGGGGCCGTCGACGTAGCGCATCGCGATGTAGAGGGTGCCGTCGTCGGCGCTGTCGGCCTCGTAGATCGGGATGATGTTGGGGTGGTCGATGCTGGCCACGGTGCGTGACTCCAGCACGAAGCGCTGGCGGAACCTCTCGTCCTCGCCCAGCAGCGGGTTGAGGACCTTCAGCGCCACCTTGCGGTTGAGCCGGGGGTCGACGGCGAGGTAGACCACGGCCATGCCGCCCTTGCCGATGATGTCCTCGATCTGGTAGCCGGCCATTTCCCGGCCGATCAGCGCCCTGTCGTTCACCGGCGTCACGTCTTGGTCGGCTGGCCGCAGTAGCCGCAGAAGCTGTGGGCGTGGCCCAGCCGCATTCCGCAGCCGGTGCAGTACTTCTGCACCGCGTCGGCCGGTCTGCCGTCCGGGGGGGCCGTGGCACCGGTGGCGCCGGGATCGCGCGCCACCAGCACCGGCCCCGGCACGGTCGAGGAGAGCTTGGGCAGCGCCGGGAAGGAGCGGCTGACCACCCTGGTGGAGTCGGCCTGCTCGTCGAGGACCGGCCGGGGCGGGACGGACGGCGGGTCGGGCATGGGGGGACGGGTGTCGGCGGCCGTGGTGGGCCCGGTCCCGGGTCCGGGCTCGGCGGGCCTGCGGCGCCAGAGCAGGAAGGCGGTGGTCAGCACGGCGAGCACCAGCAGGCCGCCGCCGGCGACGAACGGCCACAGGGGCGCGCCTCGGGGCGCGTCGGTGGAGGCGGCCGCCGTCCTGGTCGCCTCGTCCTCGGCGGTGCCGCGCTTGGCCTGGGCGGTCTTGAGGTGCGCGGCGGCCACGGTGTGGCCGGGGTAGAGCTCCAGCACGCGCTGGAAGGCCGGGACGGCGTCACCGTAGTAGTGGGTGTGGAAGCGGGTCAGCGCCTGCTCGAAGGCGGCGTCGATCGGCCCGCGCCCGGGGGCGACGTCCGCCTCGGCCAGGGCCTTGACGACCTCACGGACACCGATCATGCGGGCGTCGGCGCCGCCGCCGACCAGCAGGCCGACGACCTCGCCCTTCTTGTCCTCGATGACCGGGCCGCCGAGCAGCCCCTTGTCGACGAGGGCACCCAGCTTCCTCGGCTCGTCGACCTTGTTCTCCGGGTCCTTGAACTGCCGGCCGCCCTCGCCCGCGCCGCCCGCCCGCAGGTGGGCGATGTCGACGGTCTCCGGCAGGTTCGCGGCGGGCCGGCCGGTGAACCCGGCGACCGCCACGGGCGAGCCCTCCTTGGCGGGCACCGTGGTGGCGAGCGGGGCGGTGGGCAGGCCCGCGCCGCCGTCGGCGCGCCCGACGGGCGCCAGCACCGCGGGGCTGTCGGGCCTGTCGCCGACGCGCACGACCTCGGCCTTGAACCCCTCCTTGTCGGCGGGGGCGATGTTGGGGAAGGCCGTGATCTCGGTGGTGACGTCGATGATGCAGGTGGCGGTGGGCTTCTTGGGCGGGTAGCAGTCCTGCAGGTGGTGGTCGAGCCTGTCGTCCTTGAGCCTGTGCCGTTCGAAGTCCGCGGGGATCTTGACCTTGTGGTGCTCGGCGAAGACCTTGTTGGCGGCGAGGATCCGCACGTCACGGTCGGTCCTGACCACCCGGGTGAGGGTGACCATGCCGCCCTCGGGATTGATCACGGTGGCGGTGCCGCTGCCGATCGGCACCTTGTAGGAACGCTCCACGTGCCTCAGGTCGCCGATGTGGTCGAGCAGCGTTATGTCGACGTCCGCGACGGCCTCGACCCTGACCACCGCGGGGGTCACCAGGTCGGTGATCCCGCTGGGGTGCTCGTGGGCCAGCGCGGGGACCGTCCCGGCGATCGCCAGGCACAGACCCCCGATCATCGCCAGTGCCGAACCAGACCGCCGCATCGCCGCTCCCTACCGGGCATGAACCAAAGGTCGTACAACGGGGTGAACACGTGAACCGCCCGGAGAAGGGAGACCCGCCGCCGCTCCCCCTCCGGTCCGCCGGGAGTCACGGGCCGGGCATCCCTCTCCGGCCTTCACCATTCCGTTCACGGCCTTTCACCATGCCCACACCCCGTCGCGGGCAGTTACGCAAAGTCTAATCCTCCCCGGCCCTCCGGGAGACAACGGTCGGGTACCGGAATCGGCCCGCGGGCCCCGGCGCGCCCGCTTCCGGAAGCCCATCCAAGGACGGTTCTACGCATTTCCCCAATAAAGGAGAAAACAGAAAATAAGGTATATATAGCCCTTCGAGGGAGGAAGGGGAACGGGAGTCGGCGCCGGATCCGCCCGCCTTGCGTAGACAAGCGCTTGCTAGGGAAATAGCCTGCCCCTCGTGAGTCACTCGATCGGGGTCGACGTCGGAGGCACGTTCACGGACGTGGTGCTGCGGGGGCCGGACGGCGGGATCACCGTCGCCAAGTGCCTGAGCACCCACGACGACCCGGCCGACGGCATCGTCACCGGCGTCGCCGCCGTGCTGGGCCGTACCGACCCCTCCCGGGTGACCCGGGTGGTGCACGCGACCACGCTGGCCACCAACGCGGTGCTGGAGCGGCGGGGGGCCCGGGTCGCCTTCGTCACCACGCGCGGGTTCCGGTCGATGATCCCCCTGGGCCGCTACGCCAGGGTCGAGGAGGACCGCTACGACCTGCGCTTCGACCCTCCCGCGCCGCCGGTCGCCGCCGGTGACTGCTTCGAGGTGCCCGAGCGGGTGAGCGGTCGCGGCGAGGTGCTGGAGCCGCTCGACGAGGCGGCCGTGGCCCGGACCGGCGAGGAGATCGCGCGGCGGGGCGTCACCTCCGTCGCCGTCTGTCTGCTGCACGCGTACGCGAACCCCTCCCACGAGCGGCGGGTCGCCGAGATCCTGTGCCGCTCCGTCCCGGCCGTGGTGATCTCCTCCGACGTCTGGCCCGAGCTGCGCGAGTACGAGCGGGCCACGACCACGATCATGTCCGCGTACGTCGGGCCGGTCATGGCCGGGTACCTGCGGCGGCTGGCCGCGCGGCTGGCCGGCCTCGGGATCACCGCGCCGGTGCACGTGATGGATTCGAGCGGGGGCGTGATGCCCGCCGAACTGGCCGCCCGCCGGGCCGTGGCGACCATCGAGTCCGGGCCCGCCGCCGGCGTGCTGGCGGCGGCCGCGTCCGGACATCCGGACGTGGTCTCCTTCGACATGGGCGGCACCACCGCCAAGACCTGCGTGATCAGGAACGGCGAGCCGGAGATCACCCACGAGTTCCACGTGGGCGGCAAGGGCAGCTTCGGCGGGCGCAGGGCCGGGACCGGGGTGCCGATCAAGACCCCGGCCGTCGACCTGGCCGAGGTCGGGGCCGGCGGGGGCAGCATCGCCTGGGTGGACGCCGCGGGCACCCTGCGGGCCGGGCCGCGCTCGGCGGGCTCCTCCCCCGGCCCGGCCTGCTACGGCCTGGGCGGCGACGAGCCGACCGTGACCGACGCCGACCTGGTGCTCGGCTACCTGGACGCCGTCTCGTTCGCCGGGGGGACCATGCCGCTCTTCCCCGACCTCGCGGCCGAGGCCGTGGACCGCCGCCTGGCCGGGCCGCTCGGGGTCTCCCGGGCCGAGGCCGCGCACGCGGTCCACGAGATCGCCAACGCCTCGATGGGGTCGGCCGTCCACGTGGTGACCGTGCAGCGCGGCATCGACCCCCGGGGGTTCGTCATGGTCGCCTTCGGCGGCGCGGGCCCGATGCACGCGGCCCGCGTCGCCTCCCGTTTCGGCATCTCCACCGTGGTCGTCCCGGCGCGCTGCGGCGTCGCCTCGGCGGCCGGGCTGCTGGCCGGTGATCTGTCCGCCGAGCGTGTCCTGTCCGCCCTGGACGCCGATCCGGCGCGGGTCCTCACCGCGCTGGCCGAGGCCGCGGCCGCCGACCTGAACGTCACCCTCGGCTCCCCCGGCGTGTCGGTCGCCCGCTCGGCCGACGTCCGCCTCGCCGGGCAGGCCCACGACCTGACCGTCCCGTGGAGCGACTCCCCCGGCGAGCTGGCCGGCCGGTTCCACGCGCGCTACCGGCAGGTGTACGGCATCGAGCAGCGCGGCCCCGTCGAGGTCCTGGGCTACCGCGCCCGCGTCACCCTGAGCCGTGCCCCCGCCTCCGCGGGCCCGGCCGGCACGGGTCCGGTCCGCACGGGCTCCGGCGGCGAAGCCGACGACAGGGCCGGCGACAGGACCGGCGAC
This sequence comes from Streptosporangium sp. NPDC023615, assembly GCF_040640155.1. Classification (NCBI taxonomy): domain Bacteria; kingdom Bacillati; phylum Actinomycetota; class Actinomycetes; order Streptosporangiales; family Streptosporangiaceae; genus Streptosporangium; species Streptosporangium sp. NPDC023615. Next base: position 62,393 of record NZ_JBFABE010000013.1, read on the forward strand.
AGGGCGGGCGAGGCGTTCGTCCCTCCCCGGGAGCCCGGCGCCCCCGGGGGTCCCCGGACGAGGCGGGAGGCGTACTTCCCCGAGACGGGCGGGTACACGCCGGTGCCGGTGTACACCAGGGCGGACCTGCGCGAGACGGCGGGACCGGCGATCGTCGAGGACGCCGAGGCGACGATCGTGGTGCCGCCGGGGTGGACGGCCCGGCTCACCGGCGACCTGTCCGTGGTCCTCACCGCGGACGGGTCGCCCCGGCCGGAGGGACGGACCGGATGACGGCGGACCACCCGACGCCCCCCGCGGCCGGCCACGGACCCGGCGGGAACGGGGCGGGCCGGAACGGACAGAGCGGGAACGGACCCGGCGGGAACGGGGCGGATGGGAACGGACCGGCGAGGACGGGTCAGGCGGGAACGGAGACGCTGACCGCGGAGGTTCTGCGGAACGCGCTGGTGGTGGCGGCCGAGGAGGCCGGCATCGTGGTGGTGCGCTCGGCGTACTCGACGTTCATCGTCGAGGGGTCGGACGCCTCGGCGGCGATCCTCGACGCGGGCGGGCGCCTGATCGCCCAGTCGACGGCGACCACACTGATGAACAGCATGGCGCTGAAGGTCGCCCTGCCCGAGCTGCTGAAGGACGTCCCCGCCGCCGGCATGCGGCCCGGCGACGTGTTCGCGCTGAACGACGCCTACCGGGGCGGCGTGCACACCAACGACCTGCTCGTCTACCGGCCGGTCTTCGTCTCCGGCGAGCCCGCGTACTTCACCGCGACGATGATCCACGTCTCCGACCTCGGCGGGCTGTCGGCGGGCGGCATGGCGCCGCTGGCCACCGACGTCTTCCTCGAAGGACTCCAGCTCCCGCCGATCCTGCTGGCCACCGCGCGGGGCGTGGAACCGGCGATCGAGGCGATCCTGCGGGCCAACAGCCGCACCCCGGACAAGGTCATGGGCGACGTGCGCGCGCTCGTCGCGGGAACCGCGGTCGCCGCCGCCAGGATGGAGGCGCTGATCGCCGAGTACGGCCCGGACGGGCTCGCCCGGGGCGTCGACGACTACCTCGACCACACCGAGGCCATGACCCGCGCGGCCCTGGCGACCCTGCCGGCCGGACGCTACGAGGCGTCGTACCCGATCGACGACGACGGCATCGACGTCACGGTCCCGCACACCGTCAGGGTCGCGGTCACCCTCGCCCCGGGCCGGGCGGCCGTGCTGGACTTCGAGGGCACCGGCCCCCAGGTCCCCGCGGCGATCAACGCCTCACTCTCGCAGTCGCTGGCCGCGGCGGTGTTCGCCACCCGCTGCTTCCTGGACCCGTCCATCGCGATGAACGACGGCTGCCTGCGGGCGATCGAGGTGCGGCTGCCGCCCGGCTCGCTGCTGAACGCCCGCTCACCCCACCCGTGCGGCGGCCGGTTCGTCCCGATCTACGCGGCGATGGAGGCAGTCTTCCAGGCGCTCTCGGACGCGATGCCCGAGCGTGCCATCGCCGCCAGCGGCATCCTGCAGCCGTTCTCCATCGCGGCCGTCGAGGCGCCGTACTGGATCCACCTCTCGTACGACTTCGGCGGGGTCGGCGCGCGGCACGGCAAGGACGGGCCGGACGCGACGGGCGTGCACTTCGGCATCGGCCGCAACTCGGTCCCGCAGGCCGAGCCGGTGGAGACCCGCTGCCCGCTGCTGGTGGAGTCGGTGGAGACGATCCCCGACTCCGGTGGCCCCGGCCGCCACCGGGGCGGGCTGGGCTCCCGCACGGTGATCCGCTTCCTGGCCGACGCCCACGTCACCACGCGCGGCGACCGGTTGCGCAACGCTCCGCCCGGCCGTGCGGGCGGCCTGCCGGGACGGCTGGGCGGTTTCTTCCTGCGGCGGGCGGACGGGACGCTGGAACGCCTCCCCTCCAAGGCGAACAACGTCCGTTTCGCGGCGGGCGAGGCGTTCGTGGTCGAGACGACCGGGGGCGGCGGCATCGGCCCGCCGCACGAGCGGCCCGTCGAGGAGGTCCTGGCCGATCTCGGCGCCGGGCGCGTCACCCGGCGCGGCGCCCTCACCGACTACGGCGTCACCGTCTCCGGCGACGGCACGGCTCAGGTCCCGAGGCCAACCAGCACGGCCGGGTCGAAGGACACCTCGAACGGGGCGGACAGCTTCGCGACCTCTCCCGCGTCGTGCCTCTCGGCGGGCTTGTACTCGTCACCGGCGAGCTCGTGAACATGGACGGACGGCGTGTCGGACAGCTCGATCCGCCAGTAGAGGGGAATACCCGCCGCGGCGTAGGCGGCCCTCTTGAGGTGGCGGTCCCGCGCCTGAGTGCTCGGGCTGACGATCTCGACGGCCAGCAGGACGTCGCGTGGAGCGAACATCAGCTCCGTTTCCCTGATCGTCTGCATCGGCACCACGATGAGGTCGGGGATGAAGAAGTCACGGTCGCTCACCCGGAGGTTGACCTCCTGTATCGGATGCAGCCCCGGTGGCGCGGCCTCTTTGAGAATCCACGCGAGACACAGAATCGCGTACTGATGCAGGGGGACAGGGGAAGGGCTCACCAGCAGGCTCCCGTTGAAGAGCTCGTAGCGGTTCCCGTCGTCGGGGAACCTGAGCAGGTCATCGACAGTGAACGGCGGCTCTCCGTGAAGAACCGTCCGCCTGGTCGTCGGCTCCGTCGTCGCCATCGTCGTCACCCGCCCAGTATCGGGAGTCTCACCTTCGTCCACATGCTACTTCCCGCATTTCCTCAACGTTGCGTAGTCGCCGCGTCACGATTCGACCAAAGATGGGCGCCTTCACGAACCGCGGCGTGGACGGCGCGGGCGATGCGGGCGCCCCACGTGGAACGGGGCCCTCCGAACGGCTCCTGGGGACCATGCCCGGGACGGCGCTCGGGGACGGCGACGCAGACCGCGTCGGAGGCGGTGCCGGTGCAGGGGAAGCCGGCCTCCAGCAGCGCCTGGGTCTTGGCCTCGGTCACCGTCATGACCGCGTTGACCAGGGCCGCGTCGCTCATCGCGACCGGCACGGCCACGATGATGTTGACCGTTCCCGGCGGGCGCGCCGGGGCCGGCGCGGGAGCGGGCAGGCGTGTCCGGGCCGGCTCCGGGCCGGGCAGGAGCATCGGGGCCAGTTCGGGGTCGGGCACGCCCTCGGGGGCGGCGGCCCAGGTGGGGACGCGCAGGCCGACGGTCGCCACGGCCTCCACTTCCCCGTCGGCGGCCCGGGTGAAGCGGTCGACCGACGCCGCGGTGAGCATGCCCACCCCCGGCCCCGGCGGGGCCAGCTCCAGCAGGTGCTCCACCGGGTCCATCCGCGCGTACCCGGCGACGACCTGCGCGTTGAGCGCCCAGGCGGCCGGGCCGATGCCGCCGCCGAGCACGGCCGAGGAGATCGCCCGCCACCCGGGGCCGAACTCCCACAGCAGGCAGGCCAGCCGGGCGCCGTCCTCGTGGCGGTGGCCCAGGATCGGCTCCGCCGTCACGGCCGCTCCAGGTGGCCCGGGGCCTGTGCCGCCGCCGGCCGCTCCCGGTGATCCGGGATCGGCTCCGCCGCCGGTCGCTCCAGGTGGACCTCGGGCCTGCCCGAGGAACCGGTGCCGACGCGGACGCGGGCCTCGAAGTGCTCGGCGATCAGCTCCTCGGTGAGGACCTCGGCCGGGGTCCCGGAGGCGGCCACCCGGCCGGCCGAGAGCAGCGTCATCGCGTCAGCGTACTGACCGGCCAGGCTCAGGTCGTGCAGGGTCGTGACGACGGTCAGCCCGTCGGCCAGCCGCAGGCGGTCCACCAGCTCCAGCACCTGCTGCTGGTGTCCCAGGTCCAGGGCCGTGGTGGGTTCGTCCAGCAGCAGCACCGGGGCCTGCTGGGACAGCGCCCTGGCGAGCACGACGCGCTGGCGTTCGCCGCCGGACAGCCTGCCGAGCGGGCGGGCGGCCAGCGGCGACAGGTCCAGCCGCTCCAGCACCGACGCGGTCACCTCCCGGTCGCGCCGCCCCTCGCGCCCCAGGTAGGGGATGTACGGGGTCCGGCCGAGCAGGGCGTAGTCGAACACGGTCATGTCGACCGGCAGCGCCGGGGCCTGCGGGGCGTAGGCCAGCAGGCGGGCACGGTCCCTGTGCCGTATCCGCCGGACGGGGGCGTCGTCGACGAGCACCTCGCCGTCGTAGGGCAGCACCCCGGCCAGGGCGCGCAGCAGCGTGGACTTGCCCGCGCCGTTGGCTCCGATGACGGCCAGCCAGCCGCCGTCGCGGACGTCGAGGCCGACCTCGGAGAGCACGGGCCGCCGGTCCAGCACGACCGACAGGTCCCGCACCGTCAGGCGGGTCACGGGGTCCCCTCCCGTCGCGGGACCCGGTGAGGTGCCCGGAACGGGACCCGGTGAGCCGCCCGGCACGGCACCGGGCGGGGCGCGGGCGGGGTCACGTCTCCATCCTCCGGGTCATCCGCAGCACCGCCACGAAGAACGGGGCTCCGATGAAGGCGGTCACCACCCCGATGGGCAGCTCGGCGGGGGCGAGCACGGTCCTGGCGAGCAGGTCGGCCAGGACCAGGAAGGCGGCCCCGCCGATCAGCGAGATCGGCAGCACGATCCGGTACGACGTCCCCGTCAGGCGGCGGACCGCGTGCGGCACCACGATGCCGACGAAGCCGATCAGCCCGCTGACCGCGACGGCGGCGGCGGTGGCCAGGGAGGCCGCCAGCAGCACGACGAGCCGGACGCGGGTGGCGTTCAGGCCCAGGGTGACGGCCTCGTCGTCGCCGACCGAGAGCACGTCGAGCAGCCTGCCGTGCAGCAGCATGATCGCCACCGAGATCGCCGCGTACGGGGCGATCAGCGTGATCTGTTCCCAGCCGCCGCCGAGGTCGCCGAGGATCCAGGCGTAGATGCGCTGGAGCTCCTCGACCCGGAGCTGCTGCAGGAACGTCTGGACGGCGGTGAGGAAGGAGGTCACCGCCACCCCCGCGAGGACCAGGGTCGCGGTGCCGCCGCCCCGGCCCGCCACGCTGCCCAGCCCGTAGGCGAGGAGCACGCCGCCGACGGCTCCGGCGAAGGCGGCGATGGGGACGCCGACGGCCATGTCGTCGCCCCGGCTGAAGATGATCGCCGCGGTGGTCGTCAGCCCGGCGCCCGCGGCGGCTCCGAGCAGGTAGGGGTCGGCCAGCGGGTTGCGGAAGACGCCCTGGTAGCCGGCCCCGGCGATGGCCAGCAGACCGCCGACGAGCGCGGCGAGCACGACGCGGGGCAGCCGGATCTCCGAAAGCAGGCCCAGCTCGACCGGGGCGAGCCCGGAGTCGGCCGTGACCAGCGGGAGCCAGTCGAGAAGCTGGAGCATCACGCTGCGCGGCGCGATGTCGGCCGCGCCGGCCAGCAGACCGGCGAGCATGCTCGCCAGGAGCAGGCCGACGGCGGCGGAGGCGACGGCCGGGCTCAGCCGGGTCGCCTGCCATGCCCGCGACCCGGCCCGCCGGTCCGCGCCGGCGTCGACGCCGGTGCCGACGCCGGCGCCCGTACCGGTGCCGACGCGGACGTCGGCACCGGTCCCGGTGCCGGTGCCGGTTTCGGTGCCGGGATCGATGCCGAAACCGGTGTCGGTTCCGGTGCCGGTACGGGTGCCCCGGGTTCCGGGGAGGCGGCGGGAGGGGTCGGCCACTTAGAGGGTCACCCGCCGGTCGCGGCCTTCTGGACGGCGTCGCCGACCTCCCTGGCCAGGTCCACGACGCGCGGCCCCCAGCGGGAGGCGATGTCGTCGTCGAGCGGGACGACCCGGTCGTTCTCGATCGCCGACAGCTTGGACCAGCCCGGGCGCTTGGCGAGCGTGTCCTTGGACTGGCCGCAGCACTTGGTGTCACCCAGGAAGATCAGGTCGGGGTCGGCCTGGGCCACGAACTCGGCCGAGAGCTTGGGGTAGCCTCCGGCCGCGTCGGGGGCCTTGTCGGCGATGTTGGTCAGGCCGAACAGCCCGTAGACCTGGCCGATGAACGTGGTGGAGGTGGCCGCGTAGGGGGTGACGTCCAGTTCGTGGTAGTAGGTGAGCTTCGCGTCCTTGGGCGCGGCGGCGGCGATCTCGTCGAGCTGCCCGCGCATCCCGGCGACGAGCTCGGCGGCCCGGTCCACGTTGCCGGTGGCGGCGCCGAGGTCGGTGATCTGGTCGTAGGCCTCGTCCAGCTTGGTGGCGGCGGGCTCCAGCAGTACGGGGACGCCGACCTTGCCCAGCGAGGCCACGAGGCTCTCGGTGTCGTTGGCGATCACCACCAGGTCGGGCTTCTTGGCGACGATGGCCTCCACGTTCGGCTTGAAGCCGGACAGCTCGCTCTTGGGGGCGTCGGCGGGATGGTTGGACTGGTCGTCCACGGCGACCACCTGCGGACCGGCGCCGATGGCGAACAGGCTCTCGGTGGCGGTCGGCGAGAGCGAGACGATCCGCTCCGGCCTGCGCGCCACGGCGACGGAGCCGTTGCCCGCCTCGACGGTGACGGGGAAACCGGCCGCCGACGGGGTGGAGACCGTGCCGGCCGAGGGAGTGGCGGCGGTGGTCGCGGCCGGGGAGGCGGCGGGGGAGCTCTGGCCGCACCCGGCCAGGGAGAGCGCGGCGAGCAGGGCACCGGCGAGGGCGCTGCGTACGGGCCTCACACGAGGTCCTTTCAGTTGCCGGAACCGAGAGACCCGGTAAGGACGGATCACCCTTTTCCACGAGGGTCGACGACGTCGACGCGGCGGAGGCGACCTGGCTCGACCCTCTGGGGGCCATGACAGTTGCGGGACAGCGCCGGGCTCACACCGGACTTCGCTCAGCTACGCGTCGAACGAACGGTATCAATTCCCCCGGTCGTCCCTGCGTCACGGTCCCCCGGTGGCCCCGGTCGTCCCGGTCGTCCCGCCGTAACGGCTCCCCGGGCTCCCGGCCGTCCCGCCCCGCCCGCCTCTGCGCGTGCTCAGCCGAGCTGCTCCTCCGCGGCGGCGATGATCTCCTGCAGGCGCAGGCCGTGCGCGGCGTCCAGGGGGTGCCCGCCGCGCCGCACGGTCAGCGCGAACTCCGCGAGCATCAGGGAGAAGACGTCGGAGCCGAGCCGGGTGTCGTCGAGGGACTCGCGGCCGAGCCGGCCGTAGATCTCCACCTGGGAGGGCGGGACCTCGCCCGGCACGCTCATGCACAGCGAGGCCTCGCTGACCGCGCCGGTCTCGTGTTCCAGCAGCAGCCCGACCCAGCCCAGCGGGTTGCCGTGCGCGCGGACCCCGACGACCTTGCCGAGCGCCGCGTCCAGCATGTCGATCATGTGCGGGCCCACGTCGAGGATCGCGCCGCGCTCCAGCCTCCAGGAGGTGGCGAAGTCCCCGCCGAGCATCGCGCCGGAGACGTTGGCCGCCCGGCCGCCGAACGGTTCGAGGGCCGAGACCCTCGCCAGGAAGGCGCGGGTGGCGGGCGAGTAGCGCCAGGTGAGGACCATCTGCGAGGGCACGCCCGCCTCGGCGACCGCCTCGGCCAGCCGGCGGGCCCCGGCCAGGTCGGCGGCGAGCGGTTTCTCCAGCAGCAGCGCCTTGCCGGCCTTGGCCGCGAGCACGCCCAGCTCGGCCTGGACCGCGGGCGGGACGGAGAAGGCCACGGCCTCGCAGTTGTCGAAGAGTTCCTCGATGCGTTCGAAGACCGGGGCCCCGAACCTGGCCGCGGCCTCGGGACGGCGTGCCCACACACCTGCCAGGCGCGTGTTCGGGCCGGCCGCGAGCATCGGCGCGTGCACCATCTCGGCCCATGGTCCGGCGCCCACCAGACCCACAGATAACGTCACCGATCCAGTTTCGCACGCTCCCATGCCCTGATCGCGTGCTCGGGCCTGTGCGCCGTGGTCCCGCTGTCGAGCACGATCGTCTGGCCGGTCACGCACCGTGCCTCGTCCGAGACGAGGAAGGCGGCCAGCGCGGCCACGTCGTCCGGTTCGGCCGGCCACGGCAGGAGGCGTTCGGCGGCCTTCTCGGCCAGCCGCTCCGGCGGCATCGCCTCGCGTGCCGCGTCGGTCATCACCAGCCCGGGGGCGATCGCGTTGCAGCGGATGCCGCGCGAGCCGTACATGGTCGCGACGTAGCGGACCAGGCCGGTCAGGGCCGACTTGGAGGTTCCGTAGGCCGCGTGGTCGGTCGCGCCGACCAGCCCGGAGACCGAGGAGGTCAGCACGATCGCGCCGCCGTCGCGCATCGCCGGGACGGTGTGCTTGACCATGAGCATCGCCCCGCGCACGTTGACGGCCATGGTGCGGTCCCAGACCTCGACGGCGAGGTCGAGCAGGTCCCGGTCGCGGCCGTAGACGTCCCGGTCCAGGCAGGCGGCGTTGGAGTGCAGCACGTCCAGCGGCCCGAACGAGGCGGTCAGCTCGGACACGGTGGCCTTCACCTCCGCCTCCTGGGACACGTCGCACCGGAGCGCGCACGCGGTGCCGCCGGCGGACCTGATCCGCTCGGCGACCCGGCGCGCCCCGGCGGCCCACAGGTCGGCGACCCCGACGAGGGCCCCCTCGGCGGCCAGCCGCCGCGCGGTCGCCGCGCCGATCCCGGAGGCCGCCCCGGTGACCAGCGCCACCCGGCCGGCCAGCCTGCCGCCCGGTCTCCCCGCCGGTCTCCTCACCGGTCCCCACGCCGACCCGCAGACCGGTCCGTCCGGCGGTCCGTCCGGCGGTCCGTCCGGCGGTCCGTCCGGCGATCCGTCCGGCGGTCCTTCGTCGGGGCGCGTCACCATTCGACCTCCAGCGCGGTCAGGCCACGGCCGACGATCGACGTACGGTAGGCGACGGGCGGCGCGCCCGGTGCCAGGCGCAGGCGCGGCAGGCGCTCGCCGAGCACCTCCAGCGCGGTGCGCAACTGCAGGCGGGCCAGCGCGGCCCCCACACAGAAGTGGATGCCGTACCCCAGCGTCATGTGCGCGTCGGCGTTGTGGCGGGCGGGGCGGAACTCCTCCGGCGCGTCGAAGACGTCCTCGTCGTGGGCGGCGGAGTCGGTGGACAGCATGCAGAGCGCGCCCGCGGGGATCGTCACCCCGTGCATCTCCACGTCGGCGGTGACGTACCGGAACGAGCCGAGGCTGGCGCCGTCGATGCGCATGCACTCCTCGACCGCGGTGCGCAGCAGTTCGGGCGGGACCGGCCAGACTCCCTCGCGCAGCAGCCGCAGGACGCTGTTGCCGAGCTGGTTGGGCACGGTGTCGTTGCCGCCGAGCAGGATCGTGGAGATCAGCTCGACGACCTCGCGGTGCGAGAGCTCGGTGCCGATCAGCGAGGTCATCAGCGAGACGAAGTCGTCGCGGGGTCCGGCGGCGCGGGCGGCGACCAGCCGGTCGACGTAGTCGAGGTAGGCCAGGAAGCTCTCGGCCAGCACGAGCTGACGCTCGGGCGGCTGCGGCGACAGGAAGAGCTGGAACCAGTCCCTGACGTGTTCCCTGACGAAGTCCTCGTCGCGCTCGGGCACGCCGATGAAGCGGGCGGTGAGTCTCGCCGAGGGCACGTGCGCGATCTCCGCGACCAGGTCCGCCCCGCCGTGCGGGGCCACCCGGTCGAGCACCTCCTCGTTCAGGTCGCGGAGGCGCCGCTCCATGGCGGCGACGGCACGCGGGGTGAAGGCGCGCGAGACCGAGCGGCGCAGCCGGGTGTGGGCCGGCGGGTCCACGTTGGCGACGAAGCTCGACAGGAACGAGCCGTGCTCGCCCAGCACCCGCCTGGTCTCTTCGGCGAGGCTGCGCGAGATGGTCAGCGAACCCTCCGACGAGAAGCGCCGGGGATCGCCGTAGGCGGCGCGCACGTCCTCGTACCGGGTCAGGACGTAGGCGTCCAGGTGCTCGCTGCGGAACACCGGGCGCTCGTGGCGGAGCCTGCGCAGGAAGTCGTAGGGGGCGGCGACGTGCCAGGCCGCGCCGACGTCGAAGTCCTCAGCGGTGATCATGACGTGCCTCCGGGTACGGCCCCGCGCGCCTCGCGCCGGGTGAGGATCGCGCGGGGGTTGGCGACGAGCATCTGGTCGATCTGCCCGGGGGTGACGCCCCGCCTGCGGAGCTCGGGCAGCACGTCCCTGGAGATGTGGAGCAGGTGGTAGTTCGGGTGGCGGTGCCGCACGACGTCGGCGTCGAAGCGGTCGTTGAAGCAGTAGGAGTCGTGGGAGAGCACCATCCGGTCGGCGTGGCCGCGCGCGGCGAGCTCGGCGACGACCCGCACCCGGTCCTCGAACGGGCTGATCGTCTCGATGCCGAACCGGTCCATGCCGAGGTAGGAGCCGTTGGCGATGAGCTCCTCCAGGTAGGCGAGGTCGGTGGAGTCACCGGCGTGCCCGATGACGACCCTGGACAGGTCCACCCCGAGCCCCGCCAGCAGCCGCTGCTGCTCCAGGCCGCCGCCTGAGGCGCTGTGGGAGTGGGTGGAGATCGGCACCCCGGTCTCCAGGTGCGCCTCGGCGACCGCGCGGAACACCCGCTCGCAGCCCTTCGTCATGCCGAGGTGGTCGCTGGCGCACTTCAGCACCCCGGCCCTCACCCCGGTACGGCCGATCCCCTCGACGATGTCCCGGACGAAGAACTCGGCCAGCCGGTCGGGACCGCCGAAGAGCGAGCCGGGCCCGCGGTTGCCGAAGTAGGGCGGGAGGGCGTCGTAGGTGTACAGGCCGGTGGCGGCCACGATGTTGACCTCGGTCAGCTCGGCCACCCGCTGCACGGCGGGCACGTAACGGCCCAGCCCGACCACGGTCAGGTCGACGATCGTGTCGATGCCGTGCCGTTTGAGGTCCTCCAGCCGGGCCGCGGCCTCCCGGGCGCGGTGCTCGACGTCCCATCCCTCGGGGATGTCCGGCCAGTTCCACAGGATCTCGGGGCTGAGGCCGAAGACGTGCTCGTGCATGAGCGTCGCCCCCACGTCCCCGATCGGACCGGTGACCGTCTCCACCCCCGTCCGCTCACGCATGGGCGACGACGGGGAACCTCGGGTGCTCGAACGGGCGGTTGACCGCCAGCCCCAGGCCGTCGGTCTGCCCGTACGGCGTGCCGGTGTAGAGGGCGTCCGCGTCGAAGTAGGTCACCGTGAACGAGAGCCGGGCGCTGTCCCTGCGGTTGGCGGGGGCGCCGTGGACGGTCAGCGCGTGGTGCACGGTCGCGTCCCCGGCGGCCAGGTCCAGCGGCGGGGAGGTCTCCAGCTCCTTGAGCCAGGGATGCTGGGCGAACTGGTCGTCGCCGTCCCGGGTGAAGGAGCGGCCGAGCAGCCCGTGGCGGTGGGAGCCGGACAGGAACCGCAGGGAGCCCATGTCGGCGGGCACGTCCACCAGGGCCAGCCAGACCGTGAGCATGGCCGAGCGGTCCATCGGCATCCACGGGAAGTCCTGGTGGAACGCGGTGGCGCCGTGCCCGCCGCCCGGCTCCTTGACCAGCAGGTTGGTCACCTGGACGCGCACCCCGCCCACCCCGCGCAGCAGCCGGGTGGCGCCGCGCCCGAGGGCGGGCGCCGAGGCGAGGTCGCGGAAGTACGCGTCGGTCTCGGCGACGTCCCTGGACTGGCCGAACGCCCGGTCGACCATCGAGGTCACCGCGCGCGAGCGTTCGGCGAGACGCTCCAGGGCCCGGTCGCGGAGCAGGGCCACGTGCCCGGGATCGACCAGGCGCGGCAGCCGCGCCCAGCCGTTCTCGGTGAAGAAGGCGACCTCGTCGTCGGTCACGTCGCGGACCGGGGTGTCGTCAGCCATGGCCCCAGTGTCGAACCTCCCCGACGTGTAAAGCAAGCGCTTGGTAAAGATGTCGGCCCCGGACCGGATCACGCGACGGGCTTCCCGGTCCGGGGCGCCACATCTATGCTTATCAAGCGCTTGGTCAAGACAAGGGGGCATCCGATGGACCGCCCGTTCCGGTTCGCCGCCGTGATCCGCGAGGCCCGCTCGGCCGGGGAGTGGGCCGAGAAGGCACGCCGCCTGGAGGACTCGGGCTTCGACGTCCTGCTCGTCCCCGACCACCTGGTCGGCCCCCGTCTCGCGCCGGTCGCGGCGATGACCGCGGCCGCCTGCGCCACCAGGCGCCTGCGGGTCGGCACCCTGGTCCTCGCCAACGACTTCCGTCACCCCGCGGTGCTCGCCAAGGAGGCCGCCACCGTCGACCTGCTCTCGGAGGGGCGGCTGGAGCTCGGCCTCGGCACCGGCTGGATGGCCGCCGACTACGCCTCCACCGGGCTGGCGTTCGAGCCGCCCCGGGTCAGGGTGGACCGGCTGACCGAGGCGATCACCGTGCTCAAGGGCCTGTGGGCGGGCGGGCCCTTCACCTTCCACGGCGAGCACTACCGGATCACCGAGCTGGACCAGAGTCCCAGGCCGTGGAGCCGCCCCCACCCGCGGCTGCTGCTCGGCGGCGGCGGCCCGCGCCTGCTCGGGCTCGCCGCCCGCGAGGCCGACGTGATCAACCTGGGCATGCGGGTACGCGCCGACGGCACCGGCCCCGACGGCACGGACGGCGGGCGGGCCGCCTTCCTGGCCAAGATCGACGTGGTGCGCCGGGCGGCCGGTGACCGCTACGACCGGATCGAGCTGGGCACCAGCGTCCAGCAGGTCGGCGTCCGCAGGCCCGGCGAGCCGTGGAGCGCCGCGGACCCCTCCCGCCAGGACGACACCCCCAGGTGCTCCTCGGCACCCGCCACGACATCGCCGACAAGCTCCGCCACTGGCGCGACACCCACGACCTGTCCTACTTCGTGCTTCACCACGAGCGTGACCTGGACGCCTTCACACCGGTCGTGCGGGAACTCGCCGGCCGCTGACCCCGCCCCGCCGCCCCGCCCCGCCGCCCCGCCCCGGCGATCCCCCGCCGCCCTCCCGGCCCCGTCCGGCGCCATGATGGGCGTCATGAAACAGATGACGCTGCTGCGGCACGGCGAGACCGAGTGGAGCCGGGACGGCCGGCACACCGGGCGCACCGACCTGCCGCTCACCGCCAAGGGCGAGGAGCAGGCGCGCGGGCTGGCCCCGCTGGTGGTGGGCCGGACGTTCGACCTCGCCCTGGTCAGCCCGGCCCTGCGTGCCAGGGACACCGCCCGCCTGGCCGGCCTGGACGCCTGCGAGACCGAACCCGACCTGTGGGAGTGGGACTACGGCGGCTACGAGGGCATCACCACCGCCACGATCCGCGAGAGCCGCGCGGGCTGGTACCTGTGGCGTGACGGCGTCGTCCCCGGCGACGCGGAGCACCCCGGCGAGAGCGCGGCGCAGGTCGGCGCGCGGGCGGACCGGGTGATCGCCCGCGCCATGGCCGCCGAGGGCGATGTGGTGCTGGTCGCGCACGGGCACTACCTGCGGGTGCTGTGCGCCCGCTGGCTCGGCCTGCCCCCCGAGGACGGCCGCCTGTTCCGCCTGGACACCGGCACCTACTCCCGGCTCGGCTTCGAGCACGACGAGCCGGTCGTCCTGGCGTGGAACGCGCCCCTCGAAACGGCGCCCGTCGGCAGGGCGCCCGTCTGAGAGGTCGCTCCCCGGCCGGTCAGGCCGGTCAGGCCGGGGGCGGCGGGGCGGCCGGGGAGAGACGGGAGCCGGGGAAGGGGGCCAGCAGGGTCTCCCGCCACGGCCCGGCGAGGAACTCCCTGGCCCGCCTCCCCCAGTCGAGCAGCCGCCCGTCCGCCTCCACCTCGTCGTCCAGGCCGAGCGCGGCGTCCCTGGAGCGCTGCAACGCCAGGTGGTCGTCCAGCGTCATGCCCCAGACGGTGACGACCTCGGTGTCGCAGAAGAGCACCTCGTACAGGCCGACCGGACGGTGGCCGTGGTCGGCGAGGACGGGCGCGCGCTCGGTGCGTACGGCGTCGAGGTAGTCCAGCGCGGCTCCGGGCCGCACCTGGGCGCTCTCGAACAGGTAGAACGGCGCCGCGTAGCCCTCGGCGACCAGGTCGGCGAGGGCCGGGCCGCCGTGGACGGCGCCCAGTGGCCGGGAGAAGGCGGAGAAGCGCAGGTCGTCGATGTCGGAGAGGAACAGCCTGGCGTCGACGCCGTCGTAGATGTTCATCATCTGCCGCCAGCCGCCGTCCCAGCCGCCGTGGCAGTCCCAGAGCGTGACGGCCCTGAACTGGGGATGGCCGGTGATGCCGACGGCGTAGAAGGCGCCCACCAGGTCGATGTCGCGGGACCTGATCGACAGGCCCTCGGTCAGCTCGGGGGCGTCGCGCTCCTCGTCCTGGCGCTTGTAGCCGGTGAGCCAGGTCAGGTACTCCAGCGGCCTGCGGGAGTTCATGGGCCGGAAGTCGACCTCCTCGACCAGGTAGATGCCTCGCCGCACGGTGAACGCCTCCCCATCCCAAGCGAATGCTTGGTTGGCACACTAGCCGAGGGGGATCATGCCGTACAGGGTGAGGTGCGGTTCAGGCCGCGGCGGCGGCCGGCTGGGGGCCGCGGCCGGTCAGCCATTCGAGGACCTTGCGGTGGCCGTGGCAGGCGTCCTCGAAATGACCCCAGCGCCAGTACCTCGGCTGGTCGCGCACTCCGGTGACCCATGTGCGGTAGGACACCGGAGTGGGCGCACCCTCCCCCGTGGCGGCCGAGGCGACGCCGTAGGTACGGATCACGACGCGCCCGCCTGGCGCGATCAGCACGTCGTCGGCCACCGGGTACAAGGTCATCTGGTCCAGCACGTCTGAGCCCCCAATCACTGTGAGCTCGAACTCTTCCGCGCCGGCCCACTTCCCCGGTTACACCATCGGCGCGTCACGGTTAACCGGACCGTCCCGATGTAAAAACGGCGTTACGCCATCAGAGGCGTCACACCGTCAGACCGTCGAACTCCCCGTCCTTCACCCCGAGCACCAGGGCGCGGATCTCGTCCCGGGTGTAGATCAGGGCCGGCCCCTCGGGGAAGCGCGAGTTGCGGACCGCGATGCTGCCGTCCGACAGTTCGGCCAGTTCGACGCAGTTACCCGTCGAGTTGCTGTAGCGGCTCTTGCGCCAGCTGGCCCCGGCAAGGTCAGTGGCGGGCATACCGTTGTAGGTCTGCTTCATTTACATCTCTCTGAGAAGGTCGCCGAGGATCTCGGCGGTGCCCCCGGGCGTGGTGCTTTCCACGCACAACTGCTCCATGGCCGTGAGGTATGGATCGACATCCTCACGCTTGTCCAGGTAGAGGGCACCCCAGAGCTGCTCGACATAGACGACGTCCGACAGGTCGGACTCGGGAAACCGCAAGATGCTGAACGCACCACCCTCAGCCGCGTGCATTCCGAACCGGAAGGGCATCACCTGAAGGGTGATGTTGGGGAGCGTGGCCACCTCCAGCAAATGCTGGAGCTGTTCACGCATGATCTCCTTGCCTCCGATGGGACGCCTCAGGGCCGCCTCGTCGATGACCGCCCACAACCGGGGGCCGTCCTTCTTCGTCAGGCGATCCTGCCGCTGCATGCGCATATGCACACGACGCTCGATCTCCGCCTCCGGCACGTCCGGGTAGCCCAGCCGGATCACGGTGCGCGCGTAGGCGGACGTCTGCAGCAGGCCGGGAACGAACTGCACCTCGTAGGTGCGGATCATGTTCGTGGCCTCCTCCAGCCCCACGTAGGTGGTGAACCAGTGCGGCAACAGGTCGCCGTACTTGTGCCACCAGCCGGGGGTGTTCGCCTCGCGGACCATCTCCAGCAGGCCGCGCCGTTCGGCGTCGTCGAGAACGCCGTACAGGGTGAGCAGGTCTTCCACGTCACGTGTCTTGAAACCGACACGGCCGAGTTCCATGCGGCTGATCTTGGACTCCGAGGCGCGGATGTGAAATCCGGCCGCCTCGCGGGCGAGCCCCTTCTCCTCACGCAACCGGCGCAGGCTCGCACCGAGCATGATGCGCCGGACAGTGGAACCGGTACCGGGCGGATCCATGGACACGTAGTGCTCCTCGCTCGCTTTCCTGATCGACAGTCTGTCACTTCGCGACCCAAGAATCCCTGGCCGCGGACAAGATCCCCTTTCGCGTTATTTGCGCCCAATCATGGGTAACGGTAGCGGTTGCACAGCCCTTATGCACGTGCATTCGCTCTTGCACCTGCACGGGAGTGTGCACCATGATGACGGCTGTGCAGTCCGCCCAAACCGCGCCCCCCCGAGCCTCCACGTCCTGGACGACCCTGGACTGGTGGCCCCCCGCCGGATGGTGGCCCGACTCCGCCCGCGATCTGCTTCCCGGATCTCCCGCGGTCATGGCCAGCGCCACCTTCGTGCTCCCCCCGCACGCCGAGTCCGTCCAGTCCGCCCGCAACTTCGCCACCGGTACCCTCACCGGCTGGAGCCTCGGCGAGCTGAGCGAGAACATGGAGCTGGTCGTCTCCGAACTCGCCACCAACGCCTTCAGGCACGGCCTGCGGCTGGCCGGGTCCCGCGCCAGGGAGCCGATCCGGCTCTCCCTGCTCCGCCGGGGCACGACGGTCGCCTGCACGCTCAACGACCCCGGAGCCGGCTTCCCCTCGCTCCGCGCCCACTCCGCCCTCGACATCGGCGGCCTCGGACTGCACATCGTCGAGTCCCTGAGCCTGCGCTGGGGCTGGGCGCCGCTGGCCCCCTACGGAAAGATCGTCTGGGCCGTTCTGCGGACCGGCCGCCACGACGGGCCCGACCGGCACTGACACCGACCGCGGCGGGGGACGCGTCCCTCCCCCGCCGCGACCCGCCCCTCTCCCACCGAACCCCTCCGGACGGCGCCGGCCCTTCCCCTGTGGCGCCGGCCGTTCCCGGGACCGCCATCCCTCCCGCCCGGCGGTCCCGGGAACGGCCAGAACCGGACGGGGACTGTGATAACGCGGCGCATTCTGCGCGGTAGACACCGTCAGAGATGCCCTCTGCATTACCGTGGATGTTTATGGCTCACGGAGAGTCCCCGCGCGAGATTCCTGAAAGAGCTGCGAGATGGACGATCACCTGCTCGGCTGGTTGAAAACCCTCGACGAAGAACGGCTCGCACGAGTTCTGGCCAACCGGCTGGACGCCATCGCCCCACCGTGGCCGCGCCGCCTGGACACCCTGGCGCAGCGGCTGGGCAACGGTTTCGCGGTGATGGAGGTCATGCGCGGCCTGCCGCTGCCCTCGCTGGAGGTGGCGCAGGCGTCACTGGCCCTCGGTGAGCAGGCCGACCCGGCCGCGGTGGCCCGGTTCCTGGGCGCGCCCGAGCCGGAGGTGACGCCCTGGCTCGACCTGCTGTTCGACCACGCGCTGGCGTGGCCGGACGGCGAGGGGCGCATCCGGGTGGCCGAGGGGGTCGCCCGGTGGTGGGCGGCGCCCTGCGGGCTCGGCGAGCCCCTCCCCCACTACCTGAACTCCTGGACGGTCAGCGCCGACGCGTTGCGCGGCCTGGCCAGGTCCCTCGGCCTGCCGAACGGCCCCAAGCGCCTCGTGATCGGCAGGGTCGCCGAGATCCTCTCCGACCCCGCGCGGGTGGCCGGGCTGCTGGAGAGGGCGCCGGAGGGCACCGCGCGGCTGCTCGACGCGTTCGCCTGGGACGGCCCGGTCCGCGACGTGGAGGGCGGCAGGTTCGTGGTGCCCGGAGCCCCCGAGAAGTGGGCCGCCGACCACGGGCTGCTCTTCCGCCCGAGCTGGAACGTGGCCGAGATGCCCCGCGAGGTGGCGCTCGCGCTGCGCGGGCCCGACTACCACCCGCCGTTCACGCCCGTCCCGCCCGAGCCGGCCACCATGCCGGTGGATCCCGAGGCGGTGGACCACCTGATGACGCTGGCCGCCCCGCACGTGGTGGAGCGGTGCGCCGCCATGCTGGAGAACACCGCGAAGTTCCCGCTGCCGCTGCTCAAGGCGGGCGGCGTCGGGGTGCGCGAGGTCCGCCGGGTGGCCAGGGACACCGGCTGCGACGAGGACGAGACCCGGCTGCTGCTGGAGGTCTGCGCGGTGGCGCGGCTGCTGGCCTGGGACGAGCCGGCCGGCGGGCTGGTGCCCACCGAGAAGTTCGACCGCTGGCGGCTGGACGACGCCGCGGCCAGGCTGCGGGTGCTGCTGTCGGCGTGGTGGCGGATGGAGCGCTCGTCGCTGCGGAAGGTCGCCGGCAAGTACGGAACGGTGCTCGGCGACGACCCGGCCGGGGCCATGGTGGCCCGCGCCAGGCGGGCGGTGCTCGGCGTCCTGGCCCGGCTGCCCGCCAGCACCGCGTGCACCGACCGTGCCGGGCTGGTCAGGTCGGCGCACTGGCACGCCCCGCTGCTGGACCGGTCGCTGCTGGCCGAGTGCGTCCCCGCCGTACTGGAGGAGGCCCGGATGCTCGGGCTGGTCGCCCTCGACACGATCACCGACCTCGGCCGCGCCCTGGCCGGCCTGGACGCCTTCCCCGGCGACGAGATCGACGACTGCACCCCGCTGGTGGAGAACGACCCGATCCTGGTCGAGTGCTCGGTCAGGGCGCTGGCCAGCGTGCGGCGCAGCGCGCTCTTCGGCGCCGACCTCACCGCCGTCGTGACCGGCCCGCCGGCCGGTGAGCTGGCCGAGCTGCTCGACCGGACCGCCGAGCGCGAGTCGCGCGGCGCCGCCTCGGTGTGGCGGTTCACCCCGGCCAGCGTGCGCCGGGCCATGGACGCCGGCTACACCGCCGAGGGCCTGCTGGCCGACCTCGCCGCGGTCGGCTCCGTCCCGCAGCCGCTGGAGTACCTGGTGCACGACGTGGCCAGGCGGCACGGCGAGGTGACGGTGACCACGGTCGCCTGCATCGTGCAGGCGTCCGACCCCGCGCTGCTCGCCGAGATCGCCGGGCACCGGAGGCTGGGCAGGCTGGGCCTGAGACTGCTCGCCCCGACCGTGCTGGCCAGCGCGGTGCCGGCCGACAGGACCCTGGCCGCGCTGCGGGAGAACGGCTACGCGCCGGTGCCCATCTCCGACACCGGGGAGATCACCATCCGCCGCGCCCGGGTGGAGGAGCCGCAGAACGGGCGGCTGATCCTGCTGCCCGGGGGGCGGGTGGCGGAGTTCGAGCAGCCCGCGTACCCGCTGGTCGAGCCGCCGCCCGACCCGCGCGAGCACGCCCGGCGCCTGCTCGGCGCCGAGGGCGAGGCCACCGGGCCGGGCGGCAGGACGTGGGCGGTCATCGGGCGCATGGCCTCCCGGCTGCCGACCGCGCAGCAGTCGCTGCTCGGGTTCGTCGTCGACCGCGGGGTCCGGGCGGCCATCACCCTGGCCGACGGCCTGACCGCCACCATCAGCCACGGCGAGCTGCGCAGCGGCGTGCTCGACGCGTGGTGCGAGGAGGCGGGCGACTACCTGGAGTTCCCGCTGGCCGACATCGTCGAGGTGCGCGGCACCTACGCCTGACCCGGCCGCGGGCCCTCTCAGAGCTTCTTGGCCGTGGCCAGGTCGGCGCCGAGCTTCTGCAGCAGGTCGGCGAAGCCCTTGTAGCTGAAACGCTCCTCGGAGTTCCAGCCGTAGACCTGGTTCGCCTTGACCGCGGGCAGCTTGGCGAAGGTCGGCTTCTTCTTCATCTCGTCGATCTTCATGGACTGGGTGCGGTTGTCCACCAGGATCACGTCAGCCGTGTACTTGTCGGCGTTCTCCCAGCTCAGGGACTCCCAGAAGCCGCCGTCGTCCACCTTGTCCGGCACCACGACGTCCAGGCCGAGCTCCCGCAGGTAACGCACGCCCGCGTGGTCGTCGGGGTTGACCACCCACATGGTCTCCGGGCCGCCGGCGATGGCCATGACCTTGAGCTTCTTGGTCTCGGCCGTGGGGAGCGCCGCGGCCGCGGCGTCGAACGCGGACTTGGCCGCGGTCACCTCGGGGGCGTCGAGGTCGGCGCCCAGGGCCGCGGCGACCTCGCCGTACTTCTGGATGATCTCCGGGGCCGACCTGCCGTTCAGCCGGACGCCGAGCGTGGGCGCGACCTGCTCGATCGTGGCGGCCGACTTCTCCGGCACGTACCAGAGGGCCTTGTCGTACATGCCGCTGACCAGCAGTTCCGGCTGGAGCGAGATGTACTTCTCGACGTTGAACTCGTCCCACACGTTGCCGATGGACTCGACCTTGGTGATGTCGACGTCACCGACCTGGGGGTCCTTGGAACCGTCGGTCAGCCGGTGCGGCCCGAAGACCGCGATCGGGCGTACGCCGAAGTCCCAGAGCGCCGCCGCCGCGCCGACCTGGGCCACCACCCGAGCCGGGCGCCTGGGCGCGTCGATCCTCTTGCCCCGGTCGTCGGTGAAGGTCCACGGGCCCTCCTGCGCGCCGGGGGCGGCCGCGGAGCCCGTGGCGGCCGGGGAGCCGCCCGCCGCGGGAGAGGCCGTGTCGGCTCCGCTTCCGCACGCTGCCAGGGCGAACATCAGCCCGAGACCGACGGCCATGAACCCCCGTCGCGGCATGACAGATAGCGACATTCGTGACTCCAAAGGATAGGCTTACCTAAATGACTTTTTCATTAGATTAGCCTTGCCTTACCAGTACCGAACGAGAGGGGTGGCCCGATGAGACTGGCCGGCGCGGCCACACCCGCGATGCCGGCGACCGGCTCCCCCGTCCGTGACCTCGAGGAATCCGGCGTGCTCCGCGGCGGACGCGAAGGTGGGAACGCCGACGGTGGGGACGGCGACGGACGTGACGGCGGACGCGGTGACGGGCTCGGTGACGGGCTCGGTGACGGACGCGGTGACGGACGTGACGGCGGGCACGAGGACGGGCACGAGGACGGGCACGGCGACGGGCGCGGGGGCAGGTCGCGCCCCACGCGGCCGGGCCGGCGCTCGGCGCTGCTGGCCGCCGGGCTGCTGGCCGGGCTGGCGGCGCTGGTACTGACGGCCATGGTCAGCGTCGCGGTGGGGTCGCGTTCGGTTCCCCTCTCCACGGTTCTGGACGCGCTGCTCGCGCCCGACGGGTCCACCGACCACACGGTCGTCAGGAGCCTGCGGGTCCCGCGGACGCTGATCGGTCTCGGCGTGGGCGCCGCGCTCGGACTGGCCGGCGCGCTGATGCAGAGCCTCACCCGCAACCCGCTCGCCGATCCCGGGCTGCTCGGCGTCAGCCAGGGCGCGATGTTCGGCGTGACGGCCGCCATCGGGTTGCTGGGCCTGACCAGTCCCACCGTCTACGTCTGGTTCGCGTTCGCCGGGTCCGCCGTCGCCGCGACGCTGGTCTACGCGCTGGGGTTCTCCGGGCGTTCCGGTGGCGGGCCGATCCGCCTCACCCTGGCCGGTGTCGCCCTGGGCATGGTGTTCCATGCCGCCTCCTCGGCCGTGCTGCGGATGGACAACGCCACGTTCGACCGGATGCGGTTCTGGCTCACCGGCTCGCTCGCCGGGATCACCGGTGACCAGGCGATACGGTTCGCCCCGTTCCTCGCGGCCGGGCTGGTGCTCGGGCTGACGCTGGCCAGGCCGCTCAACGCGCTGGCGCTCGGCGACGACGCCGGACGCGCGCTCGGCGCGAGCGTGGCCCGCACCCGGGGACTGACCGCGGTCGCCATCACCCTGCTGTGCGGGGCCGCCACCGCCGCGGCCGGGCCGATGTGGTTCGTGGGGCTGGCCGTACCGCACGCGGTACGCGCCTTCACCGGTCCCGACCAGCGGTGGGTGCTGCCCTACACCGTCGTGCTCGCCCCCCTGGTGCTGCTCGCCTCCGACGTCCTCGGCCGGGTGATCGCCGCCCCCGGCGAGGTGCAGGTGGGCATCATGTGCGCCGTCGTCGGCGCCCCGGTCTTCATCCTGCTCGCCCGCCGCCGGAGGCTCGCCGCCCTATGAACGCCTCACCCCCGGCCCTGGCCTCCGTCCCCGACCCCGGTGGGCCGCCGGCGGACGCCCGTACGGTCGCCGCCCCGAGGCCGGTCCTACGGCTGCGCTCCTGGTCGCTGCGGCTCTCCCCGCGCGGTCTGGCCGCCGGGGCCGCGATCACCCTCGCGGGCCTGGCCGTCAGCCTGTTCGCCCTGTCCACCGGCGAGTTCACCGTCCCGGTCCCCGACATCGTGGCCGCCCTGTTCGGCGAGGGGCCGCCGGTCGCCGAGCTCATCGTGGACCGGCTGCGGGCCCCGCGGGTCCTGACCGGGTTGCTGGTCGGCGCCGCGTTCGGGGTGAGCGGGGCCATCTTCCAGAGCATCACCCGCAACCCGCTCGGCAGCCCCGACTTCATCGGCTTCACCGCCGGCGCCGCCACCGGGGGCATCGCCGCCGTCATCCTGGGCGGCAGCGCCTGGCAGATCGCCGGCGCCTCGCTCGCCGGATGCGTCGTCTGCGCGATCGTCGTCTACGCCCTGGCCTTCCGGCGAGGCGTGCAGGGTCACCGGCTGGTCCTGGTCGGCATCGGGGTCGGCGCGCTGCTGGTCTCGGCCGACTGGTACATGCTCACCCGCGCCGACATCAACGACGCCGCCACCGCCGGCGCCTGGATCACCGGCAGCCTCGGCGGGCGCGGGTGGGAACACGCGATCCCGGTCGCGTACGCGCTGGCCGCGCTGCTGCCCGTCTGCGCCTGGCTGTCGCGCCCGTTGCGGATGATGGAGCTCGGCGACGACGCGGCCAGGGCCGTGGGCATCCGGGTCGAACCGGTGCGCGCGGTGGCCGTCGTCGCCGGGGTGCTGCTCTGCGGGGTCGCCACCGCCGCCGCCGGGCCGGTGGCCTTCGTGGCGCTGGCCGCCCCGCAGCTGGCCCGCCGCGTCTCCCGCTCTCCCGGCGTGACCCTGCCGCTCTCGGCGCTGACCGGCGCCGTGCTGCTGATCGGGGCCGACCTGGCCGCGCAGCGCCTCTTCGCGCCGGTCCAGCTGCCGGTGGGAATCATGACCGCCGCCATCGGCGGCATCTACCTGGTGTTTCTCCTCAGGAGGGAACGACGTTGAGACTGTACGGCACCGGGCTGACGCTCTCGTACGACAAGCGCGTGGTCGCCACCGACCTGGACGTCACGATCCCCGACGGGTCGTTCACGGTGATCATCGGCCCCAACGCGTGCGGCAAGTCCACGATGCTGCGCGCCCTGGCCCGCATGCTCAAGCCGCGCGCCGGGGCGGTCCACCTGGACGGGAGCGTGATCACCTCGCTGCCCTCCAAGGAGGTGGCGCGCAGGCTGGGCCTGCTTCCGCAGAGCTCCATCGTGCCCGACGGCATCACGGTCGCCGACCTGGTGGGCCGGGGCCGCTACCCGCACCAGCGGATGATGCGCCAGTGGTCACGCGAGGACGAGGTCGCGGTGGCCGCGGCCATGAGGTCGACCGACGTGACCGAGCTGGCCGACCGCTGCGTCGACGAGCTCTCCGGCGGCCAGCGCCAGCGCGTCTGGCTGGCCATGGCACTGGCCCAGGAGACCCCGATCCTGCTGCTGGACGAGCCGACCACGTTCCTGGACATCGCCCACCAGATCGAGGTGCTCGACCTCTGCGCCGACCTGCACGAGCAGGGCAGGACCATGGTGGCCGTGCTGCACGACCTGAACCAGGCCTGCCGCTACGCCACCCACCTGATCGTGATGCGCGACGGCCGGATCGTCGCGGAGGGCGACCCGGCCTCCGTCGTCACGGCCGACCTGGTGCGGGAGGTCTTCGAGCTGCGCTGCGAGATCATCGAGGACCCGCAGAGCGGCACCCCGTTGATCGTCCCCGAGGCCCGGCGCCGTCCCGTCGCGGTCGCCGGGGCCGGCGCGGTCGCCGGGACCGCCGGGGTGCCGGTCAGCGGGTGACGCCGGCCGGGCCCTCCATGGCGACCCGGCGGGCCAGGCCCAGCGGGAGGCCGCCGGAACCGGCCAGCGTGTCGTGGAAGGCGCGCAGGTCGCCGCGGCCGGCCGCCAGGTAGTCGTCGCGGATGCGGTCGATCTCCAGGGCGCCGGTCAGGTAGGAGGGCGCCTGGGTGGGCCACGCGCAGTAGCGGTTCACCTCGCCCACGGCGATGCCGTGGGGCAGCGAGGAGCGCGTGGTCATGAACTCCTCGGCCTGCTCCACCGTCATGTCGCCGCAGTGCAGCGAGGTGTCGACGATGATGCGGGCCGCCCGGAACAGCCGGAAGTCCAGGTGGGCGAGCTCCTGGGCGGGGGTGGTGAAGTATCCCTGCTCGGCCATGAGCTTCTCGACGTACAGCCCCCAGCCCTCGGTGAGGTACGGGGTGCGCAGCAGCTTGCGCGCCCGGCGTGGGGTGTCCGCCACCCACGACAGGTGCCAGTGGTGGCCGGGGTAGGTCTCGTGGACGGCGATGGAGGGCATCTGCGCCCTGGCGTTGCCGCGCAGGCGGTGGCGGACCTGCTCCTCGGTGAACGACGACGGGGTGAACGGCACGAAGAAGTGCCCGACCCGCGAGGTGGACAGCGGCGGGGGCGGCATGTAGGAGGCGACGGCGATGACGGGCCGCTGGAACTCCGGCGACGGCACGACCCGGCACTCCTCGCCGGCGGCGAAGGTCACCAGGCCGCGTTCCCGGACGAACCTCCTGGCCCGTTCCGTCTCGGCCTCGTACTCGGCGCGCATGTCCTCCAGCGTCGGCGCGTGGTCGTCCTGCAGCGCGGTGACGGCCGCGTGCCAGTCGCCGGAGCCGCCGTCCAGCCGGGCGGCGACCTCGCGCATGCGCGCGTCCAGCTCGTCGTAGGCGGCCCGCCCCCGCTCCAGCAGCTCGCCCGCGCCGTAGCCGAGCATCTCCCGCTCGCGCAGCAGGACGGAGTACAGCTCCTCCCCCATCCGCCAGGTGCCCTCCGCCCGGAAGCCCTCGAGGAACCCCACCAGCTCGTCGAAGGCCGCCGCCGCGGGCTCGGCCGCCTCGGCCAGCCGGGCGCGCAGGGCCTCGTCGCCGACCTGGCCGGGAACCGTCCCGGTGAGGAAGCCCCGGGCCGTCCGCGCCTGTCCCAGGCCCCGCTCGACGAGCAGGGGGGCGGCCAGCGCCGGATCGAGGTTGGCCCGGCAGGCGGCCAGGACGTCCGGCACCTCGGCCAGCCGTGCGACGGCCGCGTCCACCAGCTCGGCCTCGCCCGTGAGCCGCTGCAGGAACGGGCCGAACATGGACGAGAAGACGGGTCCCACGTAGGCGGCCGGGTCCCGCCTCCAGGCGGGCCACGCCTGGTGGGCGATCTCACCGCGCAACGTGGACACGACGAGCTCCCTGTCGATCTCGTCGTCGAAGTCCCCGAAGTCCCCGAAGTCCCCGAAGTCGCCGGGGGCGCCGGGGGCCGCCGTTCCCCCGCCGCCACCCGCGGGCGGCGCCTGGAGTCTCTCCAGCCAGTGGCGCGCCTCCCGTTCCCTGGCGAGGATGCCCGCCTCGGTGAAGTCCCCCAGGGTCCTGTCGTACCCCTGAGCCCCCGAAAGGGAGGCGTAAACGGGATTCGCGGTCAGATACCAGTCGAGAAAGCCGTTCACCAGCTCGGGAGACGTCATGACGCCGGATCCTACTGGGCGGGCCCTTCCTGTGCGGACGAGCCGGTACGAGTCCGGCGTTCCCATAAACTGCATCCGTGGGCGACCCCAAGTTCGAGATCCAGATGCTCCACGACCGCGTGATGGTCAAGGTCGAGCAGGAGTCCGAGGAACGGCGCAGCACGGCGGGCATCGTCATCCCGGCGACGGTGAAGATGGCCAACCGCCTCGTCTGGGGGGAGGTCTGCGGCGCGGGCCAGAACGTCCGCGCGGTCAAGGTCGGCGACAAGGTGCTGTTCAACCCCGAGGACCAGTACGAGGTCGAGGTGCACGGCCAGATCTACCTGGTCATGCGCGAGCGCGACCTGCACGCCATCGCCACCCCCCAGACCGACAACGGTACGGGCCTGTACCTGTGAGGACCGCCCGGCCCCGGGCGTCCCGGCGGTGCCGGGGGAGCGGGCGGGGCGGCCCGGTCAGCGGCGGGTGTAGCCGAGGTAGAGCCGGGCGTCCCAGTCGCCGGCGGCGAAGGCGGCCAGCACGCGGACGGTCCTGCCCTTGAGCGTGGACAGCACCACCTGGTAGTGACCCCCGGAGGGGATGACGGCGATGAAGTGCTTCTCGTCCCACCACCCCCACAGGGCCTTCGGCCGGATGCCGGGCACCTTGGCCGCGAGCCTGCCGGAGGTGCGGTCCCAGACGCAGACGTGCTCGGTGTGGGTGGACGGGCACCAGGTCATCAGGCCCCGGCCCGAGGGGGTGAAGGCGTCCTCTCCCCCGGCGGGCCTGCCGGTCTTGACCAGGGTGCGCCGGACCGCGCCGTCCTGGCCGTAGAAGCGGGTGCCGCCCTTGTACTCGGCCACCACGTCGGAGCCGTCGGAGCTCCAGCGGAACCGCGCGGACCCGTCGACCTTGGCCACGATCGCCTGTCTGGCGGTCCTCGCCGAGACGTCGACGATCACGAACCCCGATGTCACCCACGACGTGCCGCTCTTGCGCTGGACGGTCAGCACCGCCTTGCGGCCGTCGCGGCTCCAGTGGGCGGAGTGCGCGACGAGCGGTTTGCGCACCGTGCGGATCACGGTGCCCTTGGAGGTCGCCAGGTCCAGCAGGACGACCGAGTCGTAACCGCTCCTGTAGGAGGTGGGCACCGCGAGGGCCCTGCCCCCCTTGGGGGCGACCGTGATCTCCTGGTAGGCGGTCTGCCGGGTGAACCCCGCCCCCCTGCGCAGGTAGGTCGTCTTGCCCACGGAGTACGAGGTGACCTTGAGCGCGTCGGCGGCCTGCTCCCTGAGGGTCACCCGCGTCCCGGGCAGCACGATGTCGGCCGCGGTCGCGTGCGCTCCGGAAGAGGCCGCGGGGGAATGCGAGGAAGGGGCCACGGCGGACGTGACGCCGGCCTCGGGCGCCGTCCCACCGGCCGTCCGGGCGGCGTGCGCGGCCGCCGGGAGCGGCATGACCGGCACGATCGGCAGGGCCAGGGCGACGAGACAGCCGAGCAGTCGGCGGGTACCAGGAGTCACGGACACGGCGGCATCCTAAGTCGGAAATCGTTCATGATCGCGATCTAGAACGAAAGGGTTAGAAGAGGTGTGGAGGCGGCCTTCCGGGGCGATGAATACCGGAAGGCCGCCTCCGCCGCGCCGCTCCTCAGTCGCCGAGCCTGCGGAACGTACGGGCCGACAACGGCAGGAAGACGGCGATCAGCAGCAGCGGCCAGAGCACCGCCATCGTCGCCGCGTGCTGCGCGACCCAGGACTCCCCCACCCGGCCCGGGTCGCCGAAGAACCCCCTGACGGCGGTCGCGGTCGCCGAGAGCGGGTTCCACTCGGCGACCGCGCCGAGCCAGGAGGGCATCGTCGCCGGGTCGACGAACACGCCGGACAGGAAGCCGGCCGGCCAGACGAGGATCTGCACGGACGTCACCGCCTCCGGCCCGCCCGCGACCAGGCCGATGAAGATCCCCACCCAGAGCAGGGCGAAGCGGAGCAGCAGGAGCAGGCCCACCGCCGCCAGCGTGCCGGCCGGACCGCCCTCGGCGCGCCAGCCGAGCAGCAGCCCGGCCGCGAACAGGACGGCCAGCCCGACGGCCGAGTCGAGCATGTCGGCGATCCCGCGGCCCATGACGACCACGGAGGAGTTCATCGGCATCGAGCGGAACCGGTCGGTCACCCCCCTGGAGGCGTCGGTGGTGACCGCCGTCATCGTGGACTCCAGGCCGAACAGCATGGCCATGGCGAACATGCCCGGGACGAGGAAGTCGATGTAGTCCCCCGTGCCGGAGCCGCCGGAGGAACCGCCGGGGCCGCCGATGGCGCCGCCGAACAGGCCGCCGAACATCAGCACCGTCAGGACCGGGAAGAACCAGCCGACGACGACCGGTCCGGGCCTGCGGACCCAGTGCCTCAGGTCCCGCAGGGCGATCGTCCAGGAGTCGGCGGCCACCCAGGCGGCGCGGGTCGCCCGGGTGACCCGCGCCGGCGAGGATCCTCCCGAGGGGGCCGGGGCGGGCGGGACCGGGGCGGGGGTCGTGACGCTCATACGGATGCCCTCCTGTCAGGGGCGGCGGGAGCGGCGGGGGCGATCGCGCCCCTGTCGTCGCCCGCAGGCCCGGTTCCGTCGCCCGTGGACCGTGGGTCGTCGCCCGCCCGGTTGCCGTCGTCGCCCGTCAGGTGCAGGAACACCTCGTCCAGCGTGGGGCGGCGCAGCGTGACGTCCACCGGTTCGATCCCGGCGTCGCCGAGTGCGGTGACCAGCGCGACGAGCGCCCGGGTGCGTTCGGAGACCGGGACGCCGATCCGGCGGCTCCCGGCGTCCACCCGGACCTCCCCTGACGCGACCCGCGCCGCCAGG
Source organism: Streptosporangium sp. NPDC023615 (assembly GCF_040640155.1). Lineage (NCBI taxonomy): Bacteria > Bacillati > Actinomycetota > Actinomycetes > Streptosporangiales > Streptosporangiaceae > Streptosporangium > Streptosporangium sp. NPDC023615. The sequence goes on from NZ_JBFABE010000013.1 coordinate 90,476, forward strand.
ACCCGCGCGGTCTCCACGTCGCCGGCGTCGGCCAGGACGACGTCGATCCGGTCGCCGCCGAGGGCGGACTTCAGCTCCTCCGGGGTGCCCTCGGCGACGACCCTGCCCGCCGTGAGCATCACGATCCGGTCGGCCAGCCGGTCCGCCTCCTCCAGGTACTGCGTGGTGAGCAGCACGGTCGTGCCGGAGTCGACCAGGTCGCGCACGGCCGCCCACACCTGGCGGCGTCCGGCCGGGTCCAGGCCGGTGGTCGGCTCGTCCACGAACAGCACCGGCGGTGCCACGACGAGGCTCGCCGCCAGGTCGAGCCTCCTGCGCATGCCGCCGGAGTAGCCGCCGACCGGCCGGGAGCCGGCGTCGGTCAGCGAGAAGCGTTCCAGCAGCTCGTCGGCCCGCCTCCGCGCGTGCGCGGCGGGCAGGTGGTTGAGCCTGCCGAACATCACCAGGTTCTGCCGCCCGCTGAGGATCTCGTCGACCGCGGCGTACTGGCCGACCAGCCCGATGCGCTCGCGGACCCGGCCGGCCTCGGCCCGCACGTCGAACCCGGCCACGCTCGCCCGGCCCGCGTCGGGGCGCAGCAGCGTGGACAGGATCCTGACGGCCGTCGTCTTGCCCGCCCCGTTGGGGCCGAGCAGGCCGCAGACCGTGCCGGTCGCGACCTCCAGGTCGAAGCCGTTGAGCCCCGCGCCCGGCGGAGCGCCCGCGTACCCCTTGCGCAGGCCGTCCGCGACGATCGCGGACCCGGCCCTCGCGTCCTGTCCCATCCGTGCTCACCCGCCTTCTCGTGCCACCCCGGACGGAGGATCCGCCCGGCTTGGCACGCCACTTACCGTATAGCGTACGGTACATCGTACGGTCACGCTACGGTGGGCCTGACGCCGAGAATCTGGAGACCGATCCCGTGAGCGCGAAGAGAGCTTCCGACGCCGACCCGGCACGCAGCCTTGCCCTCCTGTGGGGCTCGCACGGCAAACCGGGCCGTTCCGGGCTGACGGTGCGCTCGATCGTCCTGGCCGCCATCGAGCTGGCCAACGCCGAGGGGCTCGACGCGGTCTCCATGCGCCAGGTCGCCGAACGGCTGGGGGTCGGGACCATGTCCCTCTACACCCACGTGCCGGGCAAGGGCGAGCTGCTCGACCTCATGATCGACACCGCGTACGGGGAGCTGTACGCCGACGTGGACACGCCGTCCCGGCAGCCCGGCGGGTGGCGGGGCGCGCTGGAGTTCGTCGCCGCCCGCAACTGGGACCTGCACCGGCGCAACCCCTGGATGCTCCAGGCCCGCGATCCGCGCTCCACGCTCGGGCCGAACGCCACGCTCAAGTACGAGGCCGAACTGCGCCCGCTGGAGGGCGTGGGGTTGTCGGACGTCGAGATGGACTCCGTCCTCACCCTGGTCCTCTCCCACGTCGAGAGCACCGCCAGGACCGGGGCCGACCAGTTGCGCGTCCAGCGGGAGAGCGGGATGACCGACGCCGAGTGGTGGCTCACCAACTCCCCGCTGCTCGAACGCCTCGTGGACGCCACCCGCTTCCCGGTCGCCTCCCGCGTCGGGCAGGCGGCCGGCGAGGCCTACCAGGCGATCACCGACCCCGCCCACGCCCTCACCTTCGGCCTGGAACGCATCCTGGACGGTGTCGCAGCCCTGATCGCGAGCCGCGAGAACGCCTGACCGAACGCGATGGCGGGCCGGACGCCGGCCCCCGGCTCCCCGCCCGTCCCCGGCGTCCGGCGCGCCTCCGGGAGAAGGGCCTACCGCTCCCCGCCCGCGGCGGTCCGCGCGTCGCGCCGGGTCAGCCCTTCACCGCCGGGCGCTTCGCCGCGACGAGACCGGCGGCGCGGGCGCGCAGGACCACCTCCAGCTCGAAGCGGTCCCCGGGGGTGCCGAGCTGGTCGGCGAAGAGCTCGGTGGCCTGGCGCAGGCGGTAGCGGACGGTCTGCGGGTGGACGTGCAGCCGGGCCGCCACCTCGGTGGCGTTGCCGCTCTGCAGCCAGGCCAGCAGCGTCTCGGCCAGCCGGTCGCGCTGGGCCGGGCGCAGGGCGAGCAGGGGCACGAGCCTGGACCGCCCCATGATCTGGATCAGCGCCTCGTCCTGGAAGATCATCAGTGTCGCGAGGTGCTCGGCCACCCTGATGACGCCGCGGCCGTCCAGCACGCCGCGCCCGGCCAGCACCAGGGCGTCGCGGGCGAGCCTGAGCGAGATCCCGGCCTCGCCGACGGCGACCGCGGGACCGATGGCCACCGTCCAGTCGGCCGCCATGGCGTTCAGCAGGCCGCTCCTGCCGGGACCTCCGGGGTCGGGCAGCACCAGGCAGGGATCGGAGCGGTCGAGGTCGACGAGCACGTCGGGCGGCAGTCCCGGCCTGGGCGGCTCCCCCTGGACGCGGGGGGCCAGGGCGACGCAGGCCAGGGTGCGCGGCATGGTCCAGCGCACCGACCGGGCCAGGTCGGCCACGGCGCGGGAGTCGGCGGGCGGGTCGGCCACGAGCAGGTCCAGCAGCCTGCGGCGCCTGAGCTCCAGTTCGCCCGCCACCCGGGCCTGGGCCTCGGAGTAGCCGTCGGCCGCGGCCGCGGCGATCTCGTCGAGGTAGACCAGGATCGCCTCCCCGATGTCGCACATGCGCCGCCGGGACAGGTCGAGCCGTTCGGACTCCTCGGCCAGCCGCCGCCAGGCCACCCGGGCGCAGATCCGCAGCGCCGACTGGAGCGAGTCCAGGGGGCGCCCCTCGGCCGCCTCGCCGCCCCCGACGGCGCGGAAGACCTCCAGCAGCCGGGACCGGCCGGCCCCGCGGTTGACGAACCCGGCGAGCGCCTCCTCGACGGAGTGCCTGACGATGCGGGCGTAGGCGTCGCTCTGCCGGGAGTACTCCGGCACACTGGCCCGGATCTCGTCGATCATCTCCTCGGCCAGGACGTCCAGGTAGGGACGGAGGGCGTCGGCGAACTCACGGGGGACGTCCGCCTGCGGCTGTTCGACGGCACGGGCTGGGCTCACGTGGACTCCTCCTGACTTCGGACGTTACCCCGATGTCAGGAATCCTTCTTCTGGCGCGGGCGCACAGTTTCCCCCGCCGCCCCCCTCACGCGCGTGACAATTTCATGGCGACGCTGACGCGTCGCTGTGAGGCCGCTCTGATCCGGCTCCTTCCCTCGTCGGGCGGAATCGTTCGTTCCTCACGATTCCGCCCTCCTCAGTCCAGTCGCCGGCTCGGCCTCACAGCGCCACGAGGCAGCACCTGTTAGAAGTAGCCGGTGCCCGTGATGGCGGCCGGGGTGTTGCCCATGTTCTTCACGCGGTAGCGGATGCACTGCGCGGGCGGGGTGGTGCTGGCGGCGACGTACGCGGCGTGGTCGTTGGCGGCGATCGGCAGCGTGCCGATGTACCTGCCGCGGCAGTTACCGATCTTGATCTTGACGGGGACGCTGTTGTTGTCGAGCTTGACCAGGACGTTCCCGTTGTACTGGGCCGCGGGGACCAGCTCGGGCGTGAGGAAGACCTCCTCGCCGGGCTGGACCCTCGCGGCCAGGTTGACGTCGTCGGCGTGGGCGGGGGTGCCGGTCAGGATGGCGGCTCCGGCGGCCGCGAGGACCAGCATCGAGGACAGGGCGCGCATGGAACGTCACTCTCCTTATTCGTCTCTGCCGATCCGTCCTTGCGGATCGGACGTGGAGACACTACGAAGAGTCACATCCGAGGAAGATAACGAGACGGGTGGCACCCGGTAAAACTCGCCGGGGCGCGAGGATCGTTTCCCGTCAACGGTGTCATCACCGGTCAGACGGCCTCGTTGCCGTCACCGTGCGTGATGTTCGCCGATCGGACGCGGGCCCGTCTAGCGGATGAGGAGTTTCTGCGCCTCGACGACCAGGTCGAGCCCGAAGCTGAGCTTGAGGCCGAAGTAGACGATGGCGGTGGCGGTGGCGGCGGCGACCAGGACGACCAGGATCTTGACGGTCCAGCCCCGGCGGCCGAGCCAGGCCGTCCAGGCCGACAGGGTCCGCTTGCCGAACTCCAGCACCCGGTGGGCCCAGTGGAACTCGGTGGCCAGCACGGCCAGCCCGGCGAAGACGACCAGCCAGCCGGGCCCGGGGAAGGGCACCATGATCAGGCCGCCGATGACCAGCACGGCGCCGACGACACCGATGACGATCTTCAGGGTGAGGTGGCCGGTGCGGGTGGACCTGATGCCGTCGAGCCTGCCCTGCAGGCCGGATCGCCGGGCCTTCACCTCCGGGGGCTCACCGGGCTCACCGGGCCCGCCGACGCCACCGGGGCCGCCCGGAGAGGAACCTCCCGGAACGGGGCCCCCGGTCTCGCCGATGCCGCCGGGGACACCGGCCCCGGCGGCATCGCCCCGACGCGGAGCGCCGGTGTGATCGTCTTTCGTCGGGTTCCCGGCCGCGTCCCGAGGGCCGCGCACCCCGTCTGAGATCGTCATGCTCTCCCCCGGACTGTCGGTTTCTTCCACAATAGGGTCTGTCGGATGGTCCGGCCTCAGCGGACGTCGTATCTCATCCTGAAGACGGAGTCCCCTACCCCCTTGAGGGGGACTCCCGCCGGCGCACCGGGGCCGAACGGCCATTGACACGCCAGGAACGCTTCCGGCCTCGCCCGAGACGCTCCCGGCGTCGCCCCGAACGCTTCCGCCCGGAACCGGGACGGCCCCGGCCGGGCCCGTTCGGGGCGCGGCCGGGGCCGTACGGGCTCCCGGCCCCGCGTGGTTCTCACGAAGGACCGGGAGGCCGGTGAAGGGCCGCCAGGACCCCCCGGCCTCGGCGGCCGGACGCACCGGCGGGTCTCTCCCGGGCCGCCCCGGGCCGCTCCCGGGAGGTCACCCCGCCGGGGTGGTCTCGCGGGAGCGGCGGTCGGAGCGGGAGCGGTCGTCGGGAGCGGGGACGACCGTCAGGAGACGGCGCAGGTGACGGTGGACGGGACGCCGTTGGTGCCGGTCCAGCTCGCGCCGAAGCCGAACACGGTGGACGCCCCGGCGCCCAGGGCGCCGTTCCAGTTCGTGTTCCTCACCGTGACGGCGGCACCGGTCTGGGTGTGCACGCCGCTCCAGAGCTGGCTGATCGTCTGGCCGTTCGGGAACGACCACGTGACGGTCCAGCCGGTGGTCGCCGAGGTGCCGGTGTTCTTCACCGTCACCTCGCCCTGGAATCCGCCCGGCCAGGAGTTGGCGACCTTGTAGGTCGCGGTGCAGCCGCCGCCCTGTCCGGCGGTGGTCGTGAAGGTGACCGGCGCCGAGGCGGTGGAGCTGTTGCCGGCCGCGTCACGGGCGATGACGTAGAACGTGTACGAGGTGTCCGCGCTCAATCCGCTCAGCGCGTACGACGCCGACGAGGCCGTCGCCACCTTCACGTCCGTCGCGCCCGCCTCACGGTAGACGTCGTACCCCGTCACACCCACCGCGTCGGTCGAGGCCGTCCACGTCAGCGTCGCCCCCGAGGAGGTGATCGCCGACGCCACCGGGGTACCCGGCCTGGTCGGCGCGATGGTGTCCCCCTGTCCGGCGGTGGTCGTGAAGGTGACCGGCGCCGAGGCGGTGGAGCTGTTGCCGGCCGCGTCACGGGCGATGACGTAGAACGTGTACGAGGTGTCCGCGCTCAATCCGCTCAGCGCGTACGACGCCGACGAGGCCGTCGCCACCTTCACGTCCGTCGCGCCCGCCTCACGGTAGACGTCGTACCCCGTCACACCCACCGCGTCGGTCGAGGCCGTCCACGTCAGCGTCGCCCCCGAGGAGGTGATCGCCGACGCCGCCGGGGTACCCGGCCTGGTCGGCGCGATGGTGTCGTCGGGCGGGACGGTCCCGTCGCCGTCGGCGTACAGGATGCCGCGGCCGTTGGTGCCGAGGTAGACGCGGCCGTAGACGCGCGGGTCGCCGGTGAGGGCCTCGCCCGCGTTGCCGTACTGGTGCTGGTCGTCGTTGATCCTGACCCAGGTCGCGCCGGTGTCGTCGGAGCGGAACACGCCGGTGACGCCGCCGACGGTGGCGAGCGTGTAGAGCGCCTGGTAGCTCTTTCCGGGCGCGGCCTTGCCGAAGCCGATGTTGACCGCGTTCGCGACGCCGGACAGCTTGGTGAACGACGCGCCGCCGTCGGTGGAGTGCCAGATGCCCGCGGCGGCGCCGGTGTCGTTGGCGGGCCCGGCCAGCCAGATGTCGCCCTCGCGGCCGGGGACGGCCTTGAACTTGACGTTGCCCTCGGCGGGCAGCCCGGTCGCGGCGGTGGCCGTGAACGTGGCGCCGCCGTTGACGCTGACGTAGAACTTCCCGGCGCTGTAGCCGTAGAACTTACTGGGGTTCACCCGGTCGGACTCGACCACGGCGCCGGTCGGCAGCCCGGTGGAGGCGGTCCAGGAGTTGCCGTAGCCGACCGTGTAGTGCACGCCCACGCCCTTGGGCGCCCAGACGAACCGGGAGCCGTCGGCCGCGGCGGCGATCGTGCCGCCCTCGTTGATCCCGGCCGGCTCGCTGCCCTGGAACCAGTTGGCGCCGCCGTCGGTGGAGAACGCGGCGTGGCTGTCGTTGGGCCGGTCGGCGTCGGTGAAGTTGCCCGCGCGGACCATGACGGCCGGTTTGGTCTCGGCGTAGTCGAGGCTGGTGGTGGAGGTGAAGATCGGGGAGGTGAACATCATCGCCGGGACGGCGTCGAGGTCGGTGTGCCGGAAGCCGCCGATGTCACCCAGCGCGCTGACGAGCGGGGCCCCGGACGGCGGGCTGATCAGGTCGAGGACGGCGGTCTCCTCAAGCCCCTTGACCATGGGCTTGATGGTGAGCTGGCCGCCGGTGTCCCACTTCTTGAGGTCCTCGGTGCCGTACAGCGTGGCGCCGGTGCCGTACATCATCCGGTTGCCGTCGAAGGGGTCGATCTCCAGCGACTCGGTCATCCAGCCGAGCTTGGGCGTCACCTCGGGCGGCTGCGGGTTGGTCCCGAAGGTCAGCCACGGCGAGGAGGAGACGTCCATGGTGTAGCGGAAGCTGCGGTTGGGGTAGGACGTGAAGTCCCAGATGCGGGTCCAGGTCGCGCCGGAGTCGGTGGACCTGAAGAAGATCACGTCCGGCCACCAGGAGATCTGGGTGGCGACCATGATCGTGCCGGGGTTCTGCCGGTCGATCGTGAGGCCGCTGTAGCCGTAGTACGCGTCGGACGAGCTGGAGGGGACCGGGCTGATCTGGGTCCACGCGCCGGTGGTCGTGTTCAGCTTCCACACGTCGCCCTTGGCGCCGTCGTAGGGGCCCGAGGTGTCGCTGGTCGCGATGTAGAGGGTGTGGTTGACGTGGTCGAGCACGCCCTTGTGCGCGATGTAGCCGGTGGGCTGCCCGGCCACCCGGCTCCAGGTGGTCCCGCCGTCGGCGGAGCTGTAGACGGTGTTCTGCTTGTCGGCGACGCCGACGTAGATCCTCTGCGTGGTGTTGCCCGCGGTCGCCGAGCTCGGGTCGAAGGTCACCCAGACCACGCCCGGACGGTGGCTGGTGTAGCCGTTGGGGTCGGAGGGGTTGTCGGCGTGGTTCCCCGCGTTGGGGAAGCTCGCCACCTTGGCCCAGGTCACGCCCTTGTCGGTGCTGCGCCACAGGCCGTTGCCCTCGGGCGCGCCGAAGTAGAGGACGCTGTTCCTGTTGGGGTCGACGGCCAGCCGCTCGCCCATGCCGCGGCCGGGCATGTTGCCGCCGAGCTTGAACGGCAGCGGCGTGGCCTGCCAGGTGGCGCCCTTGTCGGCGGAGCGCAGGATGGCCCCGTTGTTGGGGTCCCAGCTGTTGGTGTACATGCCGGCGGCGACGTAGACGCGGTTCGTCTCGACCGGGTCGGTGGCGAGGCTGACCACGCCGTTGTAGCCCCACTTGTCCCAGCCCACCCAGTCGAGCAGCGGGGTCCAGCTCTTGCTCGCCTGCTCCCAGCGGTACGCGCCGCCGATGTCGGTGCGGGCGTAGATGAGGTTCTTCTCCTTCTGGTTGAACACGATCCCCGGCACGAACCCGCCGCCGTCGATCCTGACGTTCTTCCAGTCGTAGGACTCGGCGGCCACGGTGCGGGCCGCGGAGCCGGCCGGGGCGCCGCCCACGGAGCCGGGCGCGGACGCCGAGGCGCTCGCACTCCCGCCCGCGGCGACCAGACCGGCCGAGGCGCACGCCACCGCGACGGCGGCGAGCGCGCTGAACAGCCTTCTTCGCATGTACGGCTTCCCTTCGCAATGCAACGGACAAACCGCCATGCACGATCAAGGTGGCGGGACCCTGACCGTCGACCGCCCGTGATGCGCGTGCATGAACGCCCAGAGGGTCACACGCCGGACCCCGGGCCGTCAATAGTTTGGATGGACAACTAAAAAACCCGCTCCGGTGCCACCGCCCCGGAACGGGGCGCCCCGGCCGGGACGGCGGTCCGTACGTCCGCCGGAAGGGGTCAGTCCACGACGCAGGCGGGCTCGCACGCCTCGCGGGCGCCGAGCATCAGCCGCGAGCCCGGCCCGCGCGCGGCGGCCACGTCGTCGGGGTTGGCCAGCGCGCAGCGGTCCAGCGACAGGCAGCCGCAGGCGATGCAGTCGGTCAGCCCGTGCCGGAGCCGTTCGAGCTGCCTGATGCGGCCGTCCAGCTCGCCCTGCCACATCGTGGAGAGCCTCTCCCAGTCCTCCCGGGTGGGGGTACGGCCGTCGGGCAGGGCGGCGAGCGCCTCCTGGATCGTCCTGAGCGGGATCCCCACCCGCTGGGAGACCCGGATGAAGGCGATCCTGCGCAACGTGTCGCGGGAGAAACGGCGCTGGTTGCCGGTGGTGCGGCGGCTGCGGATGAGCCCCTTGGACTCGTAGAAGTGCAGGGCGGAGACGGCCACCCCGCTGCGCGCGGAGAGCTGGCCGACGGTCATCTCCGGAGTGTTGGGCATGCGGCAGTCTAACTTGACCTCAATCAACATTGAGGTTACAGAGTAAGATCATGATTTTCACCGAGGCGGAACTCGCCTTCCTCAAGAGCCAGCACCTGGGCCGGTTGGCCACGACCGACTCCGCCGGGGGCCTGCAGAACAGCCCGACCGGTTTCCACGTCGACCCCGAGACCGGCGCCGTCGACATCTACGGCCGCGCGATGGGGACCACCAGGAAGTTCCGCAACGTCCGGACGAACCCGCGGGTGGCCTTCGTGGTGGACGAGCTCGCCTCCACCGATCCCTGGCGGGTGCGGGGGGTGGAGATCCGCGGCGAGGCCGAGGCCATCGAGGACCACGATCCCCCCTTCCCCCACCTCAGCCGCGAGGTCATCCGCATCCATCCCCGCAGGGTCGTCTCCTGGGGCGTCGACCCCGAACACGAGGGCATGCGGGGCCGCGACGTCTGACCCTGCGCATCGAGAGCCCACCGGGAGCCCACCGGGAGCGCGCCGGGCCGCGCGCCGGGCCGCGCGGCCCGTCACCCCGGGGCGGCCGTCCGGCCGCGCGCCGGTCAGCGCCCCAGCGTGCTCTCCCTGACCACGAGCCGGTAGCCCGCGCCGACCTCCTTCGGGGGGTGGTCGGCGGGGCCCTCGATGCGCTGCTTGAGCAGGTCGACCGCGATCCTGGCCAGCTCGGCCTTGTCGGGGGCGACCGTGGTCAGGGTGGGGGTGCTGAAACGGCCGTCCTCGATGTCGTCGAGCCCGGCCAGGGCGACGTCCTCGGGCACCCGCAGCCCGGACGACAGCAGGGTCCGCATGGCGCCCAGCGCCAGCAGGTCGTTGAAGCAGAACACCGCGTCGGGCGGTTCGGCGCGCCCCAGCAGCGCGGCCATCGCCGCCGCCCCCTGGTCCCTGCGGTAGCGCTCGACCGTGGCGACCGTCTCGGGAAGCCCGTGGGCGGCCATGGCCTCGCGGTACCCGGCCAGGCGGAGCGGGGCGGTGCCGCTGGCGGCGTTGTCCTCGGCGCCCAGCGCGGCGACGCGGGTGCGGCCCAGCCCGATCAGGTGCTCGGTGACGTCGCGCGCCGCCCGTACGTTGTCGATGGCCACGTGGTCGGCGGGGCCGTCGTGGATGCGCTCGCCGAGCAGCACGAGCGCGGTCGCGTCGGTGCGCGCGGCGAGCTCGTCGGCGCCGATCGCGATGGGGCTGAGGATGACCCCGTCCACCCGGTGGTCGCGGACCCCGTCGAGGATGCGCCGCTCCCGCTCCAGGCGGCCGTCGGTCTGCTCGATGACCACCAGCCACCTCAGCTCGGCCGCGGCGTCGATGACGAACCTGGACAGCTCGGCGAAGTAGGGGGCGTCGAGCTCGGGCAGCGCCAGGGCGATCACGCCGGTGCGTCCCTGGCGCAGGTTCCTCGCCGACAGGTTGGGCCGGTAGTCCAGCCGGGAGAGCGCCTCCTCCACCTTGGCCCGGGTCGCGGGCGAGACGTGGGCGTACCCGTTGACGACGTTGGAGACGGTCTTCACCGACACCCCCGCCAGGCGCGCGATGTCGCGCAGGCTCGCTCCCACTCGCTCCCCCTCCCGCCGGGGTGCCCGCCGCCCGGCCGGTACTCCGCGGGCCGTACGGGATCCGGTCCCGACGATCGTAACGCCCCGGTATCGACTCCTGGAGCCCCTGTTTACAACGTTGAAACAACGTTGTAGAAACCACCTACCACGAAATGTCGCGTTAACAGAGAGGTCGTGCCGTGGCGACCACCGCCCGTCTCACCCTGGACCCCGCCTTCCGCATCGCCCCGGTCGAGCCCCGGCTCTTCGGCTCGTTCGTGGAGCACATGGGCCGCTGCGTCTACACCGGCGTCTTCGAGCCCGGCCACCCGCTGGCCGACGCCGACGGCCTGCGCACCGACGTGCTGGAGCTGACCCGCGAGCTCGGGGTCACGGTGGTCCGCTACCCCGGGGGCAACTTCGTCTCCAACTACCGCTGGGAGGACGGCGTCGGCCCGGTCGAGGAGCGGCCGGCGCGGCTGGACATGGCCTGGCGCAGCCTGGAGGGCAACGCCTTCGGGCTCAACGAGTTCATGGCCTGGGCCGCCAAGGCCGGGGTCGAGCCGATGATGGCGCTCAACCTCGGCACCCGGGGGGTCGCCGAGGCGCTGGAGCTGGTCGAGTACGCCAACTACCCCGGCGGCACGCGCCTGTCGGAGCTGCGCCGCTCGCACGGCGTCGACAAACCGCACGACGTGCGGCTGTGGTGCCTGGGCAACGAGCTGGACGGCCCCTGGCAGATGGGCCACAAGACCGCCGCCGAGTACGGCCGGCTGGCCGCCGAGACCGCGCGGGCCCTGCTGCGCTTCGACGGCGGCCTGTCGCTGGTGGCCTGCGGCAGCTCCAACAGCGGCATGCCGACGTTCGGCTCCTGGGAGGCCGAGGTGCTGGAGGCGACGTACGAGATGGTCGACTACATCTCGCTGCACGCCTACTACGACCCCTCCGACGGCGACGTCGACTCCTTCCTCGCCAGCGGCGCCGACATGGAGCACATGATCCGCTCGATCGCGGCCACCGCCGACCACGTGGGCGCGAAACTGCGCAGCACCAAGCGGATCCGGCTCTCCTTCGACGAGTGGAACGTCTGGTACCAGAGCCGCTTCGGGGGCGAGTCGTCGCTGGAGTGGCGGGAGCGCCCGCGGCTGATCGAGGACACCTACGACGTGACCGACGCGGTGGTGGTCGGCAGCCTGCTCATCACGCTGCTGCGCAACGCCGACCGGGTCGGCGTCGCCTGCCAGGCGCAGCTCGCCAACGTGATCGCCCCGATCAGGACCGAGCCGGGCGGCCCGGCGTGGCGGCAGAGCATCTTCCACCCGTTCGCGCTGACCGCCCGGCACGCCCGCGGCCAGGTGCTGCGCGTGGAGCCCGAGTGCGGGACGATCCCGACCGCCAGGTACGGCGAGGCGCCCGCGCTCTGGGCGACCGCCACGCACGACGAGGCGACCGGCGAGCTGACGCTGTTCGTGGTCAACCGCGACCGGAACGCCCCGTGCGCGCTGGAGCTCACGCTGCCCGAGGGGATGCGGCCCGTCGAGCACCTGGAGCTCACCGACGACGACCTGTCGGCGGTCAACACCGCCGACGCTCCCGACCGCGTCGTCCCCCGGCCCGGCGCGGGCGCGCGCCAGGAGGGCCGCCGCTCCGTCCTGAACCTCTCACCCGTCTCGTGGAACGTCGTCCGCTTCGCTCCCTCGTCCCCCCAGGAGTAAGACCATGACCAGTCCCCTGTCCCGCCGCTCGTTCATGGGCCTGACCGGCGCCGCCGGCCTGACCGCCGCGCTGGCCGCCTGCGGAGGCGGCACCAAGATCGGCTCCGGCGCCTCCTCGCCGGCCTCGGCCGCGCCGACCTTCGCCGGCGGGGAGTACTCCGGCCCCAAGGTGACGCTGGACTACTGGAACGGCTTCACCGGCGGCGACGGCCCGCACATGCGGACCATGCTGGAGGCGTTCAACAAGGAGTACGCCGGCCGCATCGAGGTCCGCAACGTCACCCGGCGCTGGGAGGACCTCTACCCGGCCATGCCGACGGCCATCACCGCGGGCAAGGGCCCGGACGTGGCGGTCATCCACAACGACTGGATCGGTACCTTCGCCACCCGGCAGACGCTGATCCCGCTGGACGACGTGGTCGGCGCGCTGAAGCTCAGCGAGGCCGACTTCATCCCCGCGGTGTGGAACGCCGGCATCTACGAGGGCAAGCGCTACAGCGTCCCGCTGGACGTGCACAGCCTGGCCGACTACTGGAACACCTCCCACCTGGAGAAGATCGACCTCGACGACGCCCCCGCCGACAAGGCCTCCTACGAGGACGCCCTGGGAAGGCTCAAGCAGGCCGGGATCGAGAACCCGTTCTGGATGCCCAGCAAGTGGCCGGCGCACCTGATGTTCATGACCCTGCTGTGGCAGTTCGGCGGCGAGCTCTACAGCGAGGACGGCGCGAACGCGCTCTGGGGCTCCGAGGCGGGCGCCAAGGCCCTGGGCTGGATGGTCGAGCAGATCGACAAGGGCCTCAGCCCGGCCAAGGTCGCCCAGGACAGCCAGTACGCCGCCTTCAAGAACGACAAGGTCAGCTTCACCTGGGACGGCATCTGGCAGATCAACGACCTGAAGACCAACGCCAAGTCGCTGAAGTGGGGCATGTCCCCGATCCCCAACATCGGCGGCACGGCCGCGGCGTGGGCCTCCTCGCACAACTTCGTGATGACCTCCCAGGCGGGCAAGGACCCCAACAAGGTCCAGGCGGCCAAGTTCTTCATCGACCACATCAGCCGCCAGTCGACCGAGTGGGCCAAGGCCGGGATGATCCCGGCGCGCAACTCCGCCCGCCAGGACCCGGCGATCGCCGACCTGCCGCAGATCAAGATGGCCGCCGACGTGAACATCTTCCGCTTCCTGCCGCCGCTGCCCGGCGTCGGTGACGTGCAGTCCAAGGCGCTGGAGCTCGCCATCGCCAAGGCCGTGCTGAAGCAGTCCTCCCCGGCCGACGCGCTGAAGGAGGGCGTGGCGTCGGCCGACAAGCTGCTCGCCGCCAACAAGCGGAAGTACGAGAAGTGAGCCTGCTCACCGAGGAGATGGGCCGGCCCGGCACCGCCGGGCCGGACCGGCCCGGCGGTGCCGGGAAGACGCCCAGGATGCGGCCGTGGACGCCGTACGCCTTCCTCGCCCCCTATCTCGCGCTGTTCGCGGTCTTCATGCTGCTGCCGATCGGCTTCGGGTTCTGGACGAGCCTGCACGAGTGGGACATCAACCTCCCCGCCAAGCCGTTCGTGGGGCTGGAGAACTACCTGGAGCTGTTCGACCCCTCCAGTGTGGACGGCTCGCGGTTCTGGACGGCCATGCGGGCCACCGGCATCTTCACGGTCGCGTCGGTGCCGCTGCTCATCGTGCTGCCGCTGCTCACCGCGCTGCTGATGAACGGGCGCTTCGCCGGGCGCAACGTCTACCGCGCCGTCTACTTCGCGCCGTACGTGCTGGGCGTGGCGGTCGTCGGCTTCGTCTGGCAGTTCCTGCTGGACGGCAACATCGGCCTGGTCAACCACTACCTCGGCCTGGACGTGCAGTGGACCAACGACGTGGCGCCCGCCTGGGTGGCGCTGGTGGGCGTGACGGTCTGGTGGACGCTGGGCCTGAACTCGGTCATCTTCCTGGCCGGGCTCCAGGACATCCCGCGTGAGCTGCACGAGGCCGCGATGGTCGACGGCGCCTCCGCCTGGCAGCGGTTCCGCTCGGTGACGCTGCCGGGGCTGCGGCCCGTCACGGTGTTCGTGGTCAACGCCACGATCCTGGCCTCGGCCAACATGTTCGGCCAGTCCTACCTGATCACCCGGGGGGCGCCCGCCGACCAGACGAAGACGGCGATCTACCTCATCGCCGAGACCGGCCTGCGCCAGTTCGACATGGGCACCGCCTCCGCGATGAGCTTCATCCTGGCGGCGTTCCTCATGGTGGCCAGCGGCCTGGTGTTCGGCGCCTTCAGGGACAGGAGCGCGCGGCGATGACCCACGACACCCGGCGGCTGCGGCGCGCCCTGCTGCACCTGGTCCTGGCGGTGATCGCGGCGCTGTACCTGAGCCCGCTGGTCTACATGTTCGTCACCTCGTTCAAGACCCGCGAGGCGGCCGGGTCCACCGAGCCGCAGTGGATCCCGGACCCGGTGTCGCTGGACGCCTACCGGGAGCTGCTCGGCAGCGCCGACAGCCCGATCATGACGTGGTTCCTCAACAGCCTCGCCGCCGCCACCGGGCACGCCGCCCTGGTGCTGGTGACCGCCGCGCCGGCCGCGTACGCGCTGGCCAGGCTCCGCTTCCGCGGCCGGAGGACGATCTTCGCGACGGTGGTGGCGACGCTGTTCGTGCCGCCGGTGGTGCTGCTGATCCCCAACTTCCTGATCGTCAACGAGCTCGCCTGGGTGGACAGCCTGCCCGCGGTGATCGTCCCGGCGGCCGCCGGGGCGTTCGGCGTGTTCTTCCTGCGGCAGTTCTTCATCACCCTGCCCGGCGAGCTGGAGGAGGCCGCCGAGCTGGACGGCTGCAACCGGTGGCAGATCTTCACCGTCATCGCGCTCCCGCTGGCCCGCCCGGCGCTGGCCACGCTGTTCCTGCTGTCGTTCCTCACCAACTGGAACGACTTCCTGTGGCCGATCTTCGTCCTGCTCAGCCCCGAGTCCCTGACGCTCCCGGCGGGCCTGGGCAACTTCCAGAGCGCCAACAGCATCCGCTACGACCTGCTGATGGCCGGGGCGGTGATCGCCAGCCTGCCGGTGATCGGGATCTACCTCGTGGCGCAGCGGTGGATCATCGAGGGCATCTCCCGTTCCGGCCTGAAGGGATGAACCGGTAAGAATAGGACGCATGACGAGAGCACTGGTGCTGGGTGGCGGGGGTGTGGCGGGCATCGCCTGGGAGGCGGGGGTCGTCACGGGCCTGCGCCGGGCGGGCGTGGACCTGGGAGAGGCAGACCTGGTGATCGGCACCTCGGCCGGGTCGGTCGTGGGGACCCTGGTGGCCACCGGGGCCGACCTGGAGGCCTCGGTCGGCGGGCGGGCGCGGTCGGAGACGGCGACCGCGTCCTCGGTGGACATGGAGGCGGTCATGGCCGCCTTCAGCCTCCTGTACGACCCGTCCCTGGAGCCGCGGGAGGCCCGGCGCCGGGTGGGCGAGCTGGCGCTGGCCGTGCCGGACACCGGCGCCAGGATCGAGACGATCGGCGAGCGGCTGCCCGTCAAGGAGTGGCCGTCGCGCCGCCTGCTGATCACCGCGGTCGACGCCGGGACCGGCGAGTTCGTGGTCTGGGACCGCGACTCCGGGGCGCCGCTGGTCTCGGCCGTCGCCTCCAGCTGCGCGGTCCCGTGCGTGTTCCCGCCGGTGGAGATCAACGGGCGCCGCTACATGGACGGCGGGGTGCGCTCGGCGAGCAACATCGACCTGGCCGCGGGCAGCTCCGCCGTCGTCGTCCTGGAGCCGCTGGCGCACGCCTCGCCCAGGAGCCGATTCGAGGCCGAGGTCGCCGCGCTGGGGGACGCCCGCGTCGCGCACGTCGGCCCGGACGAGGCGGCGATCGCGGTGTTCGGCGCCGACGTCCTCGACCCGGCCCTGTGGCGCCCGGCGTTCGAGGCCGGGCTCGCCCAGGCGCCCGCGGTCGCCGGGAGCGTGGCCGAGGTCTGGAAGGACTGAGGGCGGCGTGGGCGGGGAACGGCCTCCCGGCGGACCCGGCGACGCGGGTGGTGCCCCCGGCGCGTCCCGGGGCGGTCCGGGCGCGCCGGGGCCGGCGGTGCTGTGGGTGGTGAGCGGCCCGCCGGGGGCCGGCAAGTCGACCGTGGCGGCGGCGCTGCCGGCGCTGCTGGATCCGGTGCCCGCCCTGCTCGACAAGGACACCGTCTACGGCGGCTTCGTGGCGGCCACCCTGCGCGCGCACGGCCGCGACGAGGGCGAGCGCGAGGGTCCCTGGTACGACGAGCACGTCAAGCGGCACGAGTACGAGGGCCTGACCGAGGTCGCCCGGCAGATCCGCTCACACGGCTGCCCGGTGCTGCTGGAAGGCCCCTTCACCACCCAGGTCCACGACGCGGCCGTCTGGGAACGCTGGGTCGGGCGGCTGGGCGGGCCGCCAGTGCGCCTGCTCTGGGTCCGCTCGGACGGCCCGTCCCTCCGCGCCAGACTGGAGGCCAGGGGCCTGGCCAGGGACGCGGGCAAGCTCGGCCGCTTCGAGGAGTACCTGCGGGCCATCCGGGTGGACGAGCCGCCCGTCGTCCCGCACGACGAGATCGACAACCGTCCCGGCGCGCCCTCGCTCGCCTCGCAACTGCACCGGCTCGTCACCCCCAGGCGGGACCGGCCCCCTCACGGCGGCCACTCCCCCCCGGGCCGTTAGCGCCCATCCGTCCTCTCCGGGGCGTCGGCGCCGTCCGTCCTCCCGGGAACGTCGGCGCGTCCTCCCCTCCGAGCCGTCGCCGCCACCCGCCGTCGCCGCGCCCGCCGGCGGGTGGCCGTCATGTCCAGGGAAGGGCGCGTGCGCCCACCAGCCTCCCGCCCTTCCAGGTCCACACCGTGTTCGCCCGCGCCGACCGGTCCTCGTACACCACCCACACCTCTCCCACGCCCGCCTTGCGCGACTCCGCCGCCGCCCACTGGCTCACCTGCGGCCAGTTCACCTCCCACTCCTGGTAGTCGCCGCCCGTCTCCCCGGGCGCGGTCACCCCGACGTAGTACGAGCGCACCGGCCACGGCAACCCCGTTCCCGCCCGGACGTCGTGCGCCGCGACCGGCACCTCCCTCCGCGTGGGGGCCTGCTCGTCCTCGTCCCTCCGCCTCCGCGGGCCCCAGGCCCGGAGCCTGGTCCGGGGCCTCCACAGCATCCCTCCGATCACCACCGTCAACGCCCCCAGAAGGATCAGAAACACCTCGATTCCCATCCGCCCACCCGTCCCAATCCCTCGCGCCGACGTCCACGCCGATGCCGATGTCCATGCCGATGTCCATGCCGATGTCCATGCCGATCTTCGCTTCGATGCCCGCCCTCCGCCACCGTCCCCCGGCGGCCCGCCCCGCGCTCCCGGACGTCCTCCCCCGGGGAGGAGAAGGGATGATCGGACGAACCGCACGGGAGAGGCACCCTGATCCCGCATGCTGAGATATCACCGGTCGGCCTGACCGAAACAGAGATGTATCCCACGTCCCGTGCTCGAGTGGTAAGCGACGTCGAATCCCCCACCCCCACCTGGGACGGAATGGGTGTTTTACGACACAGCAGACAAAAACGGCTAGCCGGAAGTAATCTGTTTTCCCCTCCGCAACACCCTTTGGAACGATCCGACAAAATTGAGTCATATTTCATGACAACTTTGCATTGCGGCCATAACGTTGCGGCCTTACGTTCCCGGTATGGATCTCGAGCTCCGACACCTCAAGATCGTGCGCGCGGTGGCCCAGGCAGGTAGCGTCACCAAGGCCGCCACGCACCTCGGACTGGCACAACCCGCGCTGACCGCGCAACTCAAACGGATAGAGCGGGTACTCGGGGGAGCTCTCTTCGAACGCGACCACAACGGCGCACGGCCCACACCCCTGGGGGAGCTGGTGCTGTCAAGGGCGATGGTGCTGCTGCCCGCGGCCCGTGAACTCCAGGAGGAGGCCCTCAGGTTCGCCAATGCCAACTCCGACGTCCCCAGCTACCGGCTGGGCGCCACCAACGGGCCGATCCTCGGCGGCCTGATGGACCGCCTCGCCACCGCCTGGCCCAACACGCCCGTCAGCACCCACACCTCCTGGTCCGCCAAGGAGCTCACCACCATGGTGATGCTCGGCCGGATCGACTTCGCGTTCATCGGGGCGTGCGGGGAGAGCCCGCCTCCGGTGGAGGGGCCGGTGGTGTGGTCGACGGTGGGCACCGACCCGGTCTTCGTCCTGCTCAACGAGGACCATCCCCTGGTGGACAGGAAGGAGGTGGAGCTGGCCGAGCTGGCCGACGAGCAGTGGACGGTCACCCCCGGCGACAGCTGCTTCGGCGACTGCTTCGCCACGGCCTGCGCCCGCGCGGGCTTCACCCCCCGGACCATCTACGAGACCGACGTGGCCACCTGCATGCACCTCGCCAAGGTGGGCCGTGCCGCCGCCCTCTGCCAGGCCACCTTCCAGCCCGCCGAGGGGCTGAGGCTGGTCCCGATCGCCGGCGCCCCGCTGCGCTGGCGGCAGCTGTTCGGCTGGCATCCGGAGTCGTCCAGCGCCGCGGTCGCGGCGTCGATCCTCGAGCACGCCAAGGCCTCGCACGCCGACGCGGTCGGGCGGAGCAGAAGGTACGCCGAGTGGCTGACCGGAAACCCTGGTCTAGGAACCACTCCATAACGTGACGATAGGGGACATTTGGTAGAGCCATAACGTGCGGGGGGGCCGTTACCTTGACGTCACCCCCCACACGAGGAGAGAACCAATGCTCCGCAGAAGTGCCATGACGGCGGGCTTCGCGCTCGCTCTCACCATGGTGGCCGCCCCCGCCATGGCTCAGGGTCCCGGCGAGGCCCCCGCCGCGCCCTACACCCTCGCCGAGGCCCGCGCCCAGGTGGCGGCGACCGCCGCCAAGCCGTCCCCGGGGCTGATCGACGCCATCCGGCGCGACCTCGGCGGCACCGGCGCGCAGGCCGCCGCGCGTCTCGTCAACGAGGCCGCCGCCGCCAAGATCGAGCCCGCCCTGCGGGGACAGCTCGGCGCCGCCTACGCCGGAGCGTGGGTGAACGGCCCCACCTCGGAGATGGTCGTCGCCACCAGCGACTCCACCAAGGTCGCCTCCCTGGCCAGGTCCGGCGCGGAGGTCAAGCTCTTCAAGAACTCCCTGGCCACGCTGGAGGCGGCCAAGGCCACGCTCGACGGGCTCGTGAGCAGCGCGCCGAAGTCGGTCCCCTCCTGGTACGTCGACGTGCGCACCAACAGCGTCGTCGTGCTGGCGCGCGACACCGCCGAGGCCCAGGCGTTCGTGAACGGCAGCGGCGTCGACACCTCGCTGGTCCGCGTCGAGGCCTCGCAGGAGAACCCCACCCCGCTGTACGACGTGCGCGGCGGTGACGCCTTCTACATGGGCGGCCGGTGCTCGGTCGGCTTCTCGGTCACCCGCGGCAGCCAGGGCGGCTTCGCCACCGCCGGCCACTGCGGCGACGTCGGCACCGCCACCCAGGGCTTCAACCGGGTCGCCCAGGGCACCTTCCAGGGTTCCTCCTTCCCGGGCAACGACTACGCCTGGGTCGCGGTCAACGCCAACTGGACGCCCACCGGCGTGGTGAACGGCTACAGTGCGGGCATCCTGCCGGTCAACGGCTCCACCCAGCAGGTCGTGGGCAGCTCCATCTGCCGCTCGGGCTCCACCACCCAGTACCGCTGCGGCACCATCAGCCAGCACAACACCAGCGTCACCTACCCCGAGGGCACCATCACGGGCCTGACCCGCACCACGGTCTGCGCCGAGCCCGGCGACTCCGGCGGCTCCTACATCTCCGGCACCCAGGCCCAGGGCGTCACCTCCGGCGGCTCGGGCAACTGCACCTCCGGCGGCACCACCTACCACCAGCCGATCAACGAGATCCTCTCGGTGTACGGGCTCACCCTGGTGACCAGCGGGACCAACCCGCCGCCCACCGGCTGCACCGGCTACACCAACACCTACACCGGCTCGCTGACCTCCAACGCCAACGCCTACCAGCCCGGCACCGCCGGCTACAGCGCCGCCGCGGGCGTCCACCGCGTCTGCCTGGACGGCCCCAACGGCACCGACTACGACGTCTACCTGCAGAAGCTGAGCGGCTCCACCTGGACCACCGTGGCCAGCGGGACCACCCCCAGCGCCGACGAGGCCTTCACCTACAACGGCACCGCGGGCACCTACCGGGTCCGGGTCCACGCCTACAGCGGCTCGGGCTCCTACACCCTCGGCCTGACCAGGCCGTAGCACGCCGGCCCCGGCCGGGGCCGTGACGGAACCGGCCACCGCGCACCCCGCCGGGACGGCCCCGGGCCCGAGAACCACCTCCGGGCCGGTCCCGGCGGTCCCACGGCCCCGGCCGCACCCCCCAGCCGCCCTCCCCCCTCCCGGACCGCACGGGCTCCGAAAGGGGGGAGGGCGGCGCCGCCGTGCCGGGGCGTCGAGAACAATGAGGGAATGAGCGAGCTTCTGACGCTGAGCGAGGGCGCGGTGCTGACGCACCTCGCCACCCGGGCCGAGCTGTCGAGCGGGGTGCTGCCGGCCTCCGACGACCTGAGGCTGTGGGCACGGCTGGCCGACGGCGACGGGGTCCCCCTGGCCGGCGGCGGCCGGGTCCGTACCTCGATGGACACCGGCGAACCCGTGCTGACCGGGCCCGACGGCTGGCTGGCCGGGGTGGAGCCCGGCCAGGTGGTCGCGCTGCGCCTGCGCGGGGGCGCCCTGGAGGTGTCGGTGGCGGAGCTGGAGGACGTTCCCGCCGAACGGGCGATGCGGGTCGTCCAGGAGTTCGGGGAGCAGGCGCTCGACGCGCTGCGCGCCTTCGCCGAGGGCCTGGAGCCCAGCCCGGGCGTGCCGGTCGACGTCGTGGTCCTGGAGCTGCTGATGAAGGCGCCCGAGACCTTCGCCGACCCGCTGCCGCCGCTGGCCCCGCTGCTGCGCAACGCCTCCCTGGAGCTGCGCGACGGCCGGGTGGGCATCGTCGGCGCGCCGTGGGACGTGGCGTCGGTGGCCGACCTCGCGCCGCTGGACATCATCAGGCTGGCCCTGGTGCGCAGCGCGCTCCGCGCCCACGGCGAGGGCGCCGACCTGTCCAAGGCCGTCTCCTACCTCTCCCGTTCGGAGACGGTGCTCGCCAGGGTCGCCGACGAGGTGGAGCGCGAGCCGCTCGCCCCGGCCGTGGCCGAGGCGCTGCCCCGCGACGAACCCGCCGCGCTGCTGCTCCTCGCACGGTCGGCCGAGGGCGAGGGCCGCTCGTTCGAGGCGGCCGGGCTGATCTCCGAGGTGCTCTCCCTCTCCCCCGGCCTGGCACCTGCCGAGCGCGACGCGGCCGATTACGCCGCCTGCCGCACCGACCCCGGCGCCCCGCTGCCCGGACGGGCCGCGCACCTGTTCCGCCAGTTGCTCGTGTACGCCTACCGTCCGGCCCGCAGGAGGCTGATCGAGGACCTGATCGGGCTGAGCGTCCGGGTGGCCGAGCCCGCCCTGGCGGACCTGGCGTTGTTCGAGAACGACGTCGTCGGCGAGTTCCTGGCCACGCGGGGCGACTGGCTGCGCGAGGACGAGGTGGAGCTGCTGGAGTCCTGGCGGCGGACGCCGCTGCGGCTGTGGGAGGTCCTGGACGTGTCCGGGGACGAGATCACCGTGGCCGCCGCCGTCTCCGGGGGCGCCGCCGACGGGAGCACCGCCTCCGAGGGCGGCGTCTCCGGGGGCGCCCCCGGCGGCGGGGAGCGGGTGACGCTGACCGACGAGCTGCTCGCCGGGCAGGCGCTGCCCGGCGACCTGATGCTGACCAGGGTGCTGAGCGACGGCGCGGGCCCGCACGTGTTCGGCCACCCCTTCAAGGTCGATCGGGAACGGCGGCGGGAGATGCTCGCCCTGCTCACCGACCCCGTCGACCCCTACGCGGTGGCCGCGTTCTTCCGCCGTCCCCGGCGGGCACCGGGCCTCCCGGACGGAAGCGGGGCGCCCTGAAGCCTGCGGCCCGCAAGTCCGGGCGGCCCGAAGGCTCGGGAGCGCCCGGACGACTCACACGTCACACATCACACGTCTTACGTCGGCGGTCGTCAAAAGTACCTCTCCGCTGGGCATAATGGAGCCGTTGACGGACGTAAGTCCTTCAACGGTGAGACGAGGAGTGCTGACTGTGCGCATGAGCAACGAGGCGAACGGCTCGATCGCAGGAGCCGGGGCGCTTCTGAGCATCCTGCGCGACGGCCGGGCCCGGACCAGGGCCGAGCTGGTCCAGCTGACCGGGCTGGCCAGGTCCACCCTCGCCCAGCGCCTCGACGCGCTGGTGAGCCTGCAGTGGATCGTGCCGACCGAGGAGGCCATCTCCTCCGGGGGCCGCCCCGCCATCGCCTTCACGTTCAACCGCACCGCCCGCGTCGTCCTGGCCGCCGACCTGGGCGCCACCCACGCCCGGGTCGCGATCACCGATCTCGGCACCGCGGTCCTGACCGAGCGCGCGATCGAGATGCCCATCGACCTCGGCCCGGAGGAGACCCTCGGCTCGCTGCGGCGCACCTTCGAGGACATGCTCGCCGAGACCGGCCACCGCCTCGACCAGGTCTGCGGCGTCGGCGTCGGTCTTCCCGGCCCGGTCGAGTACGGCTCGGGACGCCCGGTCAACCCGCCGATAATGCCGGGCTGGGACGGCTTCCCCGTCCCCGAGTGGCTCGGCTCGCGCCTCGGCGTCCCCGTCCTCGTCGACAACGACGTGAACATCATGGCGCTCGGCGAGCACTGGGCGGCCCGCCCCGAGGCCGACCACCTCATCTTCATAAAGATCGGCACCGGTATCGGCTGCGGCATCATCAGCGACCGCCGCCTGCACCGGGGCGCCCAGGGCGCGGCCGGCGACATCGGCCACATCCGGGTGGCCTCCGGGCTCGACACCGTCTGCCGCTGCGGCAACCGCGGCTGCCTGGAGGCCGTCGCCGGCGGCGCCGCCATGGCCACCCGGCTCCGGGCGAACGGGGTGGAGGCCGAGGACAGCCGCGACGTGGTCCGCCTGGTGCGGGCCGGCAACACGCAGGCGGTCCAGCTCATCAGGCAGGCGGGCCGCGAGGTCGGCGACGTGCTCGCCTCGATCGTCAACTTCTTCAACCCCGCGGTGATCGTGGTCGGCGGCGACATCTCCGAGGCCGGGGAGCAGGTCCTCGCGGGCCTGCGAGAGGTCATCTACAGCCGGTCGCTGCCCCTGGCGACCCAGCACCTGACGATCACCGCCAGCGAGCTGGGCGACCGGGCGGGCATGATCGGCGCCGCGGTCATGGTCATCGAGCACGTCCTGGCACCGGGAATCGTCGACCGCTCCATCACCGCCGTCTGACCGGGGCGCGGCGGCGCTCGTGGGACACTCGTCCGACCATGGACGCCGAACCGATGAGGACCGCCCGGCTCACGCTGGAGCCCCTGGCGGTACGCCACGCGGCCGAGATGGCCGAGGTGCTCGGCAACCCCGCCCTGCACATCTTCACCGGTGGCTCGCCGGACACCCCCGAGCGGCTCCGTGACCGCTACGCCCGCCTGGTCGCCGGTCCCCCGGCCGGCCACGCGGAGTCGTGGCTCAACTGGGTGATCCGCCTCGACGGTCCGGACCGGCTGGTCGGCTACGTCCAGGCGACCGTCACCGGCGACCGCGCGTCCGTGGCCTGGGTGGTGGGGACGGCCTGGCAGGGCCGGGGCATCGCCGGGGAGGCCGCCGTCGCGCTCGTCCACCGCCTCCGGGAACGCGGCGTCACCGTCGTCGTCGCCGCCGTCCACCCGGACCATGCCGCCTCGGCGGCGGTGGCGCGCCGCGCGGGACTGGCACCGACCACCGGCAGGGTGGACGGCGAGGTCGTGTGGAGTTCGGACCGGGACGAGGCCGCGGGCCCGGAGCACGGGCCGATCTGAGTAGGAACGCCCAGGCGCGGATGAGTGTCCCACCCCTCCCGGGCCCCCGTGATCCTCGAGAGGGTCGGACCATGAAATGGTGGATCTTCCTGGTCGCGCTCGTCGGCACGGTGGTCGCGGCGTGGTTGCTCGTGTACGCCGACGTCCCGCTCTCCACGTTCCTGTCCCTGGGGCTCGGCGCGGTCAGCCTGATCTGGCTGATCGTGATCCTCACCCTGCCGTGGAACCTCTACTTCGGGGCACGCCAGGTGGTGCACGAGATCCACGTGTCCCGGGAGCGCGGCATCGAGGTGCCCGCCGGGCACGAGGCCGAGGCGCGGGAGATCGCCCGGCGGATGCGCCGGTTCGCCATCGGCGGCCACCTCGTCTCGGCTCTGGTCCTGGCGGTCATCACCTACTTCTCCGGCGCGTCGGTGGGCTACTACTTCGCGGGTTTCTACCTGCTGAGCACGGGCTTCCGCCCGGCGGGCGCCTACCTGTCGCACCTGCGCGAGCGGGTCGGCACGCTGATGAGCGAGGCCCGGCATCCCCGCGAGGACGTCGTCTCGCTCGTGGCCAGGGTGGACGGCCTGACCGCCCAGGTGGCCGCGCTGACCGAGACGACCGAGCGGCTCCGGGAGGACGCCGGGTCGCTCCGTGCCGCCCTGCGCGACGGCGACGAGGCCCTGGACCGCCGGATCACCGGGCTCGCCCGGCGTTTCGAGGACACCGTGGACGGTCTCACCGACAACCACGAGGTCATCACCGGCCTCAAGGCGTTCCTCCGCCTCGTCCGCGCCGACGCCCACGGCGACGCCCACGGCTACGGCCACGCCTGATCGCCGCCCCGACGCCACCGGTGACCACCACCCGTCGGACCCTCAGCGCACGCTCACCTCCAGCAGGCGTTCCGCGGCGCCGAGGACGTCCCGGACGCCGACCTCCAGCAGGCCCGGGTCGGGCCGGTAGGCGTACGGGTCGCCCTGGCTCCCGGCCCAGAGCACGGCGTGCGGTCCCGTCTCCGGGGGTCCCCACAGCGCGGGCGTGACCGGGCCGAAGATCACCACCGACGGGGTGGCGAACGCGGTCGCCAGGTGGGCCACACCGGTGTCCCCGCAGATCACCAGGCCCGCCCCGGCCACCAGGGCGGCCAGTTCCACGGGCCCGGTGCGCCCGGCGAGCACGCACGCGGACGGCAGCCGCGCGAGCAGCGCCACCCGCTCGGCGAGATCGCGCTCCCTGGCGCTGCCGGTGACCACCACGTCGTGCCCGTCCTCCAGCAGCGCCGCGGCCACCAGGGCGAACCGTTCCGGCGGCCAGCGCCTGGCCGGGTAGGCGGCACCGGGGTGCACGACGACCGGCCGGGGCGCCCCCTCGGCGCGGACGGGACGCTCCAGCGCCAGGTCCGCCGGATCCGCAGGGATGCCGTACCAGCCGAGGAGGTCGCACCAGCGTCGTACCTCGTGCACGCCGTCCCGCCAGGGCGGCCCGGGCACGGCGGGGAAGGCGGGATGCGCGTGGGTCAGCAGCCGGGCCGGGCCGGTGCGGTGCAGCGCGGCGACCCCGTGCGGGCCGCCGCCGTACAGGTTGACGGCGACGTCCACGCCCCGGCCGAGCGGCGGGACATGGCCCGGACCGGCGACGTCGCACACCTCGTCCACGCAGCCGATCAGCGGCACCAGCGGCGCGAGGGCGGAGGGCACGGCCAGCACGATCCGATGCCCGGGGTGGGCGCGCCGCAGGGCGCGCAGCGCGGGTACCGCGGTCAGCAGGGCCCCCAGGCCCAGCCCGCGCAGCACCACCATGACGGGCCGGTCCCTGAGGGCCGGCGCGGCCGCGTCCCGGTGCCGTGTCCCGGCATCGGCCGGGAGGGGGTCCGCCTGTTCCGGCGCGGGGCCGGCGCTCATGTCCGGGCCCTCATGTCCGGGCCCTCATGTCACGGTCTTCATCGTCGGGATCTCCTTCGTGAACGTCACGTCACGGTCTCCTTCGCGAACGTCAGGCGGCCGACCGCCTCGACGACCTGCGTGCTCGCCACCGAGGACAGGCACGGATGCCCGGGGACCGGGCAGGCGGTGGCGCGGGTCCCCCGGCAGGGCGCCCGCTGGTCCCCGAGGACCACCACCGGGACGCCGTACGGCGCCCAGCGCCCCGCCGGAGCCACGGGGGCGAACAGGCTGACGACCGGCGTGCCGACCGCCGCCGCGAGGTGGGCCGGGCCGCTGTCGGCGGCGACCACCGCGCACGCCCCGGCGAGCACCGCGGCGAGCTCGGCGAAGGTCGTACGGCCCCCCAGGTCGGTCACGGACCTCCCCGCGGTCCCGGCCGGCCATCCGCCGGCCGATCCCGGGGGGTCGGCGCCGGTCGCGCGGCCCGGCGCCGCGGACTCACCGCCGATCCGGCCGTCGATCCAGCCCTCCACCCCTCCCCCGGCGTGGCGGCCGGCCCAGCCGCCGGTACGGGCGGTCCCGCCCCACCCCCGGCCACGGTCACCCGCGTCCGGGGGCCCGCCCCCCATCCAGCCGCCCGCGAAGACCGGGCCGGGCGACAGCCCGTGCCGGCCGGCGCCGGAGGCGATCCTCGCGGTGAGCACGCGTTCGTCGGCGCCGCCGGTCACCACCACCCTCCGTCCCGAGCGCGCGAGGTCCTGGACGGTGCGCGCCCAGCTCTCCAGCGGCCACGCCCTGGCGGGGCAGGAGACACCCGGATGGACGACCACGTAACCCGGTGGCCCGGTGAGGTGACCGGTCTCCGGTAGCGGGCGCCGCACGGCCAGGCGCCCGCCGTCCCCCGGCGGGAGGTCGAACCCCGCCGACCGCGCCAGGCCGAGCATGCGTTCGGCCTCGGGCTGGTCCGCGCCCTCGTCGGCGACGTGCCGTACGTCGAGCAGCGAGCCCGCCCGGTCGTCGGAGGCGGCGACGATCCTGAACGCGCCCGCCAGCCTGAACAGCAGGGCCAGCGGCAGCGGGGACTCGTGGGCCGAGGTGAGGATCAGCGCCTGGTCGGGCGCCACCTCCCGGATGATCCGCAGCAGCCTCAGCACGTGCGGCCCGGTCACGGGAGGCACGACCGCGGACGGCGCGCCCACGGACGACGCGGTCGGAGGCGACGTGACGGGCTCGATCCACGGGGCGCGCCACTCCACCGTCCGCGAGACGCCGGGCAGCAGCTCGCCCGCGTCCCGGCCGTAGGGCCCGGTCAGCAGCACGACCTCGTCCGCGCCCGCCGCCACCGCCCGGATCGCGGGTCCCGCCAGGAGGACCTCCCCGGCGTTGTCCAGGCGGGCGACGAGAACGGTGCCGCTCACCGCGGTCCCGTCTTCGCGTCGCCCGCGGAGGCGGCCCGCGGAACGTGGAAGATCGCCTCTACACCGGGAAATCTCATGGCGCAGGCCTCTCGCTCGATACCTACTGACTACCGAGAGCTGCGTTCCTCAAACCGAAAAATCGCATATAGAGGCAGTTAAGGACATTAAGCGCCCGCTTTTATCACTATAAGTAACAATTCTGGCGGTTGTCCGTGCTTCGGCCGGGTACGCGTCCCACCGGGGCGGGGCGGACCCCACGGGATCGAGCGGCTCCCCGGGGCCGCTCAGCCGGTGACGAGATGGGCGTTGGGCTCGCGGGCGCGCTCCGCCAGGTCGGGGATCTCCAGCACCGCCACCCCCGCCGCTGCGAGCTCCTCGGCCCCGTGGCAGTCGACGAAGAGCAGGGGCTCGCGCCATGCCATCACCACCCGGCCCGCTCCGCTCTCCAGGATCAGGCGGGTACAGGTCTTCGGACGGGACCTGCGCGCACTGCACGGCTCCAGGCTGCTGTAGACCGTGGCGCCGGCCAGCCGGGGATCACCGGGGGCGATCTTCGCGAGCGCCGCCTCCTCGGCGTGCACGTGCGGGTCGGTCTCCCGGGAGTGTCCCCGGGCGAGCTCCCGCCCGTCGGCGGAGACCACCACGGCCCCCACCGAGAAGGCCGTCTCCGAGGGCGGGCACGACCTCGCCAGGTCGCACGCCAGCTCCAGCCAGTCGCGGTCGTTCACGGGCCACCTCCGGTACGGGAACCCCGGCACCTCCGGCGGGGAGGGCCGGCCTCGGCCCGGGAGGGGATCCGACCCTCTCCCGGGCGCGCGGTGATCAGGTCAGCAGGTAACGCAGCAGGGTGACGTCCTCCATCGCGCGTACCTCCGCCAGCCGCATCCGGCGGCGGTCGTCGCGGGGGAAGTCCCCGTCCCCGACGAAACGCGGGGCGGCGGGGTCGCCGACGAAGAACGGGGCGACGACGAGGTGGAGCTCGTCGACGAGGTCCTCCCGGAGGAAACGGGTGTGGACCGACGTGCCGCCCTCGACCATCAGGCGGCGCACCCCCCGCCCGCGCAGGTCGGCGAGGACCCCGCCGAGCCCGATCACCCCCGCGCCGTCCGCGCCGTCCGCGCCCTCCGCGCCGGTCGCGCCGGTCGCGCCCTCCGCGCCCCGCGTGCCGACCACGCCGCCCGTACCGGCCGCGCCACCGGCGTCGACCACCTCGGCCGCGTCGCCGAGACGGGCGACGAGCCCCGCCACGGCCGGGGAGGCGGCGTACACGATCCTGCGCGTGTCACCGGCCGTGAAGAACGCGGCGGCCGGGTCGAGGTCGCCGGTGGCGGTCAGCGTCACCTTGGCCGGCGACGGCGGCAGGCCTCGCGCGGCCCGCTCCCGCATGCGCCGGGGCGACCGGACCAGGAGCCTGGGGTCGTCGTCGCGTACGGTGCCCGCCCCGACCAGGATCGCGTCACAGGTCGCGCGGACCGCGTCGACCCGGTCGAAGTCCTCGTCGTTGGAGAGCAGCAGCCGTCGTGGCGAGCCGTCGTCGATGTAGCCGTCGACGGACATCGCGCAGCTCAGCAGCACGTACGGACGCTCTCCCACGTTCCTCCCCCGGTGTCGTGGCACCGGTTCCCCCGCGCCGGGCACCGGCCGATGGTAACAACCCCGCACCCGGCCCGCCCGCGGCGCCCGCCCGCCCCGCCCCGCCGTCCGGGAACTCCACCGCCGCCGGACTCGTCGTACAGGGTGCGACATCCCCGGCACCGAGAGGCATCACCCGTGCGAAGCTCGTTCTTCGGAAACCTCGATCAGGGTCATCTGCCCGGCCACTTCACGCTGCAGAACGCCAAGATGCTGCGGGTGCACCTGAACGGGGAGGTGATGGCCCGGCAGGGGTCGATGGTCGCCTTCCAGGGGCAGATGGACTTCGACTACGAGGGCGCCGGGGGGGTGGGCCGGTTCCTGAAGAAGATGGTCACCGGCGAGGGCGCGCCGCTGATGCGCGTCCGCGGCCAAGGGGTGATCTTCATCGCCTCCAACGCCGACGACGTGCACCTGTTCTACCTGGAGAACGAGGCGCTCACCGTCAACGGCACCAACCTGCTCGCCTTCGACCCGCAGCTCACCTGGGACATCCAGCGCGTGCAGGGCGCGGGTGTCGCCACCGGCGGCCTGTTCAACACCACGATCACCGGGACCGGCTGGGTGGCCGTCACCGCGCACGGCGCCCCGGTGCTGCTCGACACCGCCCAGGCGCCGACCTTCGCCGACAGCCAGTCCGCGGTCTGCTGGAGCGCCGGTCTCCAGGTGGGCGTCAACCGCACCGTGAAGGTGGCGGCGCTCATCGGGCGCGGAAGCGGCGAGGCCGCGCAGCTCGCGTTCCGCGGGGAGGGCTTCGTGCTCGTCCAGGCGAGCGAGGGGCCGATCGTCCCGCACGCCTCGGGCTGAGCCCGCCCACGGGGGCCTCACACCGCCCCCTCCCGCGATCGCCGGGCCGAGCCTCCGGGGCCCCGGCCCGAGGCCGCCCACGGTCGACCCGAACCCTCCTGAGCCAAGCCGAGCCCAGCCGAGCCCTGCCGAGCCCTGCGCCCGGCGGTCAGGCCCTGGCCTGGATCAGCGCGTGGGTGCCGGTGGTCAGCCAGGGGCGCCCCGCGCGCTCCAGCGCCTCGACGGTCTCGGCGGTCAGGCCGACCGCGACCTCGGACTTCAGGGTGCGCAGCGCCGCGACCGGGCCGGGGAAGTACGCGGTGGCCTCGGCGAAGGGGGTGGTGTGCGGCCAGGCCCGGTCCCCGACGAGGCGGCGGTAGTTCAGGTCACCCTTCATGATCGTCAACGAGGCGGACGCGAAGTCGTCGCGCATGCCGACCGGCATCTCGCGGTAGGGCAGCGGCGAGCAGGAGAAGGCGTGCGCCCGCAGCACCAGCCGGTCCGACCCGATCGCCGTCCGCAGCCTCTCCGCGACCCGTCCCGCCTCGCCGCCCGCGGCCGACATCCGCCGCAGGCAGGCCAGCACGTCGGTCACGGTGGCGTCGGACACGTAGTACGGCAGGGGCTTGACGTGCAGGATCACCTGGCCCGTCCCGCGCGCGTGCAGCAGGTGGTCGATCAGGACGAGGTCGGGCAGCAGCTCGCTCCCGGCGTTGTCGGCGACCAGGCAGACCCGCGCGGCGGCGGTCAGCGACCACAGCAGCGCGCTGTCGTCGGCCACCAGCCCGGACTCGCGGTCGGCGAGATCGGGCCCCGCCGAGATCCGGAACACCAGGTCGGCCCGGTTGCCCCACAGCGCCCTGAGGATCAGCGCCTGGGCCCGCTCACCGGCGGGCCCCCCGCCCGGCGCGTCGAGAGCGCGGAGCTCGCGGAGCTCGCGGAGCTCGCGGAGCTCGTCGTCGACCGCCTCCCCCATCAGCTCGGCGTGCTTGAAGGGCTCGAACGGGTCGACGCCGCGCCAGGGCCCCGGCTCGAAGTAGCCGACCGCCGACAGCAGCCTGCGGTAGAAGTAGCTCTCGGCCCACAGGAACGGCACCTCGTCCCAGCGCCGCCCCAGGTGGCCGCGGTCCCAGCTCTCCCAGAGGTCGCGGTCGTGCGCGGAGGCCTCCAGCGGCCGCATGACCCCCTCGATCTCCTCCCGGAGCGCGTCGAGCGCCCGGTTCACCCGGCTGTCGTACGGCGTGGCGTCGCGGACCCTCTCGATGAGGGAGGGGTGGCGTTCGTGCAGCACCCGCCAGGGAAAGGAGCCGGGAACGTCGCTCAGCAACTCCGGCGGATCGCAAGGCCCGGAGACTCCGGAGGAACCCGATGACCCCGGAAGTCCCGGAGAACCCGAGGGACCCGAGGGACCCGAGGGACCCGGAAGCCCCGGAGACCCCGGCGGCGCCGAGACCTCCGAGGGCGTCGCGGGCCGTTCCCGGGCATCACCGTCTGCCATTTCCGTCTCCCTTTTGACGCATGACGACTCTTGCTATGAAATATGTTTGGCTACAGCGAACAGGCGGCCACGCCGCTCGACGGAGGGGAGCCGCAGGTGGGCACATCGGAGCGCCGTGGCGGTGCGGAACCGGACCGCCACGACGCCGTCGGAGCCCGGATGCGGCAGTTCCGCAAGGAGCGCGGTCTGACACTACGCGGTCTGGCCACCCACTCCGGGCTCTCGATCGGGTTTCTCTCGCAGGTCGAGAGGGGCATCTCCTCCATCGGCCTGACCGCGCTCAACAGCGTGGCCACCGCGCTCGACCGGAGCGTGGCCGAGTTCTTCAACGACGCGCCGGCCGAGGAGAGGGAGGAGGAGACGCGGGCACCGGTCTCCTCGCTGCCGAGCCACTTCACCCTCACCCGGTCCAGCACGGCCGCCACCGAGTACATCTCGGGCCAGCAGACCTACCGCATGCTCTCGGCCAGGGGCCCGAACCTGGTGCTCGAACCGCTGCTGGTGCACATCGCGCCCGGCGGCAGGCGGGAGAACTCCTACGGCCACGCCGGCGAGGAGTTCGCCTTCGTGCTGGAGGGCGAGCTGCTGTACGAGGTCGACGGCGTCGAGCACAGGCTCCACCCGGGCGACAGCGTCCACCTCAGGTCGACCGTCCCGCACAGCATGTTCAACGACACCGACCGGGTCACCACGGTCGTGTCCGTGGTCACGCCCCGCCTCTTCTGAGGCGTCGCGACCACCCGACGGCCATCGCCGCCGCGACCGGCACGCCGAGCGCCGCGCTGAGGGCCACGGCCGCGACCGCCCGGTTCTGGCGGGCGATCCGGCGCCGGACGTCGGCGTAGGGGACCGTGCTGAACGACACGAGCTCGTAGCGGGAGACGTAGCGGCCCGGCAGCAGCCGCTCCAGGCCGTGCTCGAGGCGCTTGCGCAGCAGGAACGACCGGGAGGCGACCTTGTCGCGCATCTCCACGAAGTTCTCCAGCGCGAGCTCGGCGATGGTGTCGGCGTGCTCCTTGCGGCGGGTCCCGTACAGCTCCAGGGCGGCGGGGAAGTCGTCGCCGGTCTCCTCCAGGCAGCGGTCGAGCTCCACGCAGTCCTCGAAGCCGCAGTTGGCCCCCTGGCCGTAGAAGGGCACGATGGCGTGGGCCGCGTCCCCGAGCAGCCCGGTCACGGCGCCGGCGCCGCGCACGTGCCAGGGGCGGGTCCGCACGGTGACCAGGCGCCCGATCGGGTTGCAGGCGTAGTCGTCGGCGAGGCCGGGCATGAGGGCGTGGGCGTCGGCGTAGCGGGCGGCGAAGAACTCCTCGAACCGCTCGGCGGTGTCCAGCTCCTCGAAGCTGCCGGGCCCGGTCCTGGGCCAGAACAGCGTGCAGGTGAAGGACCTGTCCGGGTTGGGCAGCGCGATCATCATGGCCCTGCCGCGCGGCCAGATGTGCAGCGCGCCCGGGTCCAGGGCGAAGTCGCCGTCGCGCGCCGGGATCGTCAGCTCCTTGTAGCCGTAGTCGAGCTGGTCCTGCGTGACCTCGACGCCCCCGAGGAGCAGCAGCCGCCCGCGCACCGCGCTGTGGGCGCCGTCGGCGGCGAGCACGACCGTGGCGGTACGGGTGACCGGCCCGCCGGGCGTGTCGAAGTCCATCCGGCCGGAGTCGGCGTCGTACCCGGTCAGCCGGTGCTCGAACAGGGCCCGGACGCCGGGCATGGCCAGGGCCGCGTCCAGCAGGGTGCGGTTGAGGTCGGAGCGGCTGATGGAGTTGATCGCCCGCTCCCCCGTGGCGCTGTAGGACTGGAAGCCGAGCGCGCCGTCGGGGGCGTGCATCATCCGGCCCGACATCGGCAGCGCCGCCTCCAGCACTGCGCCCTCCAGCCCGATCCGGCGCAGCGCGTCGATCCCCCGTTCGGAGATGGCCAGGTTGATCGAGCGCCCGCGCTCCGGCGCCGCCGTGCGCGGGTCGGGCCTGCGCTCGTACAGCACGACCCGGTGGCCGCGCCGGGCCAGGTAACACGCCGTCAGGCAGCCGACCAGCCCGGCGCCGACCACCGCGACCTCCTCGGGCCTCATGACGGGGTCACCTCCGCGGCGAGCGCGTCGGCCGCCCGCCAGCAGTCGTGGAACGTGGAGTACATCGGCACCGGGGCGAGCCGGATGACGTCCGGGCGCCGCACGTCGGCGAGGACGCCGTGGACCCGGTGCAGCCGGTCGGCGAGACCGGTGGCGTCAGCGTCCCCGCCGCCCCCGCCGCCCCCGGCGCCGCCGCCCACCCGCAGGGAGAGCTGGGCCCCGCGCCGGGCCGGGTCGGAGGGGGTGACGATCTCCAGCGGGCGGTCCCGGACCACCTCGGCGAGCAGCGCCTCCAGGTACCCGGTGAGCGCCAGGCTGCGTTCGCGCAGCGCCGCCATCCCGGTCTCGGCGAACATCCGCAGCGAGACCCGGACGGGGGCCATGGCCAGGATCGGCGGGTTGGAGATCTGCCAGGCGTCGGCCGTGGGGACGGGCACCAGCTCGGGCCGCATCTCGAAGCGGGTCGCCTGCTCGGTGCTCCACCACCCGGCCAGCCGGGGCAGGTCCGGATCGGTCACGTGGCGCCGGTGCACGAAGCACCCCGCGACCGCGCCCGGACCGGCGTTGAGGTACTTGTACGAGCACCAGGCCGCGAAGTCCACGTCCCAGTCGTGCAGCGCGAGCGGCACGTTGCCGACCGCGTGCGCCAGGTCCCAGCCCACCCGGCACCCGGCCGCGTGACCGGCGGCGGTGACGGCCGGGATGTCGAGGAACTCACCGGTCAGGTAGTTGACCCCGCCCAGCAGGACGAGCGCCACCCGGTGTCCCTCGCGGGCCAGGTAGCCGACGATGTCCTCGGTGCGCAGGCAGTCCTCACCCGGGCGGGGGCGCAGGCGGACCACGGTCTCGTCGGGGTCGAGGCCGTGGTGGACGGCCTGGCTGCGGACCGCGTAGCTGTCGGAGGAGAAGGCGTGGTCCTCGATGACGATGCGGGTGCGCTCGCCCGCCGGGCGGTAGAACGTCGCCATCATCAGGTGCAGGTTGACCGTGAGGGAGTTCATCACCACCGTCTCCTCGGGGGCGGCGCCCACCAGCGCGGCGGCGTCCTCGCGCAGTTCGGCGTGGTAGGGCAGCCAGGGGTGGGCCGCCCGGTGGTGCCCCTCGACCGCGTGCAGCGCCCAGTCGTCCAGTTCGGCCTGGACCGCGGCGCGGACGGCGCGGGGCTGCAGGCCCAGCGAGTTGCCCGCGAAGTAGGCGACCTCGGGGTGGCGGGCCGAGGCGGGCAGGGGCGGCAGGAGGAACTCGGCCCGGCGGCAGACCGTGTCCCGGGCGTCGGCGGCCAGCGCGGCCCGCTCACCCTCCTCGCCGAGCCCGGCGAGCGGCGGGGCTCCCGCGCCGGGCCCGTGGACCGGCGTGACCCGCCCGCCCCTCTCGGCGGTGCGCTCGATCATCGTGTCATCTCCTTCGTCCCCCTCATGTTCACTCATGCTGAACTCAGGTGAAATCAGGAGCGCGAGATGATTCGGGGGATTCGCTTTACGGACGGAAGGTTCTGCGGGCATCCGGTTTCGGGATGACGGAGCGTCACGCCCGGGTGCCCGCGAGAGGTATACCCGTCCAGGTCACCCCCGTCACCCCCGTCACCTCGTCACCCCGTCACCCCTGTCACCTCGTCCGCCGTCACGTCCGCGGCCTCGGGGAGCGGTCCAGCAGCGGCAGCACCGCGCCGCCCAGCAGTTCCACGCCGCCGTCGTCGGTGAGGCCGTGCGGGGTGCCGAACTCCACCCGGTGCGCGCCCGCGTCGATCAGGGCCTGGGCCTGGGCGGCCACCTGCTCCGGGGTGCCGGAGAAGGCGAACAGGTCGAGCACGTCGTCGGGGATCAGCCTCCCGGCCTCCTCGTCCCGCCCGGTGTCGACCAGTTCCTTGACCCGGACGAGCAGGTCGGCGGGGATCCGCGCGGTCGGGTCGAGGTCGGCGACCACGGCGAGGTACATGGCGACCTCGCTGCGGGCCCTGGCGCGGGCCGCGGCCCCGTCCGTGTCCACCACGGTCACCGCGCCCAGCACGACGCCGATCTCGCCGGGGTCCCGTCCGGCGGCGACGGCCCCGGCCGCGACCCGCTCGCGGATCACCCCGACCATGGCCGGGTTCGCGCTGCCGCCCACCTTGATCTCGTCGGCGATCCGCCCGGCCAGCGCCGCGCCCTTCGGCCCCCAGGCCCCGAGGAGCAACGGCGGGCGGGGACGGTACACCGGGTAGCGCAGCCGGGTACCGGGCGCGAGACGGAACATCTCCCCCTCGAAGCCCTCGGCCATCCCGGCGTCCTGGGCGTCACCGGCGTCACCGGGTGTCGCCGCGTCGCCCGGGGCTCCGGGGGCTCCGGGGGCTCCGGGGGCTCCGGGGGCTCCGGCCAGCAGCCGGTAGACCACCTCCGCGGCCTCCGCCAGCGCGGTCAGCGGGCGGGGCTGGGCGATGCCCACCGCGCCGAGCCAGGTGCCGCGCGCCAGCCCCAGGTAGGCACGGCCGTGCGAGGCCAGGTCCAGCGCGGCGAGCTGCCCGGCGATCTCGTACGGGGCCAGCGAGTACGGGTTCAGGCAGGCCGCGCCGAGCCGTACCCGCTCGGTGACGGCGGCCATCTCCAGCAGCGGGAAGATCGGAGGCTGGTACATCAGGTCGCCGAACACGCTCAGCACGTCGAAACCGTGCCCCTCGGCGCGGCGCGCGAGCCGCGCGTAGTCACCGGCCCGCTTGTCGCTCTGCAGGCCGAGGCCGATCTCGGCGGTGCTCATGGGGACCCCCTCAGGTCAGGTCGGCGGAGTTCATCCGGCGACGGCCGGTCCGCTCGACCCGCATCACCAGCCGCTCCTCCGGGTCGGGGCAGCAGAACAGGGAGTCCTGGGCCAGCCAGTCGCCCGAGGCCAGGTCGCGCTGCTTGGCCGCCAGGAAGGGCAGGACGGCGGCGAGCGCGTAGACGCAGAAGTGCTTCCCGTCGGGAATCCGCAGGTGCGCGCTCCGCTCCAGGACGAAGTCGTCGCCCACCCTCATCCCGCAGACGGACCGGCCCTCGATGCGGTCGACCACGACCCGCAGGTCGTAGAGCTCCATGTCCCCGTCGGGGGTGGCGTCCGGCTCCGTGTCCCCGCCGGCCGCCTCCGGCTCGGTGGCGCCAACGGGGGTGGTGTCCGGTCCGGTGGCGTCCTCGCGCGTGGCGTCCGGCCTCGTGCCGTCGCCGGACGCGGTGTCCGTGCCGCCGTCGCCGTTCATCGCGCGAGCAGTTCGGCGTGGTGGTGGACGATGAACCAGTCGCCGTCGACGCGGCGGAACACGTCGGTCACCCGACTGTGCTGCGCGGGACCGTCCGGCGGCTCGGCCACCAGCACGTACCGGGCCACCCCGGCGTCGCCCCACACGTCGATCCGCTTGTCCTCGGCCGCCAGCCTGTCGAGCGCGGGACGCGCGCCCGAGCCGTCCCGGCCGTCCCGGTAGGCGTCGAGCTCCGACCGGGTCCGCAGCGGCCCGGGCAGGTGCGTCTCCCAGGTGGTCACCTCGGCGTGCAGGTGACGGTCGAACCGGGCGCGGTCCGCCGTCAGGAACGCGTCGTACATGTCGTCGATGCCTGCCGCGATCGCGGCGGCGTCCGTCCCGGAATCCGTGACGGAATCGATTGCACCGGTGTTCACGGGCTCTCCCATCCTGACCTGTCGTCGCGGACGACGCGGCCGGCCTTCATCACCCAGCGGACCCCGCGGAAGGCCGAGGTGTCCACGAGGGGGTCGGCGTCCATGGCGATGAGGTCGGCGTGCTTGCCGACCTCGACGGTGCCGAGGTCGGCGTCGGCTCCGAGCCAGCGCACCGGGCCGAGCGTCCCGGCGTACAGCGCCCCCGCCGGGCCGAGCCCGCCCTCGGACATGCACTCCAGCTCGCGTACCGAGGCGTTGGTGCCCTCGAATCCCCAGAACGGCGGCATGTCGCTGCCCAGCAGGACCTCCACCCCGGCGTCGAGCGCCATGGCGTAGCTCTCCAGGTGCCGGGGTCCGGCGCCGAGCGAGCGGCACTGCATCCACCCGGGCACGCCCAGCTCGTCGAAGAACTCCTTGCACCGGGTGACGAGCAGCGTCGGCACCAGGGCGGTGCCGCGCGCGGCCATCCGCCCGGCGACCTCGGGGGTGAGCTGGTAGCCGTGCTCCACGCAGTCCAGGCCCAGCTCGACGGCCTCGGCGATGACCGACGCCGGTCCGGCGTGGGCGGTGACCTTGCGGCCCCAGGCGTGCGCGGTCCGCAGGGCGGCGGCCATCTCGTCGGGGAAGAGCTGGGGGGTCTCGATGCGCTCGTGCTCCCCGGCGATCCCGCCGGAGATCATGATCTTGATGAGGTCCGCGCCCGCCCTGATCTGGGCGCGCACCCCGCGGCGGAACCCGTCGGCGCCGTCGCACTCCAGGGTGTCTCCCCCCTCGTGCCCGTGGCCTCCGGTGCAGACCAGGGCGCGGCCGGCGGTGAAGATGCGCGGGCCGGTCGCCCTGCCCGCCTCGATCGCCCGCCTCAGCGCGAAGTCGGCGTGGTCCTTCTCGGCGACGCACCTCACCGTGGTGACCCCGCAGTGCAGGGTCCGCCGGGCGCCGTCGGCCATGTAGAGGACCAGCTCGTGCGGCGTCATGTTCCTGACGTCGTCGCCGCCCTGCCCGGGGAGGGACAGGGACAGGTGGGTGTGCATGTTGACCAGGCCGGGGGTGACGTGCGCGCCACCGAGGTCGAGCACCCGGGCGTCGCCCGCCTGCCCCGTCACCTCCTCGCGGGGGCCCACGGCCGCGATCCGGCCGTCCCTGACCCACACCGCGGCGTCGGCGATCCGCCCCTCGGCACCCGGTGCCCCGGCGCCCCTGTCATCGGTGCCCCGGGTGCCGGCGCCCCGGGCGTCGGTGACGGTGCAGTTGACGACGACCGCGTCCCTCATCGGACGGCCTCGGGACGGACCGGGGAGAAGGCCCGGAACGAGGTCCCGGAGGGGACCGCGGCCGGGGCGTTCGGCCGGGGGAAGCCGGGCATGAGGGTCCTCCAGGGGCCGGGAAGAGGGAGCGCGCGGGCTCGGCGGATCGTCGTCACGACGCCCCGCCCGTTCTGGACCCACCCGCTTGTTCTATCAGACACGAGTTTTGTGAACAAGGCAACAGTGATCATATACGCACGAAAGGCCTGTTCACGATACACGGATCAGAGATTTAAGATCATCTTTCTGAGTCGTGTTCACCGAATTTCACAAAAATGTCTCCGATACGTGACCGAGGTGCCCTACTCTCGGAGCAGGATCGCACCGGTCGCCGGATCCGGGCCGTGGCGGACGGAGCCGCCGCGCACGGCGACGGCCCCGGCACGCCGCGCGCCCGCACCACCCCCGGACACCCGCGGGGCACGGACACCACGGACACCCCGGGTACCCCCGGCGCCCCGGACACCACCCGGACACCGTCCCGGCAGACCCGGACGGCCCGCGGAGCCGGACGGCGCGGAGCCGGGCACCCGGTCGCGCGCCGGGTCACGGCGCCGGGTCACGGGCGGGGACACCCCCGTGCCCGCGGGTCGCGCCCGTGGATCACGCGCGCCCGGGGCCCGGGGGTGGCGCGTGCCGCGCGGCACGCGGGCGCCCGGTTTCCCGTTGCTTTCCCGAAACATTTCCGGAACGTTACGTATGCGCTCACCTGTGGTTTTATAGCTAGAAGTCTTGACATAAAAGAGGTTGACCGGAATCGTTTGCGTCCTTGCGGAACCGTCTCGCGCCACGAGCCCGGTACGCGACGATGAGAGGCGGACAGGATGGTTGGTCGTAGAGGTCTCGCGGTCCTCGGCCTGGGCGTGGTGACAGCGCTGACCGCCGCCTGCGGCGGTGGCGGCGGCGGCGCGGCGGGCACGGCTCCCGCGAGCGGGGGAACGGGTGGCGGCACGGCGGCCGGCGGCACGCTGGTCGTGGACACGTCGTTCCAGCTGAAGACCGCCGACCCGGCCCGGCAGTTCGAGCCCACGGCGCAGACGGTGCTCTATCCCGTCTACGAGACGCTGGTGACCTACAAGGGGGCAGACGTCAAGACGGCCGTCCCCGGGGTGGCCGAGCTTCCCGAGATCGACGAGAGCTTCAAGAAGTTCACCTTCACCCTGCGCGACGGCGTGAAGTTCAGCGACGGCACGCCGATGACGGCCAAGGACGTCGTCTACACCTTCGAGCGGATCGCCGGCCTGAAGGGCAACCCCTCCTTCCTGCTCGACGGCATCAAGGCCGAGGCCCCCGACGACAAGACCGTGGTGCTGACCACCGAGAAGGCCGACGCGGCGCTGATGGCCAAGCTCTCCAACCCCGCGCTCGGCATCGAGAACAGCGCGGCGGTCGAGAAGATCGGCGGCACCAAGGACGCCGAGAGCGACAAGGCCGAGCCGGAGTTCGCCAAGGCCTCCTACGGCAGCGGCCCGTACAAGATCACAAAGTTCGACGCGGCCAGCGAGGTCGTGCTGGAGCGCAACGACGGCTACTGGGGCACCAAGCCCGCCTACAGCAAGATCGTCGTGCGTAACGTCCAGGCGAACGTGCAGCAGCTCAACCTCACCCAGGGCGGCAGCCAGCTCGCGCTGGACCTGCGCCCGGACCAGGCCACCTCGCTGGGCGAGAACGTGACGGTCAACAAGACCGCCGCCGCCGACATCGCGTTCCTGCTGGTCAACGACGACCCCTCGGTCTCGGCCACCACCTCGAACAAGGACTTCCAGGAGGCCGTGCGCTACGGCGTCGACTACGCGGGCCTGCTGAACCTGGTGGGCGAGGGCGCGGTCCAGCCGGGCGGCGTGGTCCCCTCGATGTTCTCCGGGGCGCTCGCGCCGGCCGACGCCGTCAAGCGCGACGTCGCCCGCGCCAAGGCCGCCCTGGCCAAGTCGGGGATCTCCTCCCCCTCGGTGAAGCTGAACTACGCCTCCGACCTGACCTACAAGGGCGTCAGCATGGCCGACATCGCGGCCCGCATCCAGCAGAACCTCAAGGAGGTCGGCATCGACGTGCAGCTCGACGGCAAGCCGGTGACCACCTCGCTCGACTCCTACCGCGCCGGCAAGGACGAGCTGAGCCTGCAGTGGTGGGGTCCGGACTACAACCACCCCAACGACTACCTGCTCTTCACCCCGGGCCAGATGGTGGGCCTGCGGGCCGGCTGGAAGGAAGACGCCGCCCCGGAGATCACCAAGCTCGCCGAGAAGGCCGAGACCGCCGACGACGCCACCCGCGACGCCGACTTCCAGGCGCTGCAGAAGGCCATGAACGCCGAGGGTCCCTTCATCCCGCTGTTCCAGCCCTCGGCCGTGGTCGCGGGCGCCAAGCAGCTCGGCCCGCTCGAGTACAACACCCTGTGGACCGTCGACCTGACCGCGCTGCGCTAGCCGGCGCCGCTCCATGACGTTCCTCGCACCGGTCGCCAGACGGTGGTACGCGTTGCCGGGCCTGCTCCGGTTCACGCTCCGCCGACTGGCGGCCGGCCTCCTCCTCGTCCTCGGCATCACGCTGGTCTCGTTCGTGCTGACCCAGCTCGTGCCGGGCGACCCGGTCACGGCCAACCTGGGCGAGCGCGCCGCCGCCGACCCCGCGGTGGTCGAGGCCTGGCGCCGCCAGAACGGCCTGGACCTGCCGCTTCCCCAGCAGTACCTGAACTACCTGGGCAACCTGCTCCAGGGCGATCTGGGCACCTCCCAGCAGAGCCACCGGCCGGTCACCCAGGACCTCGGGCAGTTCATGTCGGCCACCTTCGAGCTGGCCCTGGCCGCGATCGCGGTGGCGCTCGTGCTCGGCGTCGGCCTCGGGGTGATGGCCGCCATGCGCCGCGACCGGCTCGCCGACCAGATCATCCGGGTCGTCTCGCTGACCGGCGTGTCGGTGCCGACGTTCTGGCTCTCGCTCGTCGCGATGTACGTGTTCTACGCCCAGCTCGGCATCTCGCCGGGCTCGGGCCGGCTGAACCCGGGCACCACCCCGCCGCCGGACGTCACCGGTCTCTACACCGTCGACGC
Organism: Streptosporangium sp. NPDC023615; assembly: GCF_040640155.1. Classification (NCBI taxonomy): domain Bacteria; kingdom Bacillati; phylum Actinomycetota; class Actinomycetes; order Streptosporangiales; family Streptosporangiaceae; genus Streptosporangium; species Streptosporangium sp. NPDC023615. Next base: position 131,720 of record NZ_JBFABE010000013.1, read on the forward strand.
CGTGCTGAGCGGCCAGTGGACCGTGCTCGGCGAGGCCGCCGCCCATCTGTGGCTGCCCGCGCTGGTGCTCGCGATCTTCACCATCGGGTCGCTGACCCGCTTCACCCGGGCCTCGGTGCTGGAGGTGGTCGGCAACGACTACGTGCGCGCCGGGCGGGCCAAGGGCCTGGCGCCGTCGTACGTCACGTTCGGCTACATCCTCCGTCCCGCGCTGGTCAGCGTGATCACCGTGGCCGGTCTGGCGTTCGGCAACCTGCTGGGCGGCGCGGTGCTGGTGGAGGCGGTTTTCTCCTGGCCCGGCCTGGGCGCCTACGCCTACCGGGGGGCACTGACCCTCGACCTTCCGGCGATCATGGGCGTGAGCCTGGTGGTGGCCGTGGTCTACGTGGTCGTCAACTTCGTGGTCGACCTGCTCTACGCGGTCGTCGACCCCAGAATCAGGCTGGGGTGAACCCGTCATGAAGCCCGGAGACCCGAAACGCGGAGGCCCGATGTCCGGGAACCCGGAGTCCGTGAACCCGAAGTCCGTGAGCTCGGAGCCCGTGAACCCGAAGTCCGTGAACCCGGAGGTCGTGAGATCGCAGACCCCGGCCCCGCCGGCCGCGGGCCCGGGGATCCGGGACGCGGGCCCCCGGGGCGCGGCGACCGGGACGGTGGGTCCGGGAACGGTGAGGCCCAGGGCCGCCGCCCGCACCGCCCGGCGCCTCGACCGCGAGGACGCCTCGGCGATGCGCTCGCCCTGGCTCAGGCCGCTGAGCGTCGTCGGCCTCGCCATCCTCGCGCTGTTCCTGTTCCTCGCGGTCGCGGCCCCGCTGGTCGCGCCGTACGACCCGATCGCGCAGGACTCGATGAAGCTGCTCCCGCCCTCGGCCGAGCACTGGTTCGGCACCGACCAGATCGGCCGCGACGTGTTCAGCCGGGTGATCTACGGGGCCCGGCTCTCGCTGCCGGTCGCCCTGCTGCTGGTCGCCGTCGCCTGCGCGGTGGGCACCCTGCTCGGGGCGATCGCCGGTTACTTCGGCGGCTGGGCCGAGGGCCTGATCATGCGCAGCGCCGACCTCGTCTTCGCCTTCCCCGGGATCATCCTGGCGATGGCCGTGGTGGCCGCGCTCGGGCCCGATCTCGTCAACGCGGTGCTCGCGGTCGTGATCGTGAGCTGGCCCGCCTACTCCCGGGTCGTACGCGGCATGATCCTCAGCATGAGGGAGGAGAACTACGTGCACGCCAGCCGGTTGCTGGGCGCCTCCAGCCTGCGCACGCTCTGGGTCGACGTGCGGCCCGGCGTGGTGGGCCCGATCGTGGTGCTGGCCGCGCTCGACGTGGGCAACGCCGTGCTGACCCTGTCGGGCCTGTCGTTCCTGGGCCTGGGCGCCCGCCCGCCGGTCGCGGAGTGGGGGTCGATGGTCGCCAGCGGCGCGCAGTACTTCGACAAGTGGTGGCTCGGCGTCTTCCCGGGCCTGGCGATCCTGCTGGTCGTGCTGGCGGCGAACTTCCTCGGCGACACCGTCCGCGACGTCCTCGACCCGCGCTCGGCGCGCAGGGGGCGGGCATGACCGGCCTCACGGGACCGGCCGCGGCGTCCGCGCGCCCGCCCTTCCCCGGGTCCGTCCCCGGGCCCGTCCTCGACGTCCGCGACCTCACCGTCACGCTGCCGCGCCGCGGCGGCGCGCGGATGGCGGCCGTCAGCGGCATGAACCTCGTGCTGCGACCCGGCGAGATCGTCGGGCTGGCCGGGGAGAGCGGCAGCGGCAAGACGATGACCGCGCTCGCCGCGCTCGGCCTGCTCCCCGGCGGGGCACGGACCACCGGTGAGATCCTCTTCGAGGGCCGCGACCTGCTGTCGCTGTCGCAGCGGGCACTGCGCGACGTGCGCGGGCGCGACATCGCCATGGTGTTCCAGGACCCGATGACGTCCCTGCACCCCATGCTCACCGTCGAGCGGCAGATCACCGACCACCTGCGCCACCACCGCGGGGTGAGCAGGGCCGTGGCCCGCGCGCGGGCCCTGGAGCTGCTGGAGACGGTACGCATCCCCGGCCCGGAGCAGGCGCTGCGCTCCTACCCGCACCGGTTCTCCGGCGGCATGCGCCAGCGCATCGCGATCGCGGTGGCGCTGGCCTGCGACCCGAAGGTGATCATCGCCGACGAGCCGACCACCGCCCTCGACGTGACCGTGCAGGCCGGCATCCTGCGGCTGCTCGACCGGCTCCGCCGGGAGCGGGACATGTCGGTGCTGCTGATCACCCACGACCTCGGGGTGATGTCCTCGCTGGCCGACCGGATCTCGGTCATGTACGCCGGCCGGGTCGTGGAGAACGGCCCGCGCCGGACGGTGCTGACCGCGCCCCGCCACCCGTACACGCGGGGGCTGCTCGACGCGCTGCCGCACCCGGAGGAGGAGACCTCCGAGCTGCGTCCCATCCCGGGCCAGCCGCCCGCCACCGGCGCGGCCCCCGCCGGCTGCCCCTTCCACCCCCGCTGCGCGTGGTCGCGCGCCTCGTGCGCCGAGCGGCTGCCCGACCTCGTCGAGCTGGAGCCCGCCCACTCGGCCGCCTGCCCGGTCGACCCGTTCGGACCGGCCGCTCCGGTCGGCCCGTCCGGCCCGTCCGGCCCGTCCGCCCCGGCGGGTCCCGCAGGTCCGGCCGGCACGGCCGGCCCGTCGTTCTCCCCGGAGGTCCCCGCATGACCCTGCTCGACATGAGGGACCTGGTCGTCACCTACCAGACGCCGGGCAGGCCGCCGGTGACCGCGGTCGCGGGAGCCGGGCTCTCCGTCGAACGCGGGCAGATCGTCGGCCTGGTCGGCGAGTCGGGCTGCGGCAAGTCCACCCTCGGCAAGGCCGCGGTGGGCCTGCTCGCCCCGTCCTCCGGCACGGTCGTCTTCGACGGGACGCCGGTGGCGCCGCTCACCCGCCGGGCCAGGCCGGTCGCCCAGCGGCGGCTGCAGATGATCTTCCAGGACCCGTTCTCGTCGCTGAACCCGCGCCGGAGCGTCGGCGAGCAGATCAACGACGGGCTGCGGCTGGCCGGTCACCGCCGCGACGCCGGACGGGTACGGGAGCTGCTGGAGCGCGTCGCGCTGCCGGTCGACGCGGCCGGTCGCTACCCGCACGAGTTCAGCGGCGGACAGCGCCAGCGGATCGCGATCGCGCGGGCGCTGGCCGCCGAGCCGAGCTGCATCGTCGCGGACGAGCCCATCTCGGCGCTGGACGCCTCGGCGCAGGCGTCGGTGGCCACGCTCCTGGTCGACCTGGCCAGGGAACTCGACATGGGGCTGCTGTTCATCTCGCACGACCTGGCGATCGTGCGGCAGATCGCCGACGTGACCACCGTCATGTACCTGGGCACCATCGCCGAGCACGGCCCCACCCACGAGCTGTGGGCCCGCCCCCGGCACCCGTACACCCGGGCGCTCATCGACGCGGTGCCACGGCCCGACGGCTCGGGGAGGCTCCCCGAGCCGCTCCCCGGCGACGTGCCCGACCCGGCCGCGCCCCCCTCGGGGTGCCGGTTCCACCCGCGCTGCCCGCTCGCCCTGCCCGAGTGCGCCGTCCGGGTGCCGGAGCGGGTGGAGATCGCTCCGGGGCACAGCGTCGCCTGCCCGGTGGTGAAGGAGCCCCTCACGATCTCCCTCCGCCCCGTCCCCTGACCCTCTCCCCGGAAGGAGCCCCACCGTGTGGCTCGCGAACTGCAACATCGTCGACGTGGACTCCGGCAAGGTCCTGCGCGGCCGGAGCGTCCGGATCGACGACGGGCTCATCGCCGAGATCGCCTCCGGCGGTCCCCCTCCCGGTGCCGACGTCCACGACCTCGGGGGCCGCTACCTGCTGCCGGGCCTCATCTCCTGCCACACGCACCTGTCGGTGGTCTACCCGTTCTCCGCGACGGACGAGGCGGAGAATCCCGCGCTCACCGCGTACCGTTCCGCGGTCCGCGCCCAGGACGCGCTGCGCTCGGGGGTCACCACGCTGCGGTGCGTGCACGAGCAGAACCGCGCCGACCTGCTGCTGCGCGAGGCCGCGGCGCACGGCTGGATCGACGCCCCGCGGATCTTCGGCGCGGGCCGGGCGATCTCCCGCCCCCAGGGGCACGGCCAGGGCGGCGCCTGCGCGTACGCCACCGGCGCCGACGAGTTCGGCGCGGCGGCCAGGCAGGAGCTGCGCGCGGGCGCCGACCACCTGAAGATCTTCATCACCGGCGGGCTGGCGCACGAGCACGAGGACCTCACCGAGCCCGAGATGACCGACGAGGAGATCCGGGCGACGGTGGAGGCGGCCCACGAGCACGACACCTATGTCGCGGCGCACGCCGGGGCCTGGCAGGCGATCCGGCAGGCCCTCGCCCAGGGGGTGCGGTCGTTCGAGCACGCCTACGACCTGGACGAGGAGACCGCGCGGCGGATGCGTGAGGCCGGGGCGTTCCTGACCCCGACGCTCTGCGTGACGCGCTCGGAGAGCTGGATGCGGGCCAAGGGGTTCGAGGAGTTCTCGATCCGCAACGCGATGGACGCGGCCGACCGGCACCTGGACAGCATCCGCACGGCCGTGCGCGAGGGCGTCCCGATCGTGACGGGCACCGACTACCCGCCGGGCGACGACGTCGGCGGGGTCAGCGCGCACGTGCACGAGATGCTCCTGCTGGCGACCGCCGGCCTGAGCACCCTCGACGTGATCCGGTCGGCGTCGCTGACCGCGGCCGAGCTGGTGGGGGCGTCGTCCCGGCTGGGCCGGGTCGCCCCGGGCTATGCCGCGGATCTCATTGCGTTGCGTGACAATCCCCTTCATGATCTGAATGCGTACAGAGACGTGTCGTTCGTCGGTATCGGGGGCCGTATCATCCGAGACGATGATCTAGGTGGGACCGGGACGGCCTGACAGGGCCCTGAGAAACGGTGAGGACGATGGCCGCCACGCTCCGCGACGTCGCGGCAGCCGCCGGGGTGTCGGTGAGCACGGCGAGCCGCGCGCTCTCGGGGTCCTCGGAGATCTCGGAGTCCACGCGCCTGAGGGTCTCCCGGACCGCCCGCTCGCTGGGCTACCGGCGCAACCTCGCCGCCGCGAGCCTGCGGACCCGCCGTTCCGGGCTGGTGGGCCTGGTGCTCAACAACCTGGTCAACAACACCTTCCACACGGTCGTCGAGGCCGTGCAGCGGCGCCTGGTCGCCTCGGGCTACCAGGCGCTGCTCTGCATCACCAACGCCGACCCGGCGGTCGAGGCGGACTACCTGCGGCTGCTCCGCGACCACCAGGTGGACAGCGTGCTGATCGTGGGCACCGGCGGGAACGTCAAGGAGGTCAACGAGCTGCGCGCCTCGGGGATCACCGTCATCGACCTCATCCGGGAGATCGAGGGCTCGCAGGGGCCGGCCGTGCTCGCCGCCGACCGCGAGGGCGCCGTGTCCGCCACCCGTCACCTGCTGGACCAGGGGCACCGGCGGATCGCGTTCGTGGGCGGGCCCCCGGAGACCACCTCGGGCCGCGACCGCTACGCCGGGTTCGTCCACAGCCTCTCCGAGGCCGGTCTGGCACCGGCCCCGGAACTGGTCCGGCGGGGCCCGTTCGAGGTGGCGTACGGGGCGCGGGTCATGGGCGAGCTGCTGGGGCTGGAGCGGGCGCCGACCGCGCTGATGCTCGCCAACCACGAGGCGACCTACGGGGCCCTGCCGGTGCTGGCCAGGTCGGGCGTCGACGTCCCGTCCGCGCTGTCGGTCGTGGCGTTCGAGGACATGCCGCTGCTGGAGTGGTGGAGCCCGGCGATCACGGTCGTCGACACCGGCGCCCACGAGCTCGGCAGGCTCGCCGTCGAGCTCCTGCTGCGCTCGATCGACGGCCAGGAGCTGAAGCCCCGCCGCTACACCGTCGGCGCCGAACTCGTCGTCCGCTCCTCCACCGCTCCCCCACCCCCGGCCCCGCCCGCACCGTCCCCCGGCCCGCTCGCCGATCCACTGCCCGATCCGTTCGGCGACCCGCTCCCGGCCGGGGAGGCGATCTGAGCGGTCCTCCTCGCGGGGAGGCCACCCGGGCGGCCCCGGCCGTACCGCGACCGGCGCGCTCCACGTCCGGCACTCATCTCGTGCGCATTTTTTGTGGCGATTTCAGCCTATTTGCAGATAAATGAAGCATTTATCCTACCCGGGCTTGACGGGGCATCGGCCCGGGCATGACCAACCGCGTGAAGACTGAGCCGGTCGACGGGCGGCTGGCGGATCACCTGTCGATCGCACTGCTCACCTCCGCCTTCCCCGTGCCGCTCCTCGACGAGGTCATCCTGATCAGCGGTTGCGCCGACCGCCGGCGGCGGGCGCTGCCCGCCCGCCTGACGATCTACTACGTGCTGGCCCTGTGCGTGTTCCCCGACAGGAACTACGACGAGATCATGCGCCTGCTGCTCAACGGCCTGTCGTGGCGGTCGCGCTGGGCCCGGAGCTGGGAGCCGCCCAGCGCCTCGGCGATCAGCCGGGCCCGCGCGCGGCTCGGCGCGGAACCGCTGCGGGTGCTGTTCGGCCGGATGGCCCGGCCCCCGGAACCCGGCGCGCCGGGGCCGGTCCCGAGCCCGAGGAACGCGCCCGAGCAGGGAGCGGGGAACGGCCGGGGCCCCGGGCGGCACGACGGGCCCGCGCGGGGAGCCGGACCGGCCGGGCTCCGGCTCGTCTCGGTGGACGGTGCCACGCTGACCGTCCCCGAGACCCGGGACAACGCGGCCTTCGGCTACCCGGACGAGGCGGCCCGCTTCCCGTGCGTGCGGGTGACGGCGATGGCCGACGGCCGCACGCACGCGCTGGTCGACGCGACCATCGGCGCCTCCGGGAGCGGCCGCCACGGGCTCGCGCCCCGCCTCCTGGCCCACCTGGGCCCCGGCACGCTGCTGCTGGCCGGGCCGGGGTCCGGGGGTGCAGGGCTGTGGCGGCAGGCGTCCCGGACCGGTGCGCACCTGCTCTGCGGGGCCGGCGGGACGGCCGGCCTGCCGGTGGCCCGCCTTCTCGGCGACGGCTCGTTCCTGTCCCGGCCTCCCGGCTGGACGGGCACGCCGCTGCGGGTCGTGCCCCTGCCGGGCCTCCCGGGCCTCCCGGGCCTGCCCGCCGGCACGGGACGGCTCGTCACGACACTGACCGATCCGCGACGGGCGCCCGCGCCCGACCTGGCGGCGTGGTACGCGCGGCGCTGGGTCATGGACGGCGCGCTCGCCTGGCTGCGCTCCGATCGGAGCGGCGCGGCGGTGGCGCTGCGTTCCCGCACCCCCGAGACCGTGACCCAGGAGGTCTGGGCCCTGCTCTGCGTCTACCAGGCGGTACGGGCCCTGGCCTGCCCGGGGGCGGAACGCGCGCCGGCCCCGCCCGCGCCCGGGTGGCCCGCCCCCCGGGCGCGTGCCGGGGGGCGGGCCGGGGGTGTCGCGGGAGCGGGGTCGCTCAGGGGGTTCGGGGGACTCAGGGGGTGATGTGCAGCCTCTGGTCGTAGACGCCGGACCCGGCGACGGTCTCGCCCAGGAGCTGGAACGTGGCGGTGTAGCTGGCCGTGCCGGGGCACAGGAAGCTGCCGCTGTCCTTGGTGAGGCTGTAGGAGGTGGCCTTGGCCTGAGCCTGGGCGACCGCGGGGACCGGCCGGGCGGCGTTGTCGGAGTTGAAGGCGTTCAGGGCGATGCTGTTGCCCGGCCCCGAGCCGCGGTAGACGCAGCTGATGGTGCCGAACCAGCCGGTGGTCACCGAGGAGACCTTGACGCCCTGCAGGGTCAGGACGGCGTCCCGTCCCCCGCTCACCGCGCCGTGGACGACGCTGCCGCCGTTCCAGGGGAGCCCGACCGGGGAGACGGTGGAGGAGCCGCCCGCGCTGTTCGGGCAGGTCGGTCCGGGGACGTTGCTGAAGCTGAAGGTGGAGACGTTCAGCGCGGTGCCGTTGGACTGGATGGTCGAGTCGATGGTCCCGGTGTTGCAGGTGGCGGTGCCGAGGGAGGTCGAGACCGACACCGGCGCGATGAGCGTGGCGCGGACGTTGCCCGAGTAGGCGGCGCCGGCCGCGTTGTCCCGGTGGATCGTGGTGGTGGCCGCCGAGGCGGGGAGCGGCGCGAGAACGAGCGCCGTGACGGCCGCTGCTGCGGCGGCGAGGTTTCGGATGCGTTTCATCGACGACTCCCTTGTGATGTGCCGGACACGGCGAGGGTAAGGAGCCGGATATTCACCGTCAACGTCAACGGCGAGAAGAGCGGGAACGAATTCGAATATCGCCCGTTAAGTCAATTGAAAGGCCGTTGAGATAAGCGCCGTGCCGTTCGGGGAATCGACTGGTGGGCCGCTCCGGGCACCGGCCCGCGCGCGGGACACGGGCCGACGCGGCCGACGCGGCCGACGCGGCGGACAGGGCGGGACACCGGCGGTGGTATTTTTTTGACCGCTCTGACCTGGGTGGACGCTGCACGCGAGGGACCGCGGCCCCGCCCGTGAGGAGCCGGTCCGCCGGGAGCGCGGGCGAGCCCCCAAGCGCTTCGGTCAACCGTTCCCGTGGGCCGCCCGCTCACCCTCGGCGCGGGCTCCCCCTCCGGGAAGGACGACCCTTTCCGCCGCCCGGAGAGGAATCGGACACCCCTTCTTCCGGCTTCCGTCCGGAAACACCGGATAATACGGCGGACGGTTCCGGCCTTCGGGAAAGCGCGTTTTCCACGGCGTCCGGTTCCGGAGGGACGGCCCTGGCGGACGACCGGGACGGACGGCTTGGGCGCCCCGGAGGGACGGCCCGTACATGCGGCCCGGACAGGCGAGCGGGGTCGCCGGCCCGGACGAGCGGGCGGCCCGGGGCGGAACGTGCCACACCCCGGGCCGCACGAACGCGAAGCCCCCCTCGCGGGCTCCCCGCCCTCTTCTCAGAGACCCTGGGCCAGGCGGTAGTACGCCTGGTTCCAGCGGATCTCCTTGGCGAACCGGCGGGGGGTGGTGTCGGCGTCGATGACCAGCAGCTCGACCCCGAGCATGTCGGAGAAGTCGGTGAGCTCCTCGACGGTCAGCGCGGCCGACAGCACGGTGTGGTGCGGCCCCCCGGCGGTCAGCCACGCCTCGGCCGACGTGCTCAGCGAGGGGCGGGGCTTCCACACCGCGCGGGCCACGGGCAGCTTGGGCAGCGGCTGGGCCGGGACGACCACGTCGATCTCGTTGGCCACGAGCCGGAACCGGTCCCCCATGTCGGCCAGGCCGAGCACCACGGCCGGGCCGGGCTCGGCGTCGAACACCAGCCGGACCGGGTCCTCGCGCCCGCCGATGCCCAGCGGGTGGATCTCGCACGAGGGCATCCCGGAGGCGATCGTCGGGCAGACCTCCAGCATGTGCGCGCCGAGGATGACCTCCTCGCCCGGCGTCAGGTGGTAGGTGTAGTCCTCCATGAAGGACGTGCCGCCCTCCAGGCCGGTGGACATCACCTTGAGCGTGCGGACCAGCACCGAGGTCTTCCAGTCGCCCTCGCCGCCGAAGCCGTAGCCGTCGCCCATCAGGCGCTGCACGGCCAGGCCCGGGAGCTGGCGCAGCCCGCCCAGGTCCTCGAAGTTGGTGGTGAACGCCCCGAAGCCGCCCTCGGTGAGGAAGTGCCGCAGCCCCAGCTCGATGCGGGCGGCGTAGCGCAGGGCGTCGTGCCGCTCGCCGCCGGCGCGCAGCTCGGGCGCGACCTTGTAGCTGTCCTCGTACTCGGCGGTCAGCGTGTCGACGTCGGCGTCGGAGGAGGCGTCGACGGCGGCGACCAGGTCGTTGACGCCGTAGGTGTTGACCGAGACGCCGAAGCGCCGCTGCGCCTCGACCTTGTCGCCCTCGGTGACGGCCACGTCGCGCATGTTGTCGCCGAAGCGGGCCAGCCGCAGCGAGCCCACCTCGGCGCGGCCGGCCGCGGCCCGCGCCCACGCGCCGACGCGGGCGGCCACGGCCGGGTCGCTCACGTGCCCGGCGACGGTCTTGCGCGGCACGCCCAGCCGGGACTGGATGTAGCCGAACTCGCGGTCGCCGTGGGCGGCCTGGTTGAGGTTCATGAAGTCCATGTCGATGGAGCCCCACGGCAGCTCCACGTTGGCCTGGGTGTGCAGGTGCAGCAGCGGGGTGCGCAGCGCGTCCAGGCCGGCGATCCACATCTTCGCCGGGGAGAAGGTGTGCATCCAGGCGATGATCCCGATGCAGTCGTCTGCCGCGTTGGCCTCCAGGCAGACCCGGCGGATCGCCGCGGCGTCGGTGAGCACCGGCTTCCACACCAGGCGGAACGCCAGCCGCTCGCCGAGCTGCTCGGCGATCTGCCGGGACTGCTCGGCGACCTGAGCCAGCGTCTCCTCTCCGTACAGGCCCTGGCTTCCGGTGAGGAACCAGATCTCACGCTCGTGGACGGTCAACGCGGACTCCTTTGCCCGTAGACGTTCTGGTAGCGGTCGTACAAACGGTCGATGTCGGCCTGCGCGATCGGCAGAGGCTCGCCGAGCTGGACGGCCACGTGCACGGTGCGCGCGACGTCCTCGCACATCACCGCGGCCTTGACCGCGGCGCGGGGGTCGGCACCGATGGTGAAGACGCCGTGGTTCTGCATGAGGACCGCCGGGGAGCGGTGGCCCTCCAGGGTGGCGACGATGCCCTTGCCGATGTCGTCCCCGCCGATCAGCGCGAACGGCCCGACCGGGATCTCGCCGCCGAACTCGTCGGCCATCGCCGTCAGCACGCACGGGATGGCCTCGCCGCGCGCGGCCCAGGCGGAGGCGTACGTGGAGTGGGTGTGCACCACGCCGCCCACCTGCGGCATCGCCCGGTAGACGTAGGCGTGCGCGGCGGTGTCGCTGGACGGCGCCAGCTCGCCCTCGACCAGCTCGCCGTCCAGGTCGCACACCACGATCGACTCCGGGGTCAGGTCGTCGTAGGACACCCCGGACGGCTTGATGACGAACAGGTCCTCGCCCGGCACGCGGCCGGAGACGTTGCCGGCCGTCCAGGCGACCAGGCCGTAGCGGACCAGCTCCTCGTGGAGCCGGCACACCGTCTCGCGCAGTTTCCTCACCGTGGCGCCGCTCACGCGACCTCCTCCTTCTCCCCGCCTGGCCTCTCGGTGCCGGGCTTCTCGCTGTCGGATCGGCTCGCCTCGTAGCGCAGGGCCCGCAGGCCGTGCAGCATCGCCCCGTCGGCGAAGTGGTCGTGCAGGCGCCGGTACTCGGCGTACAGCCGGTCGTAGGCGTCGGCGCGGCCGGGGTCGGGCCGGTAGACGGCCTCGCCTCGCCTGCCCATCGCGGCCGAGGCGGCGGTGATGTCGGGGTAGGCCCCGGCGGCGACGGCGGCGTGGATCGCCGACCCCAGCGCGCACCCCTGTTCGGAGCCGATCACCGAGATGGGGCGGCGCAGGACGTCCGCGTAGACCTGCATCAGGAAGTGGTTCTTGATCAGGCCGCCGGCGGCGACGAAGTCGGTCACCGGCACCCCGGACGCCTCGAAGGTCTCCACGATCGTCCGGGCGCCGAACGCCGTGGCCTCGATCAGCGCGCGGTAGGTGTCCTCGGGGCGGGTCGCGAGCGTCTGGCCGACGACCACGGCGGAGAGGTTGTGGTCGACCAGCACCGAACGGTTGCCGTTGTGCCAGTCGAGCGCCACCAGGCCGTGCCGGCCGACCGGCTGGGCGGCGGCGAGCTCAGTGAGGTACTCGTGCACGGAGATCCCGCGCCGCTCGGCCTCACGCTCGTAGGAGCCGGGCACCGAGGTCTCGACGAACCAGCCGAAGATGTCGCCGACGCCGGACTGCCCGGCCTCGTACCCCCACAGCCCCGGCACGATGCCGTCGCGCACCACCCCGCACATGCCGGGCACCTCGGCCAGGGCGTCCGAGGGCATGACGTGACAGGTGGAGGTGCCCATGATGGCGACCATCTGGCCGGGGCGCACCGCGTCGGCGGCGGCGGAGGTGACGTGGGCGTCCACGTTGCCGACCGAGATCGCGGTCCGCTCCAGCAGCTTGGTCCACTCCGCGGCGCGGGCGCTCAGCCGGCCCGCGAGCCCGCCGAGCGGCGACGGCTCGCCGCCGAGCTTGGCGGTGAAGTCGACGAAGCGCGGGTCGAGCTCGGCGAGGAACTCCGCCGACGGGTACTCCCCGTCCTGGCGGATGGCCTTGTAGCCGGCGGTGCAGACGTTGCGGGTCTCCACACCGGTGAGCTCCCAGACGATCCAGTCGGCGGCCTCGATCCAGCGCTCGGCGCGGGCGTAGACCTCCGGGTCCTCCTCGAGCACCTGCAGGCCCTTGGCGAACGACCACTCCGAGGAGATCTTCCCGCCGTAGCGGGGCAGCCACGCCTCCCCCCTGCGGGCGGCGAGGGCGTTGATCCGGTCGGCGTGCGGCTGCGCCGAGTGGTGCTTCCACAGCTTGGGCCAGGCGTGCGGCCGGCCGGCGAACTCCTCCAGCTCGCACAGCGGGGTGCCGTCGGCGGTGGCCGGCAGCACGGTGCAGGCGGTGAAGTCGGTGCCCAGGCCGATGATCTGGGACGGGGAGACGCCGGCCGCGGCCACCGCCTGCGGCACCGCCGAGCGCAGTACCTCCCGCCAGTCCTCGGGGGACTGCAGCGCCCAGTCCGGGCCCAGGGGCGTGCCGCCCTCCGGCAGCCGGTCCTCGATCACCCGGTGGGCGTACTCGTGCACGGCGGAGCCGACCTCGGCGCCGTCGCTCACCCGCACCACCACGGCGCGGCCCGACAGCGTGCCGAAGTCGACCCCGACCACGTAACGATCGTTGTTAGCGTTCACATGCCCTCCCTGGACATACAGGACCTCCGTGGACGAGACTCCGGCGCGGCCCGCCGTACCGGAGCCGCGGGCCCGGACGTGGGACGCCGTCCCCGGGCCGGCGGTTCCGGGGACGGCGCCTCGCGCCCGAGCCGCTGGTTCAGGTACGGCGTATCACGCCGAGGCGCTGCAGCAGGATGAAGGCGAAGAGCAGCAGGCCGATGACGATCCTGGTCCACCAGGGACTGAGGGTCCCCTCGAAACTGATGATCGTCTGGATCAGCCCGAGGATGAGCACCCCCAGCACGGTGCCGATCAGGTAGCCCGACCCGCCGGTCAGCAGGGTGCCGCCGATCACCACCGCGGCGATCGCGTCCAGCTCCATGCCGACCGCGTGCAGCGGGTTGCCGGACAGCATGTAGAACGACATCAGCACCCCGCCCAGCGCCGAGCAGAAGCCGCTGATCGTGTAGACGGTGATCTTCGTTCGGGCCACCGGCAGTCCCATGAGCAGCGCCGACTGCTCGCTGCCGCCGGTCGCGTACACGTTACGCCCCAGCCTGGTGTACTGCAGCACGTAGGCCGCGACGATGATCACCACGACCGCCACGATCACGCTCGGCGAGATGAACGCACCGTCGAACAGGTCGATCCTGGTCTGGGCCAGGGTGGTGTAGGTGGGGTCGGTGATGGAGATCGACTCGGTGCCGATGACGTAGCACAGCCCGCGGGCCAGGAACATGCCGGCCAGCGTCACGATGAACGGCTGGATGTCGAAGTACTGGATCACGCAGCCCATGGCCAGGCCGAGCACCGCGCCGATCAGCAGCACCAGCGGGATGACCACCAGCGGGGACCAGCCCTTGTCCGTCACCAGGCTCGCCGAGACCATCGTGGCGAGCGCGGCCACCGCCCCCACCGACAGGTCGATGCCGCCGGTGAGGATGACGAACGTCATGCCGACCGCCAGGACCAGCAGGAACGCGTTGTCGACGAAGACGTTGAGCACCACCTGGCCGGAGGCGAAGCCCTCGTAGCGCAGGCCGCCGGCCGTGAACATCGCCAGGAACAGGCCGGCGGTCACCAGCACCGGCACGTACGCCCGCGGGAACGGGCGGTTCAGGGAGAGCAGGCTGGGGGTGGTCATGCCGGGATCCTCACCTTCGTATCGGTACCGGAGGGCGCGGCGGGCCGGCCGCGTTCCCTGCGGCGGAACACCTTCTCCCGGAAGGTGGGCGACTGCAGCAGGCACACCAGGATGATGACGACCGCCTTGAACAGCAGCGTCGTCTCCGGCGGCACGCCGATGGAGTAGATCGTGGTGGTCAGCGTCTGGATGATCAGCGCGCCGAGCACGGTGCCGCCGAGCGAGAAGCGCCCGCCGACCAGTGAGGTGCCGCCGATCACGACGGCGAGGATCGCGTCGAGCTCGATCCACAGGCCGGCGGCGTTGCCGTCCGCGCTGGAGACGTTGGAGCTGATCATCAGTCCGGCGATGCCGGCGCACAGCCCGCAGAAGGCGTAGACCAGGATGATCAGGCCCCGGGAGCGGATGCCCGCCAGGCGGCTGGCCTCGGCGTTGCCGCCGACGGACTCGATCAGCACCCCGAGCGCCAGGCGCCGGGTGAGGAACGCGGTGACCGCGAGCACGGCCAGCACGATCAGGATGCCGAACGGCACGGTCAGCCAGTACCCGCCGCCGATGAGCTTGTACGGGGTGCTGTTGATCGTGATGATCTGGCCGTCGGTGATGAGCTGGGCGACCCCGCGGCCGGCGACCATCAGGATCAGCGTCGCGATGATCGGCTGGATGCCGATGCCGGCGACCAGGAAGCCGTTCCAGATCCCCAGGACCAGGGAGAGCGCCAGTGCCATGCCGATCGCGGCCAGGACGCCGCCGACGGCGTTCTGGTCTTCCAGCCCGCTGATCTGCAGGCAGGCCAGCGCCCCGGAGATGGCCACCACCGAGCCGACCGACAGGTCGATGCCGCCGGTGGCGATGACGAGCGTCATGCCGATCGCGACCAGGATCAGGGGGGCGCCGAAGCGGATGATGTCGATGAGGCTGCCGTAGAGGTGACCGTTCTTCATCTCCACCGACAGGAAGCCGTCGGTGAAGACGACGTTGACGGCCAGCAGCAGCACGAGGATGAGGGCCGGCCAGAAGAGGCGGTGCCGGATCACCTGGTTCATGTGCGGGCTCCGCTCGCGATCGTCTGCATCAGTACGTCCGTGGTGAGGGCGTCGTCGTTGGGAAGCTGCGCCACCAGGTGCCGGTCGCGCAGCACGCCGACCCGGTGGCTGAGGCGCAGGACCTCCTCCAGCTCGGCGGAGATGAACAGCACGGCCATGCCCCCGTCGGACAGGGAGGCGACCAGCCGCTGGATCTCCGCCTTGGCCCCGACGTCGATGCCGCGGGTCGGCTCGTCCAGGATGAGCAGGCGCGGCTCGACGATGAGCCAGCGGGCCAGCAGCACCTTCTGCTGGTTGCCGCCGCTGAGGTTGCGGACGAGCTGTTCGGGGTTGGGCGGGGTGATCCTCAGGGCGGAGATGTACTTCTCCACCAGCTCGTCCTGGCGGCGGCGCGGCACGGGCCTGGCCCAGCCGCGCGCCGCCTGCAGGGCGAGGATGATGTTCTCCCGCACGGTGAGGTCGGCGATCAGGCCCTCGGTGCGCCGGTTCTCCGGGCAGAAGGCGATCTTGTGGTTCGTGGCCGCGCGCGGGGTGCGCATCGAGACCGGCGTCCCGTCGACGACGACCTCGCCGGTGCCGGCGTGGTCGGCGCCGAAGAGCAGGCGGGCGATCTCGGTGCGGCCCGAGCCGAGCAGCCCGGCCAGTCCCAGCACCTCGCCCTCGTGGATGGTGAGGGTGAACGGCTCCACGGCCCCGGTCCGGCCGAGCTCGCGTGTCTCGACGACGGCCTTGGCGTCCGGGGAGAGGTCCTTGGGCTTGTCGTCAAGGCGTTCCAGGTCGGCGAGCTCCTGGCCGATCATCTTGCCGACCAGCTCGACCTGGCTGAGCTCGGAGACGAGGTACTCGCCGACCAGGCGGCCGTTGCGCAGGATCGTCATGCGGTCGGCGATGTCGTAGATCTGGTCCAGGAAGTGCGAGACGAACAGGATGGCGATCCCCTCGCCCTTGAGCCTGCGCATCACCCGGAAGAGCTGCGCGACCTCCCCGGCGTCCAGGCTGGAGGTGGGCTCGTCGAGGATGAGCACGCTCGCGGAGATGTCGACCGCGCGCGCGATCGCCACCATCTGCTGCACGGCCGCCGAGTAGGACGACAGCGGCGCGTTGACGTCCAGGTCCAGCTCCAGGCGTTCGAGCAGCGCGGCGGCGCGGGCGCGCATCTCGCCCCAGCGGATGCGGCCCAGGCGGCGCGGCTCACGCCCGATGAAGATGTTCTCGGCCACCGAGAGGTTCGGGCAGAGGTTGACCTCCTGGTAGACCGTGCTGATGCCTGCCCGCTGCGCCTCCAGGGGGCCCGCGAAGGAGACGGGCGCGCCGGCCAGCTCGATCCGGCCGGCGTCGATGTCGTGCACGCCGGTGAGGACCTTGATCAGAGTGGACTTCCCGGCGCCGTTCTCTCCCATCAGCGCGTGCACCTCGCCCGGCAGGAGCCGGAAGTCCACGCCGTCCAGCGCCTTGACGCCGGGGAACTGCTTGCTGATGCCGGTCATGCGCAGGATCGGATCGGGTGCTGCCATACGACGTTCCTCTTGCTCTCGGGGGGCGGGCGGCCCGCGGGGGGCGACTCGCCGGGTCGGTGGCTCGCCGGGTCGGTGGCCGGGGGTGGACGGGTCGGTGACGGGACGGGGACGGTTCTGCGGCGGGGGCGTGACGGGGCGTGCGGGCCGGGTCCGTGTCACCCGCCGGGGGGCGCGGTGCTGGCTCTGGCGACGAACCTGGGCGGGACGACGTGCCGTTCGCGGGACCATTCCGCTCCCGCCCCGAGCCGCCTGAGCAGCACCTCGATGCTGTGCCTGCCGACCGCCCCGAAGTCCTGCCGGATCGTGGTGAGCGGGGGCGTGAAGAACTCCGACTCGGGGATGTCGTCGAACCCCACGACGCTGATCTGCTCGGGCACCCGCACGCCCCGCTCGGCGAAGGCGCGCAGCGCCCCCAGGGCCATCTGGTCGTTGGCGACGAACACCGCGGTGACACCGGGCGTCGCCGCCAGGCGCAGACCGGCCCGGTAGCCCGAGCGCGGGCTCCAGTCGCCGGGCAGCGCCTCGGGGACGGGGCGGCCGGCGCCTTCCAGCGCGTCGCGCCAGCCCTCCCGGCGCCCCTCGACCTCCAGCCAGTCCGGCGGTCCCGCGATGTGCCAGACGGTCTCGTGGCCCAGGTCGAGCAGGTGCCGCACGGCCAGGCGGGCGCCCTCCACCTGGTCGACGCTGACCACCGAGACGTCGCCGTCGTGGCCGCCCTCGACGGCGACCACGGGGATGTCGGTGATCGCGTCGGCCAGTGCCGGGGCGGCCGAGCGCTGCGGCGCGACGACGACGATCCCGTCGACGCCCTGCTCGGCGAGGTAGCCGAGCGCGTCGCGTACGCCCGCGGTGTCGATGGTCTTGAGGCTGACCATGCTGACGAAGTAACCTGCCGCCCTGGCCGCCTGCTCGATGCCGTAGACCATGCTCGCCGGGCCGTAGAGGGTCGTGTCGAAGCTCACCACGCCCAGGGTGCGGGTGTGGCGGGTGACCAGGGCCCGGGCGACCATGTTGCGCCGGTAGCCGAGCTCGTGGATCGCCTCCAGGACGCGGGCCCGGGTCTCGGCGCGCACGTTGGGGTGATCGTTGAGAACGCGGGAGACCGTCTGGTGGGAGACCCCCGCCTTCGTCGCGACATCCGCCATCACCGGTGGACGGCGGTCGCGGTTCGCGTTCACGGTCGGCTCCTTCTGATGGCTTGGGACAGACTGTGAGCGTTAACAACGCCCCGCGTCAAGCGTCTCCCGCGTTACGGTCAGGTCACGTGAAGATCTTTGGTAACACCCCCTTGACGTCACGGTCATCTCAGCCTTAACTGACCCATACCCTTTTGTTAGCGCTCACATCTCCCCCCGAGAATTCCCCCTACTGGAGGTATGCGATGAAGTTCGCGAAGCTGGCCACCGCGGCGGTGAGCCTGGCCCTTGCCATGGGGGTGACGGCCTGTGGCTCCACCGTCAAGACCTCGGAGCAGGGCGCGACGAGCGAGGCCTCGGCCGCGCCCGCCGACACCCTGGTCGGGGTGACGATGCCCACCAAGTCGTCCGAGCGCTGGATCCACGACGGTGACAACGTCAAGGGCGCCCTGGAGAAGCTGGGCTACAAGGTCGACCTCCAGTACGCCGAGAACGACATCCCCACCCAGGCCAGCCAGATCGAGAACCAGATCACCCGCGGCGCCAAGCTGCTGATCGTCGCCTCGATCGACGGCACCGCGCTCACCACCCAGCTCCAGCAGGCCGCCGACAAGAAGATCCCGGTGATCGCCTACGACCGGCTGATCCGCAACTCGCCGAACGTCGACTACTACGCCACCTTCGACAACTACAAGGTCGGCGTGCAGCAGGCGACCTCGCTGCTGGTCGGCCTCAAGCTGAAGAAGGAGGACGGCTCCGACGGCGACGCCAAGGGCCCGTTCAACGTCGAGATCTTCGCCGGCTCGCCCGACGACAACAACGCCACGTTCTTCTACAACGGCGCGATGGACACCCTCAAGCCGTACATCGACAACGGCACCCTGGTCGTCAAGAGCAAGCAGACCGACTTCAAGACCGTCGCGATCCTGCGCTGGGACCCGGCCACCGCGCAGAAGCGCATGGAGGACCTGATCACCAAGTACTACTCCGGCGACACCAAGGTCCAGGGCGTGCTCTCCCCGTACGACGGCCTGTCCATCGGCATCCTGTCGGCGCTCAAGAGCAGCGGCTACGGCACCTCCGGCCAGCCCTACCCGATCGTGACCGGCCAGGACGGCGAGGTCGCCTCGGTCAAGTCGATCATCGCCGGTGAGCAGTACGCGACGATCTACAAGGACACCCGCCAGCTCGCCGCGGTCACCGTCGAGATGGCCGACGCCCTGCTCAAGGGCGGCAAGCCCGAGGTGAACAACACCAAGGACTACGACAACGGCAACAAGGTCGTCCCCTCCAACCTGCTGGAGTCGGTGATCGTGTACAAGGACAACTACAAGAAGGTCCTCGTCGACTCCGGCTACTACACCGAGGACCAGCTCAAGTAGGACCAGATCGGCACGACGGCGGACGGCACACCCGGCCGGCGGCGACCCTTCCGTCGCCGCCGGCCGGATGCTCGAAAGACGGAGGGGACCTTGCGAAGGCGGGCGGCATGACCGACGACATACTCCGGATGCGCGGGATCACCAAGACGTTCCCGGGCGTCAAAGCCCTGCAGGACGTCAACCTGGCCGTCCGCAGGGGCGAGATACACGCGATCTGCGGGGAGAACGGCGCCGGCAAGTCGACGCTGATGAAGGTCCTCTCAGGCGTGTACCCGCACGGCTCGTACGAGGGAGAGATCCTCTTCGAGGGCGAGCAGTGCCGCTTCTCCGACATCAGGGACAGCGAGAAGCTCGGCATCGTGATCATCCATCAGGAGCTGGCGCTCAGCCCGTACCTGTCGATCGCGGAGAACATCTTCCTCGGCAACGAGCGGACGACCCGGGGCCTGATCGACTGGAACCGGACCAACGCCGAGGCCGCAGAGCTGCTGGAGCGCGTCGGGCTCCGGGAGAACCCGACGACGCTCGCGATGGACATCGGGGTGGGCAAGCAGCAGCTCGTGGAGATCGCCAAGGCGCTCTCCAAGCGGGTGCGGCTGCTCATCCTCGACGAGCCGACCGCCTCGCTCAACGACGAGGACTCCGCGCACCTGCTCGACCTGCTGCGCGGGCTGCGCGACGAGGGCATCACCTCGGTGATCATCTCGCACAAGCTGAACGAGATCCGGGCCATCGCCGACACCACCACGATCCTGCGGGACGGGCGGACGATCGAGACCCTGGACATGCGCGGCGACGACATCAGCGAGGACCGCATCATCTCCGGCATGGTCGGCCGCGACCTGGAGCACCGCTTCCCGCCGCACGAGCCGGACATCGGCGAGGAGGTGCTGCGGATCGAGGACTGGACCGTGCACAGCCCCGTCGACCCCGACCGCGTCGTGGTCGACCGCGCCGGCCTGACGCTGCGGCGCGGCGAGATCGTCGGCCTGGCCGGGCTCATGGGCGCCGGCCGCACCGAGCTGGCGATGAGCGTGTTCGGCCGCAGCTACGGCGTGAACATCTCCGGCCGCGCCTACAAGAACGGGCGGGAGATCAGGCTCCGCACGGTCGGCGAGGCGATCGCCCACGGCATCGCGTACGCCACCGAGGACCGCAAGCGCTACGGGCTGAACCTGATCGACGACATCAAGCGCAACGTCTCGGCCGCGGCGCTGGGCAAGCTCGCCAGGCGCGGCTGGGTGGACGACAACAGGGAGTACGAGGTCGCCGACGGCTACCGGGAGAGCATGAACATCAAGGCTCCCAGCGTGCTGTCGGTCACCGGGAAGCTGAGCGGCGGCAACCAGCAGAAGGTCGTGCTGTCGAAGTGGATCTTCACCGACGCCGACGTGCTGATCCTCGACGAGCCGACCCGCGGCATCGACGTGGGTGCCAAGTACGAGATCTACTCGATCATCAACCGGCTCGCCGACCAGGGAAAGGCCGTTCTGGTCATCTCCTCGGAGCTTCCCGAGCTGCTGGGCGTCTGTGACCGCGTCTACGCCATGTCGGCCGGTCGCATCACCGGCGAGGTCTCCCGCGCGGAGGCCACCCCGGAGCGGCTCATGCAGTTCATGACCAAGGAAAAGGAATAGGGGAACACGATGAGCAGCGGCAAGGTCCCGACAGAAACCGCGCCACCGACCGGCGGCCTTCCCCTGGTGCCCGCCAAGACACCGGCCGGCCGGTTCTCGGTCAACCTGCGGCAGAGCGGCATCTACATCGCCTTCGCACTGATCATCGTGCTGTTCTCCGTCCTGACCGACGGTGAGCTGCTCAGCCCGCAGAACATCTCCAACATCGTGGTGCAGAACTCCTACATCCTGATCCTGGCGATCGGCATGATCCTGATCATCATCGCCGGTCACATCGACCTCTCGGTCGGATCGGTGGTGGGGCTCACCGGCGCGATCGCGGCGGTGCTCATGGTCGACATGGACGTGGCGTGGCCGCTGGCGATCCTCGTCACGCTGATCGCCGGCGCGCTGATCGGGGCCTGGCAGGGCTACTGGATCGCCTACTTCGGCATCCCGGCGTTCATCGTCACCCTGGCCGGAATGCTGATCTTCAGGGCGCTGACCCTGACCGTGCTCGGCAACCAGGGCATCGGCCCCTTCCCCGACGAGGTGCGGACCCTGGCCAACGGCTTCGTGCCCGGCTACCTCGGCAACATCGGCCTGGGCCCGCTCGGCGGCGCCGACCTGCTGACGCTGCTGGTCGGCCTGGTCGTGGTGGGCGGGCTGGCCCTGACCCAGTGGCGGGCCCGCCAGGCCCGGCTGGGCTACCGGCAGAAGGTCGACGCGCTGCCGCTGTTCCTGCTGAAGATCGGTGCCGCCGCCGCGGTGGTGATGGTGGTCCTCGTCCAGCTCGCCCGGTTCAAGAACCTGCCCTGGGTGCTGGTTCTGCTGGCCCTCCTGGTGCTGGGCTACACGCTGATGACCAACCGCGCCGTGTTCGGCCGTCACATCTACGCCATCGGCGGCAACCTGAACGCGGCGAGCCTGTCCGGCATCAAGGTCAAGTCCGTCACCTTCTGGATCTTCGTCAACATGGGGGTGCTCGCCGCGCTCGCCGGGATCATCTTCGCCGGGCGGCTGAACCAGGCCGGTCCGACCGCGGGCGGCAACTTCGAGCTGGACGCCATCGCGGCCGCGTTCATCGGCGGCGCCGCCGTCCAGGGCGGGGTGGGCAGGGTGGTCGGCGCCCTGACCGGCGGCCTCATCATGGCCGTGATCAACAACGGCATGTCGCTGATCGGCGCGCCCAGCGAGCGGGTCATGCTCTTCAAGGGCCTGGTCCTGCTCGCCGCCGTGGCCCTGGACGTCTGGACCAAGCGCCGCGCCGGCGGGGGCCGCTGACACCGGGTCATGCTGATGTCCGACTCGACCAACGCCGAGGTGCCGGGCTTCGTCACCAGCGAGCG